>NZ_CAIP01000412.1 GCF_000297435.1 Microcystis sp. T1-4 | reverse complement strand
TTGATTTTTACAAGAGGTTAACAGCCGTTCGACTTCACCCAATAGTTACTTGACTGCTATCGACGCTGGTTGCCCCAGGGACTTTACTGGCAATTGCTACCATTTTATTTAAAGTCGCCTGATGGGAAACCCTGCCTTTTAGTACAACTTTACTGCCAGTTTGAGCGACCCACAATTTGTCCTCATCAGCTAAATCCGGTGTCTCGTCAAAAGCTAAAACTACTCGTTTAGCTAGGCCGCTTTCGTCGTATTTTCCGTCTAATCCGACTCTTTCGGGGGGAATACCGGCAGCAGCGGCCTTCCCTGCGATCGCACTAGCGGCATTGACCGGTTTATCTAAGCCAAAAATTCTTTTTAACCAATCCATTGCTAACACTCCTGATTGAGTTCTAAAACCCCAATTTCTTTAAGAGGGATTTGGTGGAAACGATGTGTCGATCTAATCCTAAACGATCGGGACTGACTCCCACCGCTAAAGCGACTAATTGGGAAAAATGTAATACAGGTAAACCTAAACTTCGACCGATCACTTTTGCCACTTCCGGTTGTCGGGAATCAAGATTAAGATGGCATAAAGGACAAGGGGTGACTAAACAATCGGCCCCGGCTGCCATGGCTTCTAAAATGTGTTTTCCTGCCATTTGGAACGATTGGGTGGTGGCATAACTGGACAGGGGCCAACCACAGCATTGAGTGCGTCCTTGATAATAAATCGGATTGGCCCCCAAGGTCCGAAAGACGTTTTCTAGAGATTCCGGCTGAAAAGGATTATCGTAGGGGAGAGTATCCTGGGCCCGCAGGAGATAACAACCATAAAAACCAGCACAATTTAAGCCTGATAAGGGACGAACCACCTTGGCCGCCAGATTATCTAAGCCATAATCGCCCACAATTGCCCAGAGTAGGTGCTTAACCGTCGTCGTACCTTGGTAGGGGGAACAATGTTCTTTCTGTAAATAATTATTAACTTCCTCAACATAATTGGGATTATTATGCTTTGCTTCCTTCAAGCGCTCATCCACATGACCGATCACTCCTTGACAGGTGCTACAGTGAGTCAACAGGGGTAAATTGAGGGCTTCCGCTAGGGCAATATTACGCGCATTGACGGCATCTTCCAACAGTTGCGAATCTTCCTTATAGGTTCCCGAACCACAACAGGCAGCTTTTTTGAGTTCGACTAAATTAATCCCCAAAGCTTCCGTCAGGGCTGCCGTGGATAAATATAGTTCCCGACAGGCACCTTGGGCGACACAACCGGGAAAATAAGCATACTGGAGATTTTTGACTGTCATGGATTCTAGGAAATTACTACTCATTACCTATCTACCATCTTGCCCTCCTTCCCCTCTGTCATCACTAAAGTCATGGAATTTCTTAATAGACAGTCTTTTGTGAGCTGCTCCCAACAAGTCCATGGTAGTTTGCCCCTAGAAATAATATCCAAAAAGGAGGAGAGCCATCTCAACAGTATAATGGCTCTCCTTGAGAAAAATTGTTGTCCTGAGGAGTCGGTTGGATAAATGGGAAGATAGCCAGCCAAGGGGTGATTCCCAGGTAAATTCAGAATTTAGCCGAGAAATTGCGACGAGAAACGCTATTTTGTCTGCTTACGCCGCTTGGGGGAGGGTGATAACAGCATCAAAGTCAGCACGGCTAGGGAAAATCGAGAGAACCCGATCGAGTTGGGTTAATTCAAAGATAATCTTGACTGAAGGTGGAATAGAACAGATATTGAAGGATTTATCTTGACTTTGAGCCAGACGAAAGGCGGTAACTAAAGCCATTAATCCCGCGCTGTCGAGGAATTCCACCCTACTCATATCCACGAGAAAAGTGATACAGCTATTCTGGTTCACCAGATTGGTGAGCTGCTCTTGAAATTCTAGGACGTTGGCGGCGGTAATATAGCCTTTTGGCTCAAATAGAGCAATTTCTGGGACTTTTACAGGGCTTTTCATGGCTGGGCTTTGAAATTCATAAATGAACCTTTTAACTGGAAATCAGATACCGCTATTATGTCCTAACTTTCTGATTTTGCAACCCCGGTCTGGATCAATTTTCTCTCTCCTGAAAAGATTAATCTTTTTTTAATCTTCGACCCTGTGGCAAAGAACCAGTTCTGGGTTAACCTTGGTATCTGGGGGTAAAAGGGAACAGTGATCAGGACTTACTGGGGTAAACATCAGGGGAAAGTCGTTAGGTTTAAGCTCTAATCCCGAATTACTGATGATGACCCAATATCCTACTGGTGTTTTTGCTGAAATAAAGTAAAGCAGGATACGGAAATTAGATTTATCGAACTAGAGTAAGAAAATCGTGGATACCAAGCCGACTATCCGCCAATTAGTGGAACAAGCCCTATATTATCGTCAAATCACGCCAGAAATCGAGAACGGAATTAATGAACTCCTCGCTCGTCTTGGTTACGTTTCCGATGTGGATTATGAGGCCCTAGAGTTACTCATGGATGAAATGGACGAGGGCCGGATTAATCTCGTTCCGCGTCGGTAACTTCAGTTATCAGTTATCAGTTATCAGTAGAGAAAGACATTGCTGCGATTTTTGTCAATTGTTTTCGCTCAAGAACGAACGCATCAATTAAGTATCTTACCAGATAAAGATTTGGTCGATTTAAGCCCCCCGATCGAACCAGACCAAGTAACGAAGAACCTCACTGGTACCAAATCCGTTTTTAATAGTGTGATTAACTCTCAAGTTATGAATTGTTTCTCCCCACACCCCACACCCTACACCCTACACCCCACACCCCACTATCCTATACTTTTTAAACAGGATTTAGTATGATTACTGATTACTGTTTACTGATGACTGAACAATCCGCCAAAACCCAATTTCCCCAAATTTCCCCAAATTAATATAATTAACTTCAGGCTTTCTCTTAACCTGATTTTTTCCATGATTCCTTTAACTCTTAATCTCTTGCAAGGTTCCGTTACTTTTCGTTTCAGTCCCAGTGCTGCTCTGGATTTGCAAAGGGAAATTAACATTTTACTCGATCGACTGAAAGCGATCGCCAGTAATGCCGCTAGTGGGGGTAAACCCCAACCCCAAAAACCGCTGGAATATCAGCACACTGGTGATGTATTTCTGGAAGTGTTTTGTAATCCCAATATTTATCCGAGTCCTTTTTCGGCTAAAGTTTTGTTAACGGTTCGTGACGATCGCCTACGCTTAACCACAGAAGCAGAATTAACCCGTGTGATCGAAGATTTAGAGCGTTATCTCGACCAAAATAGTTAGAAGCGGGGGATTTTTGGGGTTTCGACTTTCCTTGTCGTCCCACCTCTCCCCATCTGATTATTCTTCTCTAGCTTGCCATGTTACCGACCGATTTATTGATTTCCCGTCAAAATGGCGAGACAATTATTCCTAAACGCTTACCGCTCGCTGCCGATTATCTGGCGATCGCCAAAGAACAAATCACCTGTTTTCAGGAAAGTATCGGTGAAACGAAAGGAGAATTAAGCCAAAAACTCCTAATCTTAGAGGGAGACAGTCCCGATTATAAAATTAAACGGGGATTTGCTCACCTATTAACCAATCATTTTGCCACCTTTGAGATTATTAGTCCCTTAGAACCGCAGGAATTAAGAAAAAGAGTTTTTGAACAAGCGGCTAACTTTGTTCCTATTCCCCAAAATCGATCGCTAATTCTGGGAAAAATTGCCCAGCAACTCAGCCAAGAATTAAATCAAGAAATTTTTCCAGTAGCTCTAGAAAAAGGACTCTATGCTGATTTAGCGGAGAATAAAATTCTCACTCAATTTGATGCTCCCACCCCCGAAAACTTAATTCATCGTTTTAACCTCTCGCAAATTCAAGGTATTTTTTATCGGGCCAGTTATTTAATCATCAATGTCCACCGCAACGATCCGGGGGAATATAAATATCTCTTTCGCTATCTAAAACTATTTCGTTTAATGACTTATATCGAAGGGGATGCCGACACGGGATTTACTATTACTATCGATGGTCCCACCAGTTTATTTAAAGCTAATAGTCGTTATGGCATTGAAATCGCTAAATTAATTCCTGCCTTACTCCATGTGACTCACTGGAATTTGAAGGCACAATTACAGTATAAAGATTCCTATACAGGAACTATTAAAAAACAACAGTTCAATTTAGAGGATAACTGTGGTCTGGTCTCCCACTATTCCCCGGGTAAACCCTACGATAGTATGTTAGAGGAATCTTTCGCTAAACGTTGGTTACAGTTAAAAACTGAATGGCAACTAGAAAGGGAAGTGGATTTAGTGCCTTTACCCGGAGGAGTGATGATTCCCGATTTCCGTTTAGTGCATCCCGATGGTCGCGTTTTTCTCCTCGAAATTGTTGGTTATTGGCGACCAGAATACCTACAAAAAAAATTCTTGCAGGTCAAATCGGCCCAAGCAAATAATTTAATTTTAGCCGTATCGGAACGGTTAAATCTAGAAAAAGCTGGAGTTAAATTTCAAAATCTACCCGCTCAGGTTATCTGGTTTAAAGATAAATTATCACCCCAAGCAGTGTTAGAAGTTTTAAGTTAAAAGGTTAGGAAGCTAAAAGCGGAAGTATGATTTAATACTCCCGCTTTGGTTTAATCAGACTAGGTTAACCTTTTTGCTCAAGACCGGACAATGAGAGCTACATCATTGAGCAATGGCAGGATTGATGGACACTTTCACCACTTTATTTTTTTCTTCTTCCGCTTTCGGGAGGGTGAGATTGAGAATGCCATCTTTGTATTCAGCCGTCACGTTAGTGTTATCAACCTGAACTGGTAGAGGAATAACCCGATGGAATTTACCATAACGGAACTCAGTGCGGGTAAATCCTTCTTCTTCGGTTTTAATTTCCGATTTTCTTTCACCATTAATGGTCAGACTATCGGCTGTTACTTCCACGTTGAGGTCTTTGGCTTCCATACCAGGTATTTCCAGTTTAAGCTGAACTGCCTCTGGCGTTTCGGTAATTTCCGCCGCTGGGATGAAGGACAACCCCATTTTTTCGCCATTGCCTACATCAGTCGGCACGATACGGTCAAACAAGCGGTTCATTTCTTTTTGTAGGCTTTCTACTTCTCTGAAAGGTTCCCAACGTATAAGTGCCATATAAGTCACCTCCGAAGTTTTCTTAAGGCTAGAGATGTTGGTTTATCTCTACACTTTTAGGATAGATAAAAGATTCCCTGACTGGGGTAGGGTTTTCGGTATTGAGTTTTTCCAGATTCCCGTACTATCTCCTATACTAGGGTCTGCTGAAAAAGTTTTTCCTGGTGTGGGGTGTGGGGTGTGGGGTGTGGGGTGTTTTCTCAGTGAACTGATAACTGATAACTGATGACTGATAACTGATAACTGATAACTGATAACTGACTCCAACAACAAACTTTTTCAGCAAACCCTAATTGTTGTCTATTATTTTCATCGAAATAGAGCAATAACTCCTAAAATAACCCCTAGCAAGCCAATTAAGATGGCGAATATAACGGCTTTGCGATTTCTCTCTAGTTGGCGTGTTAAGTTTTTTCGTTCTTCCTGAAAACGATTCAGTCTGCGCTCAATTTCCTCTAACTTAATTTTTTGTTTCGAGTTCTTAGTCTCAAGATTTTGCAGATGAGATTTAAAAGTTTCTAAATCAGCTTGTATTGTATCTTTTTGCTTTTGCAAGGTTGTCTGAAATTCCTCTAATTTTTGATCATAGGATTCTACAATCTCAGAAATTTTTAAATAATTACTTTCAACAGCTAATAACTGTTCTAGCTTAACATCAAAACTATTAAACTTAGTTTGTAGTCGGTTAACTTGTTCTAATAAATCGATATATTTATTATCAATACTTTGTTCAAATAGCTTGCTTTCTTTCCTGAAAATTTTGTAAACGCTAAGATAATTATAATTAATTATTTTTCTGGGAATTAAGTTGTTCGCACCCGTTAATAAATATTTCGTTACATTATCAGAAATGGCGATTGATGATTTGAAAGTTTCTTCCATACTCTTATTGATCAAAAATGCTTGTTCATTGTAATCATCAAAGTTCGTTTTATTTAAATCATTAATTATACTAATAATACTATCTATAATTCTGTTAACTTGAGTGTATAATCTCAAATCGTTTATAAACATAAAGCTATGGCTAGGCATATTTTCTGATAAGAATTTCATGTTTTCAAGTATTGTTTTTAAATCTTTATCATTTTCTCCAAATTCATTTAAACAGTTTTGAAACATGAAAATATTGCTGTCTTTTATATTACTAACTATTGAAAAAAAAGAATCAATTTGATTTATATCTAAATGATGACTGAGGAGAGCAAAATGATAGTCTTTAAAGCAATTGTTGATTATATTTTTAGTGATGTCTTGACTGATTCGCCAAGTATCAGAATATAGGTCGTAGGAATAGATAACTATCGATTTTACTTCTGGGTAAAATTGTCGTAAAAAACTTAATAAACCAAGAGCTTCAGGTGCAGCACCCGCGCAAAATAAACAAACTTTGAGATGTTTTTTATCAAAAACTAGCTGCATCAAGCTGGGGTCTTTTTCTTGCAAGCTTTCCAAAACTCTATAAGTCATTTCTACATAATGAGGATAGTAAGCCAGTAAGTAAGCAGCCTGAGTGTTATAATTAGAATAATCTACACTTACATGATTAGTATGAAAACTACTTCTTAGTCGTTTAACATCAGGTTGCAAAGATTGTAAGTAAGATTTAATACTAAGACTTTTTCCCTGTAGTCTATTCAGATCAATTAAATTTTCGATAATTAAGTGGTATAAATTGTTAAGTTCGTTCATGGTTAGATAATATCCCTAAAAGTAAGATTAATTCTCGCAGAAATATTGTGATTAGTTTTGGGTAATTGATGTAACCAGTGGTGTTGAGTTGCTCCGCGCATGATTAGCAAACTACCTGATGTTAGCTCAAGATTGATAATATCTTCCTCCTGTTTATGTTTAAGTGAAAATTTTCTTGTGCTGCCAAAACTAACCGATGCAATAACTGGATTTTTGCCTAATTCTGGTTCATCATCACTATGCCAAGCGACGCTATCTCGACCATCTCGATAAAAATTCAGAAGCACGCTATTAAATTTCGTACCTGCTAGAGTTTCCGCTCTCTCTTTAATATATAATAAGGTATCTGTCCAAGCAAGAGGATTCATATTAATTCCTGAATAAGTATAGGATTTATCTGAATCGCCATACCAAGCAGTTAATCGAGGTAGAGGTAAGGTTTGCCCCATCATTTTTATATAATCCTGTCGCCAAGCTATCTCATTTTGCAAAATATTTAGCAAATATTCACTTTGTTTATCATTGAATATTTCTTGGTAAAAAATAACTTCACCGTCTCGATTAATTAATGTTTCTCCAATGGTTGATTCTAGAGGATTAATTTTGATAAATTCTCTAATTCCTTGCTGACGATAACGCCTAAACCATTTGTATAATGTGCTATAGCTATAATCTGAAAATTGAGCAAACTGTCTAATATTATCAGACTGAGATGTTTTAAAATCAATCAATGCTTGTATCGGCTGAGTTTTTTCTGCCTCTAGCAGATAGACTTTTAAAAGAGAGATAGATTCTTTGATATGCAAAGTTTTATATTTACTCATAGATAGGATAAAAAATTAAAACATTTTGATATTAATTATCTACTGATGAATAATTAAACTTTCTAAACTGGTTTGTAAATCTTGGGTTAATTGTGCTACGGCCGAGCGTCGATCGCTTTTATAATCGCCATAGCGCTCGGATACGGAAATAGGTTTACCAATAGTTATTATCGCTTTTTGTTGACCAATTTGGGGACGGAAAAAGGGATTACCTCCTTTAATTCTTGTCACTAAATCCCAGAGTAATAAAATTGTCTCTGCGAATCTTTCTACAGTGGGTTTTTCTTTGACATAATAACCAGTTACTGACACAAAACTTTCCACAATTCTCATGTGCCACATTTTTAAATTAGCTTCATCGGCCAGGCGATCAGCTAATCCTAATTCAAGGGGAGAAATAGAATGAGTGGGTTTTAATTCTTCCCGATAAATGCGTTCCCATCCTGCTTGTTCCAAACGACGACAGCGATCGATCACATTACCATTAGAAGAAACATTGAAATACTTTTCTACGGTTTGTAGGGCCACATCTAATAAATTGGCTAAACGTTTGGCTAGAGTTTCATTTGGATCATCACCATTGGCAGGCACTACTGGCAAAGATTGATAATAGAAATCTCGATAAAAATCCTCCATTAAGGATAATAATCTTTCTCCTAACCGAAAAAGACGCTCGTATAAAACCTTTTCTTTTGGGGATGAATTCGGAATTGGTTCTAAACCGCTATCGGTTTCTAAATTAGTTAAAATTTGCTCGATCTCTTGCCACACTGGAGTTAGATAAAAATACTGAATACCAATAGGTAAAATAATTACTTCTTGCTGTTGTTTAGCCTTTCTGACATCATCCACACCCCAAAAAGCCAATTGAGAAATACCCGGCTCAATAGCACTAACAAGCTCATTATGTCCGTTAGTTGCCCCTTCTGGAGCGGCGGCTAAAGGATAATCTCCTTCTAATAATAAACGACGAGCCGAACGCAATCCGATTAAATCGGCTTTTCCCCGTTGAATTGGTGTGCCACCTAACTTAGAATATAACCATCCTACCCTTTCTCCAGCCCATAAAGGAATCCCTCGATCGTACATAAAATGAGCGTGAATCGGTGCTGGTAATTTTATTCCTAACTCTTTGGCTTTTTTGGGTACTAATTTCCACAAAAGATAGGCCATACAGTAGGGGTCGTTAATACTGGGATGACGAAAAGCAAGCAGTAAACGGACTTTTTTCTCTTGACTTTTTTGATAAAATGTGATTAAAGTTTCTAGATTGGCGGCGGAAATTTCCCTTAAATTGGTTTGAGTTTGTAACCAGAGAGGTAAAAAGATTTGACATCCCCTTAAAAGCAAGGGATTAAGGTCAGGGGGGATAAATTCGAGGGGGGGTTGCGCGCCTAAAGATAGATTAGACATATAAGTAGTCGTGCCAAATAAATTTCCTAGTTGAGACAGTTATCAGTTATCAGTTATCAGTTATCAGTTATCAGATTTCAGTTTTCAGTTCACTGTTTACTGTTTAAGGAAGAATAAAAGAAAACTCTGATCAATAATTACCCACTGTCCAAAAGGTAATCACAGCAGCAAACAGGTGTCGAGCTAGATTTCAAATACACTGGGATTGCAGGCTCCCTCAACCGTGAAAGGAGAAATTAACCGACTTTGAACGAGGAGGAACAGGAGCAGTTTACCTCCTCACCTAAACAAATACAGCTATACTATAGCTCTATCCCCATTTCTCGCAAACGAGCCGCCAGCTGTTGAGAACGCTGTCTCTCCGCTTCCAGAGCTTGCTGAGTAGCATTTAATTGCTCCTGTGCCGCGGCTGCTTGCTCCTGTGCCGCGGCTGCTTGCTCCTGGGCTGCTTCTTCTGGCAAGGGGATTAAATTGCCTTCTGGGTCATAAAATCTCGCCCAAATTGCCGTTTCTCGGTCAATAGTCCCCTGCCAAGTTCCCAACCAATAGCCTAAGCTTTCGCACCATAACCAGCCGCGCTCGTTTCGTTCTAAAGAATGGTAGCGTTGGTCGGCCCCTAAATGCCATCCTTGTAAAGAATTGCCATCGAAAGGATCGTAGATGAAATAATCTGGCGTGCGGAAGGTTCCCTCATAAATGGCTTTTTTTCGGACTTTATCGGTTTTGGCGGTACTAGGAGAGGTTAATTCCACAATAACGTCGGGATAACGTCCCTCTTCTTCCCAAATTACCCAACCCTGTCGCTCTCTCTTGCCATCGACATTGAGGACGGCGAAGAAATCGGGCCCGCGAAAATCGCGATTTTTCACCTGTTCGCGGCTGAAATAAATAAACATATTGCCACCGGTGTAGAAGTCGTCTCGCTCGCCGTAACCCTGCTGTAGGGAGCGAATCAAGACATTCATGGCAATGCGGTGTCGGTTGCTTTCCAAGGGTTCACCATCATCAAAAATTAAGTCTGTGGGGGGTGGGGGTGGTTCCCAAAAGTCCTCGAAATCTTCTTCTATCGGTGCCGGAGAGGTGGCAGTTTCGTCGCTTTTGGCAATCGTCATTTTTTCGGCCTCTCTAGGTGGGAGTGTCCAGATTTTTGCTGATTATTGATCCTATGTTACATCAGAATTTAGGAGTGAGGAGATAGATTTTAGGAGTTGAGAAAATTATCTTGGCTTAACAATGATCAAAACTTTTCTTCTGGATGGGTTACATTGGGCTAACAGGCCCGACTAATATCCCTAAGCTAACCAAAAAACTTGGCTTTATCTTTAACTAATTTTGTCCCGATTCCGGCGGCAATGACTTCGGAGAGAATGCTAATTAAACGATAGATAGCAACGGTGACAAGTACGTTAGCGGCGGGAAAGTTTTCTGCGTCTAAAAGTGCGATCACTGTGGCTTCAAAAACTCCTAATCCCCCCGGCGCTCCGGGGACAACTAACCCCAATAACCAAGCAAAACTAAAGGTTCCTAAGAGGGGTAAAATCTGAGCGGGGGCAATCATTTTTAACACCATTCCAGCCAAAATAAAACCCGCACCGCGCCACAATAAAAATCCAGTTTCACCCAGGAGAGGGACGAGAGGATATTTAGTTAGATAAACAGGTTCTTGAGCAATCTTTTTCTTTTGGCTAAGGATTTTGAGAGGATAATTTAAAAATTTGGGATGAATGCCGATTAAAATTAATCCTAAAACTAATATCTGTATCCCTAGACTTGAGCTAGATTTCATCCAACCTAAACCACTACCAATTACTGCTATGGCTAAGGCCGCACATACCAGTAATAAAAGTTCTAATAAAACGCTTAAACTAGCTGTTCCCCAATCACTTCCTGCTTTATTAATTGCCACGATGCGAGCATAAAAATGACCGATATTACCGGGTAGATATTTTCCTAAATTGGTAATCATATAGATGCCAATTCCTGCGGAGGTTTTAATCGGTTGTTGATAGCTTTTGAGTATCCATGTCCACACCCATCCTGCCCAAATTTGAGCAATAACCGTGGTTACAAGTGCCAAGAAAAGAAATAACCAGCCATGATTTTCAATTCTAACTGAGGTGACGTTATCCCAGTTATTTTTAAGGTTACTGAGAACGAAAAATAAGGTTCCCCCAATAATTAGCCAACGTAGAAACTTTTTCAGCATTTCGTTTTTTCCTTTATTCATTTTCTGGAGGCAACCAATCGAGAGCGAGCAGATTTTCTAAACTGTAGGGACATTCTCCAGGAAAACTAACTTGATTATCGGGTTTTTCTCTAACATAATTTAAGGCTTTCTGGTAAATACGAGGTAATTCTTGACTGAGATAATTACGGAGATTATTAGTTAAATAAGTATCGATCTGGTTTTTGAAATTGACAATTTCTGAGCGCCAATGAGAACGATTATATGTTCTTTCATCTTGCCAAAATTGTAGCAGTAAAAAATGTCTAATAATTTGCTCTAACAAACTAGCAACACGAAACTTTTTTTCGTTTTCCAAATCTTCTAACTCCTCGATTAAATTGTCTAAATCTAAAGCGTCAAAATTTTTAGCCTTGAGCAGCTCTATAGTTTCTTCTAACCAGAGAGAATCATCAATTTCGCAGAGAGTTTTTAAGTCGGGAATAACAGTCATTATCATCTCCTTTATTCGTATGGTGGTAGCCAATTGGGATCGAGAAGTTCTTCTAAACTGTAGGGACAAGTATCGGGAAAGTTGACTTTATTATCAGTTTTTTGACGAACATATCGCACGGAATCAAAGTAAATTTGCTCAAATTCCTGTTCTAGATATTTACGAAGATTTGTGGTTAAATAACGTTTTAGTTGATCTTTAAAACTAACTATCTCTGCTTGCCAATGAGCCTGATTATATTCTCTTTCCCTTGTCCAAAATTGCAGTAACAAAGCATGACGAATAATTTGCTGTAAAAAACTAGCAACACGAAACTTTTTTTCGTTACCCAAATCTTCTAACTCCTCGATTAAATTATCTAAATCTAAAGCGTCAAATCTCTTCGCTTTTAAGAGTTCGATAGTTTCTTCCAACCAGAGGGAATCATCAATCTCGTAGAGAGTTTTTAAGTCGGGAATAACAGTCATTATCATCTCCTTTATTCGTAAGGTGGTAGCCAATTGGGATCGAGAAGTTCTTCTAAACTGTAGGGACAAGTATCGGGGAAAGTAACTTTATTCTTTGTCTTTTTCCGCACAAAGAAAACTGCATCTTCATAAATGTTAGTTAATTCATTTTGTAAATAATTACGGAGATTAGTGGTTAAGCGTCTTTTTAGCTGAATTTGAAAGTTGACTATTTCTAACTCCCAGTGATCCTGATTATATGCTCTTTCCTTTGTCCAAAACTGTAGGAGTAAAAAATGTCTAATAATTTGCTCTAATAAACTAGCAACACGAAACTTTTTTTCGTTTCCCAAATCTTCTAACTCCTCGATTAAATTTTCTAAGTCTAAAGCGTCAAATTTTTTAGCCTTGAGCAGTTCTATAGTTTCTTCTAACCAGAGAGAATCATCAATTTCGTAGAGAGTTTTTAAGTCGGGAATAACAGTCATTGTTAATCTCCTTTATTCGTAAGGTGGTAGCCAATTAGGATCGAGAAGTTCTTCTAAACTGTAGGGACAAATATCAGGAAAGTTGACTTTATTATCAGTTTTTTTACGAACGTATTGCAGGGACTCAAAGTAAATTTGCTCAAATTCCTGTTCTAGATATTTGCGAAGATTTGTGGTTAAATAGCGCTTTAACTGATATTGAAAACTTATTATCTCTGCTTGCCAATGAGCCTGATTATATTCTCTTTCCCTTGTCCAAAATTGTAATAATAAACAATGTCTAATAATTTGCTGTAAAAAACTAGCAACACGAAACTTTTTCTCGTTTCCCAAATCTTCTAACTCCTCGATTAAGTTTTCTAAATCTAAATCTTCATATCTTCTATTCTTCAAGAGTTCAATGGTTTCTTCTAACCAGAGGGAATCATCAATTTCGTAGAGAGTTTTTAAGTCGGGAATAACAGTCATTATCATCTCCTTTATTCGTAAGTTGGTAGCCAATTAGGATCGAGAATTTCTTCTAAACTGTAGGGACAAGTATTGGGAAAGTTGACTTGATTGTTGGTCTTTTTTCTCACATAACGGAGTGCCTTCTGATAAATATTATCAAATTCTTGTTCTAAATATTTCCGTAAACTTGCCGTTAGGTAGGTATTTAATTGATCTTGAAAATTTACCAGTTCTGCTTGCCAATGACTTTGATTATATTCTCTTTCCCTTGGCCAAAATTGTAATAATAAACAATGTCTAATAATTTGCTGTAAAAAACTAGCAATACGAAACTTTTTTTCGTTACCCAAATCTTCTAACTCCTCGATTAAATTCTCTAAATCTAAAGCGTCAAATTTTTTCGCTTTCAAGAGTTCGATGGTTTCTTCTAACCAGAGAGAATCATCAATTTCGTAGAGAGTTTTAAAGTCGGGAATAACAGTCATTTTTTATCTCCCCTACAATAGGCAATAGTGACCGGTTAAATCGATCACTAGAGCTTTTTTACTGTTTATATACTAGATAATTTTAGCGGCGCGCAGACCGAAAAAGAGACCGAGGGCAATTCCGGTAAAAACGATCAGATAACCCGCTAAAGCAGCAACAGCTAACACAGACATGGTGAAAATCTCCCAAGTAATTTAATCTTTTTTAGCATTGTACCGTTATTCTTGCCCTTCCCCTTCCTCGTCTTCCGGATCTTCCCCAAAGCGCTGCTGGGGGGGAATTGCGGCGACAATTGCCTCGATTACCTTGCCGACTGGAACAATTTCTAAGCCCACATCTTCGGGATAAACTTGACCTCTGGGGACAATCGCCCGTTTAAAGCCCAATTTCGCCGCTTCTTTTAATCTTAGTTCCATTTGCGACACTAAGCGGACTTGTCCGCCTAATCCCACTTCCCCGATTAAAACTGTGCGCGGATCCACGACTCGATCGCGAAAACTGGCGACAACAGCGATCGCAACTCCCAGATCCGCCGCCGGTTCTTCCACTCCCAACCCTCCTGCGGAGGCAACATAGGCATCTAATTTCGATAAAGGAATGCCGACGCGCTTTTCTAAAACGGCGAGAATTTGCTGTAATCGGTTGTATTCTATGCCAGTAGTCGATCTTCGCGGGGAAGCATAGCTGGTAGGGCTAACCAATGCCTGTAACTCCACCACAATCGGGCGTGTACCTTCACAGGCTACCACCGTCGCCGTACCCGGGGAAAATTCGTCGCGATTGCCTAAAAACAATTCTGAGGGGTTTTCCACTTCCACCAAACCGTGATCCACCATCTCGAAAATACCGATCTCATGGGTTGCCCCAAAACGGTTTTTCACGGATCTTAAGAGACGATGGGAGGCATAGCGATCGCCTTCAAAATATAACACTGTATCGACCAAATGTTCCAAAACTCGCGGACCAGCGATCGCCCCTTCTTTGGTAACATGACCGACAATTAATAAAGTAATATTCTCCCGTTTTGCCACCTGCATCAAGGCGGAGGTACATTCGCGAACTTGGGCGACGGATCCCGGCGCGGAAGTTAAGGCCCCAAAATAAAGAGTTTGAATACTGTCAATTACCGCCACTTGTGGGCGTAGAGATTCTAATTCTCGCAAAATTTCCTCTAAATCGGTTTCTGGCAAAACGTAGAGATGATTATCGAGTTCTGCGGTTGATTCGGAGGCTTTTTTCTCCTTGCCATTGCCGTTATTTTCCGACTCCACGGCAACCACTCCCACCCCCAAACGGGCAGCCCGCAGTTTAATCTGTTGTCCCGATTCCTCGGCGGAAACGTAGAGGATGCGCGGTAATCTTTGGGCGAGTTGGTTGGTAACTTGCAGTAAAAGCGTCGATTTGCCGATACCCGGATCGCCGCCAATTAGTACAAGAGAACCGGGGACAATGCCACCACCGAGAACGCGATCAAATTCCCCGTACCCAGAGGGAAAACGTTCCTGTTCATACTGGGTAATTTCCGAGAAGCGCACCGAGATGCGCGGCTGCGGGTTGCGTTGTCCTTTGCCGTTATTTGGGCGACTATTTTGCCATCCTGGGCGATTTACCGCCTGATTATTGCCACCAGCTACCACTTGTTCTTCTAAAGTCCCGTAGGTGTCACAACTGGGGCATTTTCCCAACCATTGGGGAGATTCCGCCCCACAAGCACTACAGATATATATTGTTCGCGATTTCGCCATGTTTTTTAAGAAAAGTTAAAGAAAAGCGGTTTGAGGATCAATTCTCTTGTCAAATTTAGTTAAGTATGATATGGGGGGAGGGGGACAATAAAGTTATTGATAATTGCCATAAAAGAAATAAAATAGGAAATTCAGGCTTAATGATAACGGCCAAAGGATATTCTATAAACAGGAACGCTCGTTATTTAACTTTAAAATTCATCACACTATTTAACTAAGGAGTGTTAATTCAGTTGGAGAACCAGAAGGAAAAAATTCTCGTTGTTGATGATGAAGCCAGCATCCGTCGTATCTTAGAGACTCGTTTGTCGATGATTGGTTATGAAGTCGTCACCGCCGCCGACGGCGAGGAAGCTTTAGAAACCTTCCGCACTGCCGAACCCGATTTAGTGGTTTTGGATGTGATGATGCCGAAATTAGACGGTTACGGTGTCTGTCAGGAACTCCGCAAAGAATCGGATATTCCTATCATTATGTTAACCGCTTTGGGGGATGTGGCCGATCGAATTACCGGACTAGAATTGGGTGCCGATGACTATGTGGTTAAACCCTTTTCTCCCAAAGAACTCGAGGCGCGGATTCGTTCGGTGTTGCGTCGGGTAGAGAAAAATGGCGCTCCAGGGATTCCTAGTTCCGGTGTGATTCATATCGGTTCAATTAAAATCGATACCAATAAACGCCAAGTTTATAAGGGGGATGAACGCATCCGTCTGACTGGTATGGAATTTAGTTTACTGGAATTATTGGTTAGTCGATCGGGAGAAGCTTTTTCCCGCTCGGAAATCCTTCAGGAAGTTTGGGGTTATACCCCCGAACGTCATGTGGATACGCGGGTGGTAGATGTGCATATTTCCCGTTTACGAGCCAAATTAGAGGATGATCCCAGCAATCCTGAGTTAATTCTCACCGCTAGAGGTACAGGCTATCTTTTCCAGCGGATTTTAGAACTAGACGAGGAATAGTTCTCAGCTATGGCACCAGCTGATCCCAATCGTATTTTAAGACTGTTACCCCTGTTCGCCGGCATCGTCGGGGGTACGGTATTAATGTTTAATCGTTTTGCCACTGCCGATTTAACCCCATCGCAAGCGCGTTCCGATGTGATGGGAGTGATTTTGAGTGGGGTTTTAATTTTGGTGGGTTTAATCTGGCAAAGAGTTCAACCTCGCTTACCGGATGCTGTGGAATTAATCGGGCGCGAAGGCCTGGAATTTGCCCCAGATTTGCCAGAACCGGTTAAAATTGAGCTTGCTTGGGCCTCCCATTTACTTTTAACTAACACCGTGACAAAATCTCTGATCGTTTATTATCGGGGAGAAGTTTTATTACGTCGCGGTATCTTAAGCCAGAATTCTGAAGTTAAAGTTAGTAATATTATCAAAAGAGTTTTAGAAACTGGTAAAGCCGTTTATTTAGTTAATTTAAATTTATATCCCGCTAAAATCGAGTTTGACTATTTGCCAGAAAACACCCAAGGCTTAATCTGTCAACCCATCGGTAAGGAAGGGGTGTTAATTTTGGCGGCAAATGCACCGCGCAGTTACACTAAACAAGATGAAATTTGGATCGAGGGAATTGCTGATAAATTAGCCGACACTTTCAGTCAGTTTTAGACGATTTCAGTAAGATTTAAGAATTTGGTTAAGATGAGAGTAAACAGTTAGCGATCGACCTGTAGCTACAGCAGTTATCTCAATGGTGAGATAGCTATACTTTGCCGGCGGCGATCGAAGCTTTTAAAAATCGTTAACTGATAGTTAGGGGTCGAGAAGGTCATCACCCCCATCCCCTCCCATAAAGAACCTACCCGTGCATAGTTTTCGGACTTTATTGAAATTAGGTGATAGAGTTGTCTAAGTTGGGCTTCCGTCGGTTGCATTTAGTCATTATCGGCTTGATTTTAGATTATTGTTCATTTTTAGCATCATTAACTGAAAGTCACTTCCCTAACCTATTTAGGGTTTGCTGAATAAAGGTGAAATGTAGGCAAGGTAAGGGTTTTGTGGCTTTTCTCGCGAAACAGGTGCAAGATTTTGAGAGAATCGTGCTTCAAAACCTTGCGTCTTCATCGGCCCGCGTCCTGTAGGGGCGAAGCATTCGGATAAAAAATCTACGGTTTCACCGATAGGTTATTGCCCGAATGCTTCGCCCGTACTTTGTCAGCAAACCCTATTTAGCATCAGTTTAACCCATTTTTCAAGAATCTAGGCTAGAATATGAAGACAAGACGCATTGCTCTGGGTTAATCTACTCTGTAGAAGCTAAGAAGGTAATCAAAATGGCTAAATATTCGCCTCTTATCCATGTATCTCCTGAAACTATGAGTGGTGTTCCTGTTTTTTCAGGTACTAGAGTTCCGATACAAACACTTTTTGATTATCTTAAAGCAGGAGAATCAATTGATGATTTTTTAGAGGGTTTTCCGACGGTAACAAGAGAACGAGTTATTAGCTTACTTGCAGAATTTGAAAAAGAGCTTATTGATAGGGTAGCGTGAAATGAGGCTTCTTTTAGATGAATGTATTGACCGAAGATTAATGAGGGAGTTTACAGGTTATAATATCAAAACTGTTCCGCAAATGGGATGGACTGGGATCAAGAATGGTCAACTGTTAGGTTTAGCTTCACAAGAATTTGATATTTTTATTACAGTGGATAAGAATTTGCCGTTTGAGCAAAATTTACCGCAGTTTAATCTAGCTATTATTATTTTACAATCACAATCAAATCGTTTGGCTGATTTAAAGCCTTTGGTCCCTAAAGTTTTAGAAGTTTTGGCAACAGTAACAAAAGGAACAGCAACAGTAGTAAGTTTATAACAACCTATTTAAAATGAATTTAAGCCATTTTTCAAGAGTCTGGGCTAAGATATTAAGGCTACCGACTTGGGAAGATTATTCCAAGAACTATCCCTAGGAAGATAAACACAATAAATCCAATCAAAAATGCAGGTATTGGCTCACCCATAATAGCCAACAAGGTAGCTAAAGCTATGCAAAAACATAAGTTTAAGACATTCAAGATCAATAGTATGGCATAGAACGAGTTAGTTAGGACGCTTTCAATTTTCAAACTCTTATCGGTCAAGGGTTTCAGCGATTAATTGTCCTAACCACCCCGCTCTTTGCTATAGTTTATTTTTCATTTTTCCCTTAAACCTAAATCGTCTAATGGCGATAGGGTTTTCTCTTGCATCCCCAGAGACATGAAAAGTGAAGTATTGCGAGAAGTTCTGTTGACCAGATGTCTAGAATCTTAAATAACAGTCGCACTACTCTCTTCTAAAACAATACGGCCCGCCATATGTACATTTTCAGCAGTCATAAATTTTTCCATCTTTACCACGCACTATATAATAAGTACATTTGCTCTCTGGTCCTGTTGATGGAGCAATATACACCGGGTCTACAGGTTGCTGTACCAACAAAATAGTTTCGGTATTAGCAAAAGTTTGATTTGCTCACTTATTGATAATCTGGTTTTTGACCACACGGGAAAGCATCTCGATACATTGCAATTAGGGATTTTAAAGAACGTTTTTGATGGTCAGAAATATGCAAAAATAGCAGAAAAATATAATTGTTCTGAAGGTCATGCCAGAGATAAAGCCTATGAACTTTGGCGCATTCTTTCGGAAGTGTTAGGGGAAGAATTAAATAAATCAACTGTTCGATCAGCAATTGAAAGATTTATTACCACGAGTAGTACCAATAACATAGTAAATTCTGTAAAAATTGATCAGGTTACTTTTTGTCATAACCCTTCTAATAATCGAGAAATAGAAAATTATCATATTTATAAAACTGAAAACAATGTTATTAAAGCAAAACTAGAAACTGTTCCCAAACTAATAGGATTAGGATTAACGATCGAACAAATTGCTCAAGCTCTTGATTTAGATATACAATTAATTTTAGATAGTCTCAAACCAGAGTAACTTTGATAACTTTATCAAGATATGGATGTCAAGCTGCTTTGATACAGAATTGACAAGGATAGGGAAATGGGGTCCTTTTGGATTTGGTGGGTAAAATGTATTCTAAGATACAGTCTTGCGGGCGAGGGAGTGGAAGGAACCACAGAGACACAGAGGACACAAAGATCGATCGCTACTATATAAGTTAAACTTATCACACAAAGTTGAGAAGAGCCTTATTTTCGCTTGATCGCTCCAGCATTTATGCTAAATTTACCTCGCCCACTTCAGTCTGTTAAACTCAACTGTTCATAGCTCTGAAAATTTCACGAACAGAGATTTTTTCGAGCCAACAATTTATAAAAAAGTTGTCTAGTCGTAATTCCTGTAATTCAATTACAGCTGCTATTAATTTCCAGCAGGGAGCTTCTCCTTCCCAATTTGCCGAAGAGATCCAAGGCAGACTAAGACTGACGGTAACAAAACAGTTTTGCTGAGGTTGATAGCCTGTATTTAATTTCTCGACAAATACGGGATCAGTTATCTTTGCTTCTGTCAAACTGTTACCATTCGCTGTTGTAATTGTGCCACGCCACTCAAAATTTCCTTTTGAATTTTCTTTTTGATATACTCTAAAACTCTGCACTTGAATCAACTGGAGAGTATAACGTTGATTGAAATTAAGGTTTTTCAAATAAGAAGGATTAACATATTTAATTGAATTGTGCAGTATTTTTGTTGGGGTTCTACAATACTTTCCCAAATCATTGATATTGAATCTACCTACACATTTCCACTCACCGGGTAAAACGGAAAGATTTTCCGATTCAAACCCAAAATCATTGCCAGTATCAGCAAGGGGAATTTCGAGAATATCTAAAACTTTTGGTTCTTTACCAGAAATTAGTCTAACTGCTCGTGGAACCCTGCCATCTTCTGGATAAAGAGAATCACACACAGGACGAACCCAATTTCCTGAACCAATATCAATTCCAGCGATACAGCGTTCATTTAATTTCCATGAATTAGCAAGACAGACAATTTTTTTCAGAGATGACATATATTGACATTCCCCCATTTATCCTTTAAATATTCCGCCACTAAACGACGGTGACAATTATGAGGTTTTGCCTCACTACAGAGTAAACAAGCGTTATTAATTACATCTGGAGAAACTTTTGTTTCAATCCTCCGGCTACTAATAAGTTGTCTAAATTTTTGTTCGTATATTGTCCAATCAACTTTTTTCTTTTTATATTCATCAAGAATATCTTGAGTTGGAGCTAAGTCTAAAACATGAACATAGTCAATGCCACCGATGACTTTTAAAAAATATTCTAGGTCAGCTTTTTTACTAAATCCTGCTAATTGGGAAACATTATTTAAACGAGTATCTATAACTCTCTTAACACCAGCTTTTTGTAAGTCATCAAAGAACTTCTGTGCAGTCTTTTGAGTAAAGCCGATTGTAAAGAGATTGATTGTCCTGTTCATCATAATTACCACTTGTTTCTATATAAGCAATTGCATCACCCTGAAGCTTATAAGCTTTCTCCAAACATTCTGCTTTTGTGAGAATATTGCTATTTGGCTCGACAAATAAAGAAAGCTGAATTTCTTTTTGACTACTTGCTGAAAAATCTGTCAAACTATGTTTAAACAGCATTCTTTCTTCCAGATGGTCATGAGATTCCAAGTCACCATTTTTGAGAATATGATAAATATCTAAATCGCAATGACGTAGATGTTGACAAACCAGAATCGCTCTATGACATTCAATCGGGTCTTTCTCCGCACACATAAGGGCAATTCGATGTTTTTTCACTCCCTGTAAAATTCGTTCAATTCCATGATTAAAAGCTGATGTTTTCGCAATTTTTTCGTATAAAGCCTTACCATTGACATAACATTCTTCGCTGCTCGGTCTGGCTCCTAATTCCTTGCCCAAAAACACATAGTAAATGCCTTCACTTTTTAAAGCATTTGACAATATTGACTGATTAAAATGCTTGAGAAATCGGCTATAAGGATGAGAACGAACATCAGCAAGGGCAGTTATATTATGCTTCTTAAGTAGAAGCATAAATGAGGCAATTTCGTGATTAGAGTGACCGATGGTGAATAACTGCATCAATATTATTATTCCTTCGATGAAAGCCTACAATAATCATTGTAGATCAACGATTGCCTAGAGAGGGGAACAGGCCATCGGGCCAGAAATGACTCTATAGGCAGAATATCCCAACTTCTAACCCTGGTTATCGGTCAGGGGTCGATGTTTCTCGATCAAATCGATCGCCTGGGTGACACTTTCCGGGAAAATTACCACTAAACCACCCTCGGAAACCGTGCTTAAAGCCTTCTCTAAAGCTTCCGTTTCATCGAGAATAACTTCTGGACGCAAACTGGCATTTTCTTGGCTAATTCCCCGGAGAATTAAATCGGCCACTTCTCCCCGGCGGCGACCGCGAGTATCGTTATCTTCCTTAACAATAATCCGATCGAACATAAGCGCCGATAATTTCCCTAATAAAATTAAATCATCATCGCGTCGATCGCCAGGTCCGCCGACCACGCCGACTTTTTCCCCGGACCAATTGCCGACAAAACCGCCGACGGCTTCGTATCCGGCTGGATTATGGGCATAATCGATTAAAGCGTGATGGTGTCCCAAGTCAAACAGGTTCATCCTGCCGGGGGTCTGGGCGACGGAAGGTTTAAAAGTCCGCACCCCTTGGCGAATTAACTCGATATCGATCCCCTGCACAAAAGTGGCTAAACAGGCGGCCAGGGCGTTAGCAATCATAAAAGGAGCCATTCCCTGCATAGTCACGGGAATATTAACCGCTTCCTCGATTCTCAGCGTCCATTCTCCCTCTAGAATCGACAGATAGCCATTCTCATAGATGGCGGCCATGCCACCGCGACGGATATGGTCGTGAATAATCGGGTTATCGGGACTCATGGAAAAATAAGCCACTCTTCCCTTGACTTTTTCGGCCATACTAGCGGTCAAGGGGTCATCGGCATTTAAAACCGCGTAACCCTCGGCGCTAACCACCTCGGCCACAACGCTCTTTACCTTCGCCATTTGTTCGATGGTGTCGATATCACCGATACCCAAATGGTCGGCGGCCACATTTAACACCACTCCCACATCGCACTGATTAAAGGCTAAACCCGATCGCAGGATACCACCCCGGGCCGTTTCTAATACAGCAATCTCTACTGTGGGATCCTTCAAAATCATACTGGCACTGTAGGGACCGGTGTTATCGCCCTTTTCTACCAGATAATCATCGATATATACGCCGTCCGTCGTGGTAAATCCGACTACTTTCCCCGTTTGTCGGCAAATATGAGAAATTAAGCGGCTAGTGGTGGTTTTGCCGTTAGTTCCCGTAATTGCCAGAATCGGCACGCGGCTGGGAGTCCCAGGGGGGAATAACATATCGATAACCGGGGCGGCGATATTGCGGGGTAAACCGCGACTAGGGGCGACGTGCATCCGAAAACCGGGGGCAGCGTTGACTTCTACGATCACCCCATCTACTTCTCGCAGGGGTTTGCGGATATCCTCTGTCACCACATCGATCCCGGCAATGTCTAAACCGATTAATTTTGCCACTCTTTGGGCGATCCAGACGTTTTCGGGGTGAATTTCGTCGGTACGATCCACGGCGATGCCGCCGGTGCTTAAATTAGCCGTGGCCCGCAGATAGGCGATCTCTCCGTGGGCTAAAATGCTGGTTAATTCATAGCCCTGTTTCCCTAGCACATTAAGGGCGGTTTTGTCAATAGTTATTTTAGTTAAAACGTTGGCGTGACCCTCGCCCCGGTTGGGATCCCGATTAGTAATCTCGATTAATTCTTCTATAGTTGAGCGCCCATCACCGACGACGTGAGCGGGGATCCGTTCGGACACGGCGGCGACTTTGCCATTTATGACTAAAATTCGGTGATCACTGCCTTTATAGTATCTTTCTACGATCACGCTGCGGGTTTTTGAGGCGGCACTGGCCAGATCATAGGCTTCCTCTGCTTCCTGTTGATTTTTAACATCGATGCTGATGCCCCGGCCGTGGTTGCCATCGAGGGGTTTAATCACGATGGGAAACCCTCCCACTTCCTCGATTGCCTCGGGCAACTCATCCAAGTATTGAATCACCGTACCCCGGGGGACGGGAATGCCGGCATCCTTGAGGATAGTTTTCGTGCCTTCCTTGTCACAGGCCAACTCAACGGCTAAAATCCCCGAAAAACTGCTTAAAGTGGCTTGAATGCGCTTTTGGTGAACACCATAGCCCAATTGCACCATGGAACGAGCGCTCAGGAGTAACCAAGGGATATTTCTAGCCTGTGCTTCTTTAACGATGGTTTCGGTACTCGGACCGAGGGAGGCATTATTGCATAAATCGCGTAAATCGGCTAAATCTTGGGCCAATTCTTCCTTAGAATAGGTTCCCGTGTCGACAATCGATTGACACAAACGCACGGCAGCCCGACCCGCATAACGTCCCGCTTGCTCGTCAACGTACTCAAAGACGACGTTATAGACTCCTGGGGTGGAGGTGCTTCTAGTGCGACCAAAACCGACGGGAGTTCCTGCCAATTCCTGCAATTCTAGGGCGATGTGTTCGATAATGTGGCCCATATAGGTCCCGGTGCGGACTCGTTCAAAGAAACCGCCGCGATAACCGGGGGAGCAGTAATGTTCGACTAAACTGGGGAGAACGTCGATTAATCCCTCGTAAAAGCCAGGAATTTCATTCGATGGCTTTTCTGCGAGATCTTCGAGATCTAGACGCATAACAATGAGCTTGTCGCGACGAATACTCCAGTAGTTGGGACCGCGCAGGGTTTGGGTTCTGAGAATTTTCATCGAAAAAATGGGTCTGAAACCCCGCCCTTTAGCGATAGCGGAGGGCGGCTTTATACAAGTTAGTGAGAAACAATTAAACCGTTAGAACGACGAATTAACTGAATCTTGCTAACAGCTATCTGTCCCAATCGTTGACCATTGGTATCGCTTACAGATAGCTGTTTTTCGGTATCTCCACTGACATAACCAATTCCTTTGGGAGAAGAAACTAAATCTCCTTTACGGAACCCATGTCTTGTAATAGAGCCACCATATTTACGTCGTTTACCACCCTTAGAAAAAACCATCAGGTGAAGTTGACGACGACTAATAGGAGGACGTTTGATGACAGCGAAAGGAGCGTTTGTTACTTTAACATAACCCTTCCAATCATATCCATGTCCATTAGAAGTATGGAATGGCAAATAATCTAAAAATTGAAAACAGGCAAGAGCAATTCCATCGTTAGCATGACTTTCTGGTGATTGTTCTGCTTTATTTTTAGACTTTTCTAGTCGCAAATGTTTTCTGAGATTAGAGGTTTGCCAACCAAAGCGAGTATGGACTGTTGCCAATTGAGACAGTTGCTCAATAGCCCATTTTTGTCCAACCATAACCGGCGAGAAACCTTTTCCAGACTTAGCTCCTTTTCTACCGGAAGTTAGATCAAT
>NZ_CAIP01000413.1 GCF_000297435.1 Microcystis sp. T1-4 | reverse complement strand
CTAAATCCGGTTATTAAAGACTGATTATTTATCCCCCCTTTTGCCTTTTGCATGAGTGCCTTTTGCCTATCTTCATAAGTAGCCTATACTCAACGGATTTAGTATAATTGCTGATTGTCGGTATTTCTGCAAATGTGGGATGCACCCTGGCCCCAGGGTGTGGGGTGTAGGGTTTTACCCATTTTCATCTGGTCAATTTTTTCCTTTTTCCTCAGAAAATAGAGCTTGAAAACTAACTATTAAATAGCTAATTTTCAAGCTCTTAATTGTAGGAATCCTAGAGCTAAATTAGGATTCACTCTCGATATAGATAAATAACAACCCCATAACCACGGCTGGCATTAACCAACAGACGATCGGGATTAAAATCCAAGGCAGATAAGAAGCTGCGTAGTCACCAGTCATGTCAAACGCTCCTAGTAAAAAAATAAGGAAATGATAACAGGGAAAACAAGGGTTAATTATTGATTAAAAACCCCGCGCATGATGCCATCAACGACACCAAGATTTTCTAGGAGGAAATAGGCCACAAAAGCACCACCCATACCACCAATAAAGAAACCAGCGGCGAATTGACTCCAACCCTCGGAGGATTGCAGAGGATCACCACTAGCGGCCTTACCTTGGAAAGAGACAAGACCATAACTAGCTAAACAACCCGTAGCCAAGAGAACCATGGCCAAAGCGGGGATTAAGCCGCCGAGATTAGCGTATTCCGAGTCTCTCAGGGGACCCAGGACAACCCAGGGACCACCGAGGAAATAACCGTGGGCCATACCCACTTCTAGACCGCGCAGAATCGGAGCTAGACCGGGACGATAGGCAGGTAAGTTACCAATAAAAGCTTTGGTAAAACCAGAAGCGGAAATGGGGGTAGCTAGATGACCAATGAACGGATCATCATTGTAGGGTGTCACCACCTGTTTGTATCCAGTTTCAGCCATTGTGTTTGAGTTCTCCTTTTTCCGATCAACAGGAAAATTGATCATAAAACTTTAAGATTACACTTTAGGCCTAAGAATTACTTCAAGCAACCCCATCGATCGAGTTTTCAAGGGTTGACGGCTGAAACTCTCACAATTCGTTACATTTCTCTCAGAAGACAGGAGTGGGGAGTGGGAATTATGAATTATGAATTATGAATTAGGGAGTGGGGAGTGGGGGAGATGGGGAGCTTTGTTTCAGTGTTGCCAAAGGCACGGCGTAGCCGTCCAGTAAACAGTGAACTGACAACTCACATCTGATCACTGATCACTGATAACTGCTCACTGATTAAGGGATAATCAACACTGGACAGGGGGCAAGGTTAATAACTTTGGTGGTGACGCTTTCGGACACGCCTTCGCTGGTTAATCCTAAACCGCGACAACCCATAACGATCAGGTCGGCATTAACTTCATCGGCCACATCACAGATGACAAAAGAAGGCATTCCCTCCCTTTCAATCATTTCCGCCTTGATGCCAGCTTGGGCGAAAACGGCCTGCGCCGATTGTAACAATCGATCCACCGCTTCGATCGAACTCATCTTATCGTCGGGGGCAATTTCTCCGGTGGCTGTCGTTTCCACCACCGACAATAGGACCAAACGACTGTCAAAGATTTTGACTAATTCGATCACACTACTGGTCGCGTCACGACTTTCGCGGCTGTGGTCAATGGGAAATAAAATCGTCTCAAACATAATTAGCAAGTCTCTCCAATCAAATTTTTCTGGGCAAATCAGTCTTGGAACTGCAAAACTGATCCCCAAATCTGAAATAATCTTTGTCAAAGTAATTGCCGCAAGTAGCGATACCCTGATTTAATCTTTATTGTACGGTAAGCAATCTAGGAGGTTATGGGCTGTGCCAAAAAAAACAGTAGCGAATTTGACAGAAGCCGATTTAGCGGGCAAACGGGTCTTAGTCCGGGTCGATTTTAACGTTCCCATGGACAAAGCCACCGGGGCAATCAGCGATGATACCCGCATTCGGGCAGCACTACCAACGATTGAGGATTTAATCAAAAAAGGGGCTAAGGTTATTTTATGCAGCCACATGGGTCGTCCCGACGGTCAAGTTAAAGAAAATTTGCGTCTGACTCCTGTGGCTAAACGTCTCTCGGAATTACTGGGCCAAGAAGTAGTCATGTGTCCCGATTGTATTGGTGAGGGAGTTACGGCAGCGATTAGCCAAATGTCTAACGGTCAAGTGGCCCTTTTAGAAAATCTGCGTTTCCACGGTGAAGAGGAGGCAAATGATCCCGATTTTGCCAAAAAATTAGCCGCTAATGCCGATTTATACGTTAATGATGCTTTTGGTACCGCCCACCGCGCCCACGCTTCTACGGAAGGCGTTACCCACTATCTCAGCCCCTCGGTGGCGGGTTATTTGATTGAAAAAGAGTTAAACTACCTACAAGCAGCTATTGAAACTCCCCAACGTCCCCTAGCGGCGATTATCGGCGGTTCTAAGGTTTCTAGTAAAATTGGCGTGATTGAAACTTTATTGGAAAAGTGCGATAAACTGCTCATCGGTGGCGGTATGATCTTTACTTTCTACAAGGCCCGCGGTTTGAATGTGGGGGGGTCTTTGGTGGAAGAAGACAAACTGGAATTAGCTAAATCCCTAGAGGCAAAAGCTAAAGAAAAAGGGGTGGAATTCCTCCTTCCTACCGATGTGGTCTTAGCGGATAAATTCGATAAAGATGCCAAGTCCCAAATCGTCAAGGTCGAAAATATTCCCGATGGTTGGATGGGATTGGATATCGGTCCGGATTCGGTGAAAGTTTTCCAAAAAGCTTTATCTAGCTGTAAATCTGTCCTCTGGAATGGCCCCATGGGGGTGTTCGAGTTCGATAAATTTGCGGCGGGTACAGATGCGATCGCTCACACTTTAGCCGATTTAACTGCTACAGGTACAACTACCATTATCGGTGGTGGTGACTCGGTAGCGGCGGTGGAAAAAGTGGGAGTGGCGGAAAAAATGAGCCATATTTCCACCGGTGGTGGCGCTAGTTTGGAATTACTCGAAGGGAAGGTTTTACCCGGTATTGCCGCTCTCGATGAGGCCTAATTATCTCTAATATCTCAGGTTTAAACAAGGTGGGTCCTGGCCCGCCTTTTTTTATGAATTATGAATTATGAATTATGAATTATAAATTATGAACTATAATACCAAATCTGGTTATTAAAGACTGATTATCTATAGCCTCTATTACCTATTGCCTGTCCTGATATGTAGCCTATACTCAACGGATTTAGTATCATTAGGATACTTCAATCGCAGTAAAATCCACTCGCTGATATAAATCTGTCAGGGATATTTGAAAATCTAGAGAAAACAAAGTTAAAATCGCTTCTTGAGCGTGATAATCCCGAAATGCCCAATGATCGCCTCTTTTATGAAACTGTTCTATATAATAACCATATTGATCGATTAAAATATATTCTTCAAAACTATCAAGAGAGCGATAAAACTTAAACTTATCACCCCGATTATAGTCTTGAGTAGATTTTGATAAAACCTCGATAATCACCTGTGGATTGGTAATCGTATCGGTGCGTCCTCTTTCGAGAATTGGTTCCCCCTTTACGATCATAATATCGGGATAGGTGTACATATTATAGGCGGGTATGGCCAAGCGTAGATCGTTGATAAATATATCATAGGCTTGATTCTGGATAGTTAAGGGAAATTTTCTACAGAAATTCAAGGCAATGCGATTATGGTTAGGAGTTCCCCCAGTCATAATAATAATTTCTCCATCTCGATACTCGTGTCTGTCGGTGGCAGTTTCCTCTAGTTGAAAGTATTCTGCGACTGTGTAGCGTTTCTCAGTGGTTGCGACCATATTGCCCCCTTGAAAGCAAAGCTCTGTCTTTATGATAACCTGTTTTCTGAAAAGGTAAGTAGCTGGTTATAATTAAATTAAAAATGGATTTTAGGTTAGATCCCCCCTGCCCTACTTGATAAGGGGGGTGTCTGATAATTTTTAACGCCTACCTACTTACAATTATCGGTTTTAATTAAGTGCTGACTGCCGTATAAATATTGAGAGACCTTGTTAACAAGGTCTCTTGAAAGTTGGCGGGATTATTGTTGCTAATTTCCTAATCCGGTTGGGATAATTTGAGGATAGCGCTAGTGACTTTCATGCTTTCTTGATAAAGCACGTCCTGGCCCCAACGCTGTAACTGTTTACCTAGCAGAGTTTCTGTTTTTTGGTCTTCCAGATGGGACACTTGTTCAACGCGGCAAGATTGGGCCCCTCCCGAAGCTTCCATCCGCATACAGCCGGTAGTTCCCGAACAAATTACCGTACAACAATCGGCCTGAAGATTAGTAGAACTGAGTTTAATACTAATCAGATCCCCTTGTACTTCACCCCAATCGGCCACGGGAACACCGGCTAATTCTGCCTCAATTAAACGCTGGTCTTGACCGAGGAAGCTAATCCGATGAATAGCGTAATCTCCCGACCGGTGACTATATCCCACCGGTCGCCATTGTAACCGGCTGGCCATCCAACCGAGGAACATAAAAGCTTGGCAAGGATTGCCCTTTTCGTAATCAATAGTGATGCGATCGACTTCCAGAATAGCATCCCGGCGCTCCGGGGGATCGAAAGCCTCGGCGGTTAGTTCTTGCCAAGGAGCGAGACGACTCCAGTTCAGGTCAGCTAATGGTACATCTGTTGCTAATAAATCTCCCACTTGCAGCAGTTCCGTTTCCGGTTCCCGAAAAGTGCTGGAATCGACGATAATCGTATCACATTGACTGGCCAGACGTTTAAATAGTCCATATTCGCCATCGGGACTGGCTTTCCACCAGAGAAATTTGGGCAAACTGGGAATAGTTAACTCGGAAATAATGCCGCCAATTCGTTCCAAGGCTTCCGCTGTACCGCTTAAAGTGACGTATTCACAGCAAACTAAAGTGTTCTGACTACGTTTGTTAACGGGACAATAGGCAGAAACGGAGGCTTTTACCCCTTCATCGGCCTCGGCGGTGGGACAGAGGGTAATAATGCGACAGGGATTGGAGGCAGCGATCGCATCTGCCACTCCAATCGCATCTAAATCGGCGGCGTATTGACGATGATTAGCCCCATCCTCGGCGTTTTTTTCCGCTTCCCAGGCCGCCCTTAACCTGGCGACAAATTCATCGCTAGAAAGCCCAGTTACTTCTAGTTCTAGGTCCTTCTGGGCGACTTTGATGGCGGCGTGGGTCCGCGGACCGGCAATACCATCAATCGGGCCGGTGTAATAGCCGAGAAGGGTTAACAATTCCTGTACCGCGTCGGGTTCATAGACAATAAAGCTAAAGGTGGTGGCCCGGGTGGCGGCCATACCATCCTCATTATTATTATAGGATTGCCAGATATCGCGCAGTTCCTGCTCGATCACATCGATGGAAACATCTTTCGGTGCTTGCAGGGAGACAATGGGGGGGCTTTGGGTGGTCATGTCAGTTATCAGTTATCAGTTATCAGTTATCAGTTATCAGTTATCAGTTATCAGTTATCAGTTATCAGCTTCTGAAGGCAAGAGGCAACAGGCAAGAGGCAAAAGACAGAATCTGACAATTCTCCTACCTAAAAAGAAGGTTAGAAACTAAGCTCATCAAAGCTTTTAGCTTAACCAATTAGGTCTTAGATTCGTCCCTTGTTATCAGATGTGAGTTTTTAGTTTACTGTTTACTGATTACTGATTACTGTTCACTGTATTAGAGTCGTCGCCAACGACGGCCATCGCGGTTAAGGAGAAATTCCGCTTCTGTGGGTTCCCAGGTACCCGCTTCGTATTGGGGTACGGAGGCGGGATCGGCGGGAGCGTCCCAAGCGGCGAGAGCGGGAGTAACGATGCGCCATGCTTCTTCTACCTCATCAGAACGGGTAAATAGGGTTTGATCTCCTAGCATAGCGTCTAAAAGTAGGCGATTATAGGCATCGGCACTGGTGACACCGAAGGAGGAACCATAACTAAAGTCCATTTCTACCGTGCGCGTGCGTAATTCCGACCCCGGCATTTTCGCCTCAAAACGGAGGGCAATACCTTCGTTAGGCTGAATCCGCATACTCAGTACATTTGCATTAGTTTGTTGGGCTGCCGATTGGAAGATTAATAACGGTACATGGCGGAATTGGATGGCAATCTCGGAAACTTTTTTGGGCAGACGTTTACCAGTACGCAGATAGAAAGGGACACCCTGCCAACGCCAGTTATCGACGATTAATTTCATGGCCACGTAGGTGGGAGTGGTCGATTCCGGATTAACCCCCGGTTCTTCCCGATAGCCCGGAATGGGTTTTCCTTTCATCCAACCGGCTTTATACTGGCCGCGGATGGCGGATTTTTCTAGGTTATTAATATCGGCCAGGTGAGTCGCTTGCAGGACTTTGACTTTTTCGCCGCGGACACTATCAGCGTTAATAGCGTTGGGTGCTTCCATCGCCGTTAAGCAGAATAACTGCATCAGGTGATTTTGCACCATATCGCGCAAAGCTCCCGATTTTTCGTAATATCCGGCCCGCTCCTCCACTCCCACGGTTTCGGCCACGGTAATCTGGACGTGATCGATAAATTGACGATTCCAGAGGGGTTCAAAGATAGCGTTAGCAAATCGGAACACCAATAAGTTTTGGACGGTTTCCTTGCCTAAATAGTGGTCAATGCGATAAACTTGGTTCTCCTGACAAACCTCTTGTACGACTCGATTGAGAACTTGGGCAGAACTGAGGTCTTTGCCAAAGGGTTTTTCGATCACTAAGCGGTGTTTAATCGGGTCTTTCAGCATTCCGGCCGCGCCGAGGTTTTTAAGACCGGGGGGAAAGAAATTAGGAGAAACCGCTAGATAAAAGACTCGATTGCCGCGAGTTCCCCGGATTCCGTCTAGTTCTTCCAGAAAGACTTTCATTTTGGCGTAACTTTCTGGGTCGTCCATGTTGCCGGGGAAATAGTACAACCCTTGGGCGAAGTCTTGCCAATATTCCTCACTACCAATCCCGTCGGAAAATTCTTCGATGCCTTGGCGCATCTGTTGGCGAAAATAATCATGACTCCACTCTCGGCGCGCTGTACCGACGATGGTTAATTCGGCCGGCAGTCGTCTTTCCCGTTTCAGTTGATAGAGGGCAGGAACCAGTTTTCTTTGGGTTAAGTCTCCCGATGCCCCAAAAATGACTAAGATTAAGGGTTCTGGGGTTCTTTCTTGTCGCAATCCCACTCGGAGAGGATTTTCGAGCAGCTTTACCATAGGATTTTGTCTAGCCGAGGTGCATTATTTCCTAGTCTAGCGGGAATACTCGACGGCATACCTAAAGTAAAAATTAACAACCACAATCAGTAATCAGTAATCAGTGATCAGTAATCAGTAATCATACTAAATCTGGTTACAGCGTTTCTCAGATAGATGAGGTTCGTTCTTGCGTCTAAAATACTTAATGAGCAAGGATTACTCTGTGCTTCACCTTTACGAGAAAGGCTGTATTAAAGACTGAAAGTTCCGGGACTGGGAGTCAGCGGGGGGAAAATTGGGGGACTTTTGCCCTGAAAATTAGGTAATTGACCCCCTAAAAATGGCTGAAACCCCACACCCTACCCCTAGGAAAAACTTTTTGCCGCAAACCCTACTTATTTTTTGGCGGTTTTAACACAATCGAGGGTACGGACGATGGCGGCTGCTGCGTAGTTACGACGGGCAGGATCGTTTGGTACAAAAGCACTACCCTGTTCGTTCAAGGGAGAGGCCACACCGCAAAATCCCGACATCTGGGTAATTAAACTGGCGGCCCAATGACCGGAAGTATCGGAAAAATTGACGGGGGTTTTAGTTTGGGCTAAATCGGGGGCTTGTTTCTGCTGAGTTTTCAGGTAGGTGGCGGCCTGTTTGAGAATCGCCATCAATTCGGCCCGGGTGATGGGGTCGCCAGGACGGAATTCGCCGTTAGCTTTGCCGGCAACAATACCATTAGCCCGGGCCCATTGGATTTTTTTGGCACTCCAGCGCGTCGCTTCTACGTCGTTAAAACTGCCGCTGCCGGGGGGAATATCTTCTAGGTTAATTTTGGTGACAGTTCCCATCCCTTCAATAATCATCGAGATGAATTGTTCCCTGGTGACGGGGTTTTCGGGGCGGAAGGTGTTATCTTCTTTAAAACCGGCCACTACCCCAAGAGCGATCGCTTTTTCGATCTCAGTTTTATAGATATCGCCGCTAATATCCCGAAAACTGGCCGCAGAACTGGGGGGGGGAGTGGTTTCGCTGATGGGCGGTCTCCCGGCGGCTGCGAGAACTTCCGCTTCTTTGCCGCTAAAGTAGAAGTGGCCTAAACTTTTGCCTTGGAAAGTACGACGGCTAAATCTCCAACCCGGTTCGAGGATAATTTTCATAAATCCCGTTTGCATTCCTCGGGTTCTTCCCACCACTAATTCCGGTCTGCGAGCATCCCGGGGAGTTCCCACTAAGTATAATTCGCCATTGCGTTCCACAATACGCAGGATGTAATCTAGCCCAAAATCCCGGCCATCGAGACGGATAGAATAACCATTACTATCGGTGGCGCGGCGACAAATGCCGGTAAAGTCAAAGTTGAGGAGCAGCGGGTCGATCATGACGGGATTTGAGCCGTTTTCGCTCCAACACTTCTGTTTTCCCTGGATTTGTTCCAATACTAGCAGGTCAAATTTATTACCTCCGTAGGGACGAGCGATCGCTACTATCTGGCTCTGCTCGATCTCCTGTTCGTCAAAGTTGGCCGCTGGTGTGGCAGTTATGCCCAAGGTCATTAGGGCGGTTAGGGCGATCGATAATCTGGCTTTCATGATCTTTATCTATAAGACGATTTTTGCAGTAAAAATAGACGTGCTAGTCCCAATATTCTAAGACTGAATACTTCTGGTTGTTGTTCCAGACTGCGCCGGATTCTTGTCTGTCTGCACAAGTTTTCTCTCAATCTTCAATTTCCGAACCTATTTATCCTGACAATATTCTGCTTGAACTGGTGGGGGGATCAATATTCATTCGGTTGGCTGTTGAAACTGGCGAGATTTTGGCGGATTGTCGAAAATTTTAGCCAGCCATTCGAGTCTTAGGTTAAGATGGGGGGAGAGGCTTTTAATTGGCCGCAGCCCTTGACTTCCTCACAGGATTTAAGCCCAATAATTGCCTAAAAAATGGCAATTAATCGATTTGAGGCTATCAGTGCCGCGGTGAATTATCATAGTTCATTAGCTCTGGTGAGCCATTGCCCTTTCTTTGGTGTGTGTGAGGTCAACAATTATGAGTAACTCCCCTGGCGATCCTTCTCCTCGTCCTCATTTTTTTCTGAGTATTGGTCGATTTTTACGCCGGCCTTCTACTTTAATTGTCGGGGGAATTACTCTCCTGGGAATTACTTCCCTTGGCTATTTTACGACTCGTTATTTAGTTTATGAACGTCTCACCCCAATTTTAGATAATATCTTCAGTGAAATGCTGCATAGACCCGTCAGGGTAGGTAAGATAGAGGGCTTTTATTTTAATCGCATTCGTATCGGTAAATCGGCAATTCCAGCTACGGCCAATTCTGCCGATAGTTTATCTATTGATGCGATCGAATTGGCATTAAATCCGCTGCCCTTACTTTTAGGTCTGCCGCTACCAGTTGATCTGAAGTTAATTAATCCCAGTATTTATCTCGATCAGGATAAAAATGGTCAATGGCTCGATAATTTAGCTCAAATATCTAGTAACTTAGACCGGGAGGCCCCCATCAGGTTAAATCTGGGTTTTCAGGTGGAGAAGGGAGATATTACTATTCAACCCTATGCCCTGAAAAAACCGATAGAAATTAAGGCCGATGGTCAGGGAAGATTTATCGATAATCAAGAGCAACCTCTCAGCTACGATTTGAGCGCAGAAATCCTCAAAAGTCAAGTAAAAATTCAAGGAAAAACGGCGTTAAAAACGGGCGAAAGTCAAACTAATCTTCAAATAGACCGTTTAAACTTAAGTGAACTATTAACTTTAATTCCCGACCGCAATTTCCAATTAAATCGGGGACAAGTAAATGCTAATATTGCTCTCAATATTCCCAGTTGGGCAAAGCTAAATCAAACGGAAGGTAATGGCAATTTTCAGGTGACAGATGTAGCGGGAAAATTCCAACCCTTCCAGTATCCAATTAAGCTAACAACTAAGTTAAATTTACAGGGAGATAAAGTATTAGTTGAACAGGCGATTGCAAGTATTGGCAAGATTAAAACTGAGGTGAAGGGAGAAGTAAATTGGCAAACCGGTTATCATCTCAAGGTCGCTCTAGAATCGGTGGATTTACAACAACTTTTAAGAATTATTTATCTGCAATCACCTCTAGATTTACGGGGAGAAGCACGCTCTACTTTTCAAGTGACGGGAAAACTAGATCAACCTCTAATTAAAGGAACCGTTAGCAACAGCAAACCGATTATTTTTGAGCAAATTCCTATTCAATCAATAACCAGTAATTTTCAAACAAATCTCAATCGTCTTAGTTTAGATAAAATTAAAATTAAACCCGTCGCAGGTGGAGAAATTAAAGGGGAAGGAAAATTGCAGTTAAATATTCTGCAATCCCTGCAAAAAAATCAACCTCTTGACGGGACAAAAATGCCGATTAATTTGAATTTACAAGCCAATTTTCCCACGAGAAAAATATTATCTCAATTGGCAACAATTCCCGCTCAAATTAATATAGGCGATCTGCAAGCTAATATTAAAGCTAGAGGTAGTTTGGGACTGCCGCAATTATTAATGAATTGGCAAATACCCAGGGTTAATCGGTCAGGATTAATCAATGTTGCTGGGGAGGGCAAAGTATTTTTAGGGGGCAACAAAATAAATGTAACCGATACGATCATTAAAACAAATGGCGGCAGACTACAGGTTAATGGTAATGGTGATTTTACCAGCAAATTAGTCCAGGCAAAAATCACGGGCAATAACTTTTTATTGACTCCTTTTCTGCCTATCGTTTGTCAATATGTAGATAGTATTTGCCCCTACCTAGAAACCTTAGAACCCTTAAATTTAGAGAGAGCTAATATTCAATTTAGTGGCAAAATTGACCAACTTAATGTTAATACTTTAAACGGAATTGCTAACTTAGGAATTAGCGGTAAACAAGGCACGATTTTCGTCAATAGTCAAGTATTGCAAGGAAATCTTCAGGCTAAAGCTTTCTTAGCGGGATTGCCGATTAATTCCCTATTGCCTAACTTACCAACTCAGGTTAAATTACTGCGATCACAGATTAATTTACAAGGTTATTTAGGGGAATTACTAAATAATAAAAATAATATTTTCAGCAGTTGGCAAGGTGACGGTAATATGCAGTTATTAGTAGATAATAATCCCTTAACTGCCACAGCTAAACTGAATCGAGGTTTCCTGACAGGAACAGTCAACACTGGGGGAATTAGTCTCAATCCTCTAGTGGAAAATTTAACAGTTCCCGTCAGTTTAGGCAGGGCAAAAATTAACTTTGCTGGTAGAATAAATTCTCTGATTAGCGGTACTTTAACGGATTTACAAACTTGGCGCGGACAAGGGGATATACAGTTATTTGTCAATAGTCAATCTCTAAGAACGACAGCACAACTAGAACAAGGTATTTTAAGTGGTATAGTTAATACGGCTGGCATTAACTTAAATCCATTTTTACCCAATATAAATATTCCTGTTAGTCTAGGAAAAACCCAAGTCAATTTCACTGGTGCAATCAATAATTTACTAGCGGGAAAAATCCCTAATTTGTCCACCGTCAACATTAGAGGCAATGCTCGCTTATTAGTAGATAATAATCCGATTAATACGGCTATTCAATTAAACAAAGGGATTTTTAATATTTTCGGTAGCTTAGAGCGGTTTCAGACTAATATTCCCCTAGCTTTGAATATTGATCAAACCAGTTTTCAAGCAACTGGAAATGCCCAAACTATTTTCGACTCCCTGCTAGAAAAACGACTCAACTTAAGCAGTATTAAAGCAGTTTTTAACTCTCGTATTAATGTGGCTAAAGGAGAAATTAAAGCTAAGGCACAACTGAATAATAATTTATGGCAAAGTGATATTATTGCCGCTAATCTTAATCCCGCTGCCGTACTAGGACAATTACCAGGAATAAAATCAATCTCGATTCCTCACTTAGATTTTAAGGCCAATTTAGCGGGAAACATTCAAGAAATTTGGCAGGGAGTAACACCGATTCAGGTTAATAATCTTTCGGCACAGTGGGGAGAAAATAGCTTTGATGTGCGCGGAAATATTCTTTTAGCTAATCTTACCAGTCAACCTGATATCGCTGAGGTTAACTTAAATCTGCGGGCAGCAACTGACCTTGCTACTGTACCCTTAGCTGAGATTATATCGCTTTTACCGATCGATCCTCGTTTGAAACCAAGAGAATCGACTCTAGCTGGGATTGGACAATTTCAAGGACAAATCACGGCAAAAAATCTCCTAACTGCTTGGCAAAAAGTGGGGAATATAAAAATCAAAGGAGATATAAATTTAGCTAACTTTAGCATTAATGAGCGACTCTTTGAACCTGTCTTACAAGGCAGTATGCAAGCAGGAATCGGTCAAAATATTAGTTTAAATCTGCGGGGAAATCAGGACATTATTGACCTAACTTTCGATCCGTGTCAACAAAATAATTGTCTGCTGCCCTATCTTCCCTTAGGGATAAATATTCGCCAAGCTTTTGGGAATAAAACTCCCTTTCTAGCAACAGCTAAACGAAACGGAGAAAATTTAAATGTTCAGATTGCCGATTTTCCCCTAGAAATCTTGAAAATATCTCCCGCGGCAGCCTACAATGTTCCGGGGATGATTGCCGGACAGGTGAATGCTAATCTAGACATCAATTTATTTAACTTACAGGGAAAGGGACAACTAGAGATTAATCAACCTAGTTTAGGTAACTTAATCGGGGAAAAATTAACGGCAGAGTTAATTTATCGGGATTCCATAGTTCAACTGCAAGCGGGGAGTTTACAAGCGGGTGCAAGTCAATATAATCTGCAAGGTTTATTTAATTTGCAAACTCAAGCAATAGAAGCTAAACTCAGGGTAGATCAAGGTTATATTCAAGATTTATTATCAGTTGCTAGTATCTATGATTTAACCAGTTTAATCACCCTTTTCTCCTCCGAGGATAACCAGGCTATTCAACTTAGTCCCCTAGGAGTAGGTAATCCCGAAGCTTCCCTAGCACAACAGGTAAATTTGCGGGCAAAAATTGAAGAAATAATCCAGCAATTAGCACGGGAAAGAGGGGTGGTCGGGATACCTTCCGAACTAGATTTTCGCGGCCGTTATCAAGCGAATATAGCCTTAACTGGGACTTTAAAAAATCCCGATCTTAGCTTACAATTTCAGGGCAATAGATGGGAATGGCGACCCCAAAGACCGACAGTAAATATTGTTAACCCTCTCGGAATTGTCACCACTGATACCCAATTAATTCCGATTGATGAAGTAACAATTAATCTTAACTTAAATCGTCAGTTGCTCAGGATAGAACCGATTAGATTAAAATCACGAGATTCTTCCGTATTTTTAGCGGGTGATTTTTCCCTAAAAAAAGTAGAGGGAAGTTTTTCCGTGGAAAATCTTTCTCTCGATCTCTTGAGAAATTTTATCCAGTTTCCCTTGGATGTATCCGGTAGTCTAAAAACTCAAGGACAAATTGCAGGAACCTTATTAAATCCTCGTATTCAGGGTAATTTTGCCTTTATTGACGGTGCAATTAATGCCCAAAATATTAATCAGGATATAATTGGTTTATTTACCTATAATCAGTATCGTTTTGATTTGCGGACAACCTCCTCCGAATCAATCCAAATCTATGCCAGCATTCCCTATCCTCCCTTACCGGGTAATGATCAATTAAAAATCCAAGCAAAATTGGGAACCGATGCAATCAAATTAATTGAAGCTATCAGTCAAAACGCCATCGAATGGGTTAACGGTGAGGGAGAGGTAGTTCTTTCAGCGACGGGAAGATTAGATATAAAAGAGGGTTTAAAAATCAAAGATTTAGAAGCAAATGGTATAGTTACTCTCGATAATGCCGCTATCCGCAGTGTTGCTTTTCCAGAGATTTTAACCGTAAATGGCCGCATTGGTTTAACCCCTGAAAGCTTAACAGTACAGGAATTACAAGGCTCGATCGCTGACAGACAAATTTCTGTGGTGGGAGTTTTACCTTTCTTTCAAGCCATCACAAATAATCCTAATCCCTTAACAGTTAATATTCAAGAGGGAGATATAGCAATTAATGGTCTTTATCGGGGATTAATTGCTGGGAATGCCATGGTAACGGGAACAATTCAGCAGCCAATTATCGGGGGGAATGTGCGTCTTTCTAGGGGGAAAGTTTTTCTTCCTCGCACCGCAGAAATTAACCAAGAAACCGATAAACCAGTGAGTCGCTGGCTGCAGCCTCTCAACATTCCTCAGACGACAAATATTACTCCAGTTTTAAATAATTTCCAAGTGTCCTTAGCGGGATTATCCATCGAACAAGAACCTTTGTATCAATTTGATTTTAGTGGTGCTTTAACCTTGAACGGTTCGCTCACTTCACTGGAGAAATTACAAACCAATGGAGTGATTAATCTCGAGCGAGGACGGGTTAGTTACATCGATACTCGTTTTCTTCTTAACCGACGCAATCAAAATGTTATTGTTTTCGATTCTAGTCGCGGGTTGGGACTTTTTAATCCCTTTGTTGATATTCAACTGCGAACAATTCTCAGCGAATTTTCTCAATCTCGCGATTTTGCTATCTCCCGTCCGGGGGGGGATTTTCCTAGCAATGAAATTCCCGATGATAGCCTCAATCGCATTCAAAGGATCGATGTCACCCTCAGCGTTGAAGGGGAATTAAACCGCTTGCTACCAAATTTAGGACGTAATATCAATGAAGTGTGCCAAATTCGTCCCGATAGTCCCCCTTTTCCCCTAGAGGAAAACTATACAGATACAGAATTACAAAAAGCTGCTAATTGTCTGCAAGCCGTAGCTTTTGCTGGGGGTGAAGATGAGGGATTGCTTAATACTCCTCTAGTTAAATTAACCAGCACTCCCCCCCGCAGCCAAGGGGAAATCGTGCGACTTTTGGGGGAACAATTGCTGTCAGTTTTTAATGGTTTACAGGGGAAAAATACAGAACAATTAATTCAATTTGGAGTGGTTCAGTTAGCGATTCCCCTCTTGGCCCAAGGAGTCGTGTATGATGTGGAGAATGCGGTTAGTAATGCGATCGGGGCAACGGATTTTAATATTCTTCCCAATTTGGAAACCGTCTATCGAGTCAATTCCCAGTCTTTTATCCGCTTTTCCTACGATTACAATTTGAATGAGTTTACCGTCCGCTATCAAACTCAATTTTAAAGTAATATGCCTGGATAAAGCGGCAAAATTGGATTATACTTGATCCTGAGAATCAACACGATAGATAGATAGATAGATAGATAGAAAATAAGCAATATTATTTTTTTCCTTTTTACTTGACCTTCCATGATTATTCGCGAGGCTAAAGAGACAGATTTACTAACAATTATCGAGATCTATAATGCTGCTGTTCCCACTCGCAAGGCAACCGCAGATTTAAAGCCTATTTCCCTCGAAAGTCGGCGAGAATGGTTTAAAAAGCACGATCCTGAACAGTATCCCATCTGGGTAATAGCACTCGAAGGTCGGGTGGTGGGCTGGCTCAGTTTACAGATGTTTTATGGTCGTGTCGCTTACCAAAAAACCGCAGAGGTTAGTTTATACATTGCCTCCGATTATCAAGGTCGTGGAATCGGTAAATTATTAGTAGAATATGCCTTGGAGCGCTGTCCCAAACTGGGTATATCTAATCTTATCTGTATTATTTTTGCCCACAATCAAGCCAGTATTCGTCTCTTTGAAAAATTCGGCTTTCAACGATGGGGTTATTTACCTCAAATCGCCGATCTAGAAGATTTTCTGGCTGATGTGGTCATTTTAGGCAAAAAAATCGCTGAAATAGGCAATTCTCCCCATAGCTAGACTATAATTCTAGACTTAATTGAATATAAGCATTTTCCGGTTCGCCTAGAGATGGTTTCTGGGGGAGAGAAAAGAGATAGTCTTCATACCAAATCTCAGAACTTCCCGCACATTTTTCATCTCTAAACAACCATTGCTGAAACACTTGTTCTCTACCATCCTGGGGGGCAACAATCTGATAAACTTTTAGAGATTTTTTAGCAATTCTCTGGCTGCCCTTGCTGGTTAATTCATAACCTAACAAGTTTAAACAATTACGAATAATCGTCAGAGGACGGGAAGTATCAGAGAGATTAATCTTGGTGATAGTTTTAATCTCGTTGCGGTTTTTAATGGCGATGGCGGCCATTTTTTGTAAATCGGCATCATGATTATTTAATTCTCTTTCAGGATTAGCTAATAATACGGCAATTCCTAACACTTCTAACGTCCCGATAATCACTCCTAATTGACTACCATTAAAATCGGGAATAAATAAACTTCCGTGACCTGATTCTATCAGTTTACGCGCAATTAAAGCATCTCGATCACACAAAAATTGTCGCCCAATTGTCAAAAAGTAATGTAAGCGTAGTTCTTGATACCATCCCCGATCATCTTTAATCACTAATTGCGGAGTGACGGGAATTCCATAGCGTTTGTATAGGTCATATTTCCTGAGAATTCGCCTTTCTTTCACTGACTTAATTAACTGTTTTTTTAGCCAACGATATTCTGATTCCGTGATCTCGGCTGCGCTGGCAATGGCCTCGCATTCAGAACGATAATTATGTTCCCTAATTTCCTCAATTGCTGCCGTTAACTGATTAGTTGTTTCTATTTCTTCTTCCTGATTCCGTTCTTTAATTCTATGACCTTCTGCTTGTAAAATTCCTAGAATTGACTGACGATAGTTAAGCATATAAGCATTGACTCGCACGGCCATTTTAGCCCAGCAGAGGAGAGATTCCGCTTGAAAACTTGTATCTAAATCCTCCAGAGATTCTAAATCTGATTGGTGTAGTAAGCGAATATTCACCTCGGTTAATCGGTGTCCAGAGGTGAGAAGTTTGGGGATAGAAGTGGAACCATTGCCCACCTGATTAAATCCGTAGGCTGCTGACCAAATATAACGAGGAATATTCTCTCTAATTCTCCCTAAAAATTGAGCGATAGAGGTGGGAGTCTGAATCCCCTGTGCTAAACACCAAACTGAGGTAAAGTGTTGCTGAATATCAATACTAATTCCCGTTTCGATCGCAGGACTAGCTAGAACTATATCATAGTTAATTAACAACTGATTTAAATTGCCAATCGCCTGATAAGCAGCGTGACTAGAATCCTGCAATGACTCTGAATCTATCCGCAGAATTTTCTTTTGAGGAAATTGCTTTTTTAGATAGGATTCTAGGGTAATTGTTCCCCATTTGCTGGTTAATTTTTGTGCTGATAGACAAACAAAGGGTTTTCCTCCATCTTTAATATGTTTAACTAAATCCTTAACTAGCTGTTGGGGAGTATTATCAGAGTAGTTATAAACTCGCCAAGCTTCCTGATAACTGGGTTTCCACTCGTTATTAATCAAGAAATTTTCTATTTCAATCGCCGCTAGAGAAGTTAAGTATTCTAGGGAAATATCACTTAAATCAGCATCGGCAACTAGGATTTTTCCCCCACTGCTGACCACAGTTTGCAGCAGGGACTTTAGGGATTTTAAAATTGCCACACGATTAGTTTTACAAGTATCCCCATTTAACCCATGCCATAGAACCTGTTCGATCTCATCGATAATAATAATAGCTCCTTGCCAATCTTCCGCTTTAAATTTAGCTTGTGATTGGGGATGGAGAGAGTCAATACATAAACCATAACCGTAAATTTGTGCCGAAGGATTGTCCCTAACTTGACTGATATAGTTTAAACCAAAGCGTTGACACAACTCCTCCACCAGTTTGACTCGATGACCGATAACCAAAACTTTTTGTTGATTGGCAATAGCCTGTTTAACTATCTTGGCTAAAAACTCAGTTTTTCCCGTACCTTTAGCTGATTTAATCGCCATTAACTGCGCTGATGTCGGGATAGACATATCTGGCAAGTAACGGCTATTTAACTCTAGATGAGGTGAGAGGGTTAACCTATTTAAACTCGCTGCCTTCCAAATTTCCCAAGAGGTGGCTTTTTGATAGACTTGTTGAAAGTAGTCTTCTCCTCGATTGATTAGTAAATCATCCACCCCTTTACCGTCAGCAGCATCCCAAGTAACTACCTTTACCTCACAGTTAGCCTGACTGAATAGATAACCCATTCTCTGTAAAGCTAAATTAACCGCTTGTTGGGTTTTTGGTTTAGTTTCTTGATCAAAAACTAGATAAATCTTTCGTCCCGAATTAGCTAATTTTTCTAGCTGCGGAATTAGATGAGATTTGCCGATTCTCCTGCCTAATTCGTTCTTAGGAGTTCGATAACCATTGTGAATTCCAGGTAAGGCAATTGTCACATAACCTGCTGTTAGTAATGCTCCCGCTTTTTTCGCCCCTTCCGTAATACAAATAGGTATCTCTGGATGTTTGATTACCCAAGACCAAAAACCGAGATCCTCTTGCTTATTATCCACTTCTTCAGTTAAAATATTAACACTGATAGACTGGGCTATCCTTTGCCAAATTTTCTGGGGAACCCGCAAAGCAAAGACTCCCGTAGGGGTTTGGGGGGGATGTTCGTACTTAATCGGTTTAGCCTTATCGAAGCTTAAACGGGGAAAATCGGGCTTAAAACAGCCCCAAAGGTCATAATTACCCGTTAATAGGTCAATTCCTGAACACCACCAACCGCCTTGACTGGTATGTTCATAACGCTTGAGAATACTATCCCTAACCCTGCCATCATTGCGTCGCGGTAATTCTTGGGAGTAGAGTAGGTATTCACTGGGAGATAGCCCCGCTAAACCGGTGACATTGAGAGCGATTAACTCCGCATCCACCCCGCTATCACGCCATTCTTCTAAATATTTCATCCTTGTCCTCTGCTGGCTAGACGCTATATATAGCGTTTTTGTCCTATTATTCTAGCGGTAAGACACTAAATAGCGAAAAGAGAAATTTTACTCTCTCAGAGGTTCTCCGAGGAAATTTGACTTTTAATCCACTCTTGTCTTAAATTATCGAAAAGTTAAGAACAAATAAAATCTCACCACAACCTCCTCAGCAGTCAGCCTGTTTTTCTATCAAAGAAAAAGCTTTTTGTCAAGCATACAAAAGAACTATTTTTTTCTAGGAAAAATCCAGAATTTTTGCCAGAAAATGTCACCTAAAACACTGTTTTGGGGAACAAAACAATCCTCGCTATACCATATATAGAGTGATAGGATTATTTAAGACGCTAGATGTTGTGTTTTCCTAGAAAATCTGATAGAATACTCTAGTACAAATAGATTAATTTGTCAAATTTTTTAACGCCGCAACTTCCTAATTATGCAATCGAAGCCCTTGACTACTGCCGTTTCCATTCACAAAAATAACGAAGTAATACCCTTTCGTTCTACCCCTTTAGCGAATATGGGCAGCCATGCAATTAGAGTGATTCGGCGCGATGGTTCCACCACAAGCTTAAATATCGGCAAAATTCGCGACGTGGTAGAGTGGGCTTGTGAGGGCAAAAAAGTCAATTCTATTGCCTTAGAAGCGGGTTTAACCACACGCCTGCGGGATGGGATTACCACTAGGGAAATACAGGATAATTTAATCAATTGCGCTCTAGAAATGTGTAGTCCCGAGGAACCGGATTGGCGCTATGTGGCGGGAAGATTGCATATTTGGAGTCTTTGGAAAGATACCTTGGTAGTGCGGGGTTATCAGTACGGAAATTACGAGAAAACCGTCAAAACTCAAGTTAAAAATCGCCTGTACGACGAAAGGATTCTCATCTATTCCGAGGCAGAATTAAAAGAAGCCGGTTCTTGGATTAATCCCGATTGGGATATCGATTATGACTACGCTGGGGCCTTGTTAATCACTAGCCGTTATTTACTCAAAAATGAGTTACCCCAAGAGGCATTATTAACCTGTTCCCTACTGCTTGCCATTGTGGAAGAACCGGCTAATAGACTCCCCTGGGCGAAGAAATTTTATCAGGCGATTGCCCAAAGAAAAATCTCTCTTGCCACCCCAATTTTAGCCAATTTACGCACGCCCAAAGGTTCCCTAACCAGTTGTTTTATCCTCTCCATTGACGACAGTTTAGAAAGCATTTTCGGCGAGATTACTAATGCTGCCCGCATCTCAAAAAATGGTGGCGGTGTCGGGGTGAATGTGAGTAGGATTCGCGCCACTGGTAGCTGGGTAATGGGGAAAGCTAATGCTTCCGGTGGGATTATTCCCTGGATTAAGTTACTTAACGATACAGCTATTGCAGTAAATCAGGGGGGAAGACGGGCCGGGGCTGTTACCATCGGTGTTGACATCTGGCATTTAGATGTGCCAGAATTTCTGGAAATGCAGACAGAAAACGGTGATCAAAGACGCAAAGCTTATGATGTTTTTCCCCAATTAGTTATCACCGATGAATTCATGCGTCGGGTGATAAATAAAGCCGAGTGGACATTAGTAGATCCCTACGAAGTTCGCAATAAATTAGGTATAGAATTAGCGGAACTATGGGGGGAAGCATTTGAAGAGGCTTATCGTTTAGTAGAGGCTAATTTAGATAGAGAGATTGTCCTCTATAAAAAAATCAATGCCCGGGACTTATTTAAAAGTATCATGCGTTCCCAAGTGGAAACAGGAATGCCCTACATTGCCTTCAAAGATACCATCAATCGCGCTAATCCTAATAAACACGATGGCTATATCCCCGGTGTAAATTTATGCACGGAGAGTTTCTCGAATGTCACCCCCGATAAAACTGCCCATTGCTGTAATTTAGTTAGCCTTAATTTAGCCAATATCGACGGGGAAGAAATCGAGTCTAATTGTCAAATCGCTGTCAGGATTCTCGACAATACTATCGATATCACTAATCCTCCCTTTGATAATGCTAAAAACCACAACGATAAATATCGCACTATTGGGGTAGGAGCGATGGGATTGGCTGACTGGTTAGCGAAACGGAAGTTATCCTACAATAACCTGTCAGAAATTAGTAATTTATTTGAAGAAATTGGCTATTGGTGTACCTATTCCTCGATGGAATTAGCCAAAGAACGCGGCGCTTATCAAGCTTTCTTGGGTAGCGAATGGAGTCAAGGTAAATTAATCGGTGCCAAACCAGTGGCATGGTTTTTAAATAACGCAGTGCAACCACAAAGATGGCAACAATTAGCCGCAGATATTCAACGATTTGGCATCCGTAACTCCCATATTACCGCCATTGCTCCTAATACCTCCTCTAGTTTGGTACAGGGATGTACCGCTAGTGTTTTGCCGGTTTATAGTCGCTTTTTCTACGATAAATGGGCAAAGGGAACCGTTCCCATCGCGCCACCTTTTATTGAAGAAGCTTTCTGGTTTTATCCGGAGAATAAAAACCTCGAACAGCAGCAAGTGGTGAAAGCGATCGCCACTATGCAAGAATGGATCGATACGGGGATTTCTATGGAGTTATTATTCAACCTCAATGAAGGGGTTTATTTCCCCGCAGAACCTAACCGTTGTCTCACTGCTAAAGATATCTTTGATACTCTAATCATGGCGTGGGAATTGGGGTGTAAAGCGATTTATTATGTCCGCACCGTACAAAAGGACAATTTTCGAGAGTCTGACGATAGTTGTTCTAGTTGCGCTAATTAAGGTTAAGATAAGTCTTATTCATCAATATAATCACAGCTATGGATAAGACTTTATACGAACAGGATTACTATCTCTGGTTAGATAAAACCATATCTTTGCTAGAAAATCGCCAGTTTTCTGAGTTGGATTTAGAAAATTTAATTGATGAAATAAAAGATATGTCCAGAAGAGAACGTCAGAAGTTAGAGAGTTTACTAACTAAACTCTTGGAGCATTTACTTAAATTAACTTATTGGCAATCTAAGCGCGATTACAATAAAAACAAGTGGCGACGTGAGATTTTAAATTTTCGCATTCAAATAAAAAGAATTATTAGCAACAAAAAGGATGGAACTTATAATACAAACTTAGCATCTTACCTCACCGAGATTCTTGAGCCATGTTATGAGGATGCTTGCCATCTATTTGTCGAAGGTTCTGGCATCGATAAAAGACTTTTAAGTGCTACACCTATTGGATCAATCGACCAAATTTTAGATGAAAATTGGTTTCCTGAGTTTCTCGGAGAGGATTAAGCAATGAAGAGTGATTTATACGAAAAAGATTACTATCTCTGGTTAGATAAAACCATATCTTTACTAGAAAATCGTCAATTTTCTGAGTTGGATTTAGAAAATTTAATTGATGAAATTAGTAGTATGGGGAAAAGTGAGAAACGAAGTTTAGAAAGTTATTTAACTCGGTTATTAGAACATTTGCTGAAACTAGCTTACTGGCAGTCGGAATTAGAATATAATCAAAGAGGATGGAAAAATGAAATTAGGAATTTCCGTCGTGCCATAAAAAGAATTATTGCCGATAGTCCTAGTTTACAGCCTTATCTAATTGAAATTTTTAACAACTCTTTTCAAGAAGCTCGTATTTCTTTGATCGAATTATCTGGAATGGCTGAAAATTTGGTCAGTTTAGCTCCAATTTGCACTATAGAACAGGCTTTAAATGAGGATTGGTTTCCTGAAATCTCAAAATAATATTGACAGAGTATAAAAGCAAGTGAAGTGGGTAATTATGGAAAAGAAATTATACGAAAAGGACTACTATCTCTGGCTAGAGAAAACAATTAATTTACTGGAAAATCGCCAGTTTTCCGATTTAGATTTAGAGAATTTAATTGAAGAAATCAAATCTATGTCTATCAGTCAACAGAAAGCATTAAAAAGCAATCTGATCGTAATTTTATGGCATTTACTAAAATACTTACAAGAGCCAGAAAAACAAACCAGAAGCTGGGCATTAACCCTTTTTGAGCATCGCGAAAGAATCGAAGAAGATTTAGAAACTAGCCCTAGTCTTAAGATTTTTTTAACAGAAGAAAATTTAAAAAAATGCTATAACAAAGCCAGAAAAAAAGCCGCTATTGAAACAGGGATAAACCTCGATAAATTCCCGAAGGACTGCCCATTTACTTTGGCAGAAGCCCTAGATTTTGAATTTATTCCTAATCAAACCATTTGACTTTTTACCGAAAATCTATTATAACCTAAAAGTGCCATAATATCCAAGTAATCATGTCCTTACATTTAGTTAATTCTTGCCATTCGATGCCCATTTCCCCGATCTTCAATCCAGCGGGAGATGATGCGATCGAAAACCGTTCGATCTGGTTTGGTAACACCACTAACCTGATGCAATTAAACGATGTCCGCTACACCTGGGCGGTGGGTTTATATCAACAAATGCGCGAAAATTTCTGGATTCCGCAACGCTTAGATATCACTCAAGACGTGACTGAATACGGGCATCTTACCGATGAAGAAAGATATGCTTATGATGGTATTTTGTCCTATCTAACTTTTCTTGATTCCGTACAAACCTGTAATATTCCCCACCTAAAAGGTAGCGTCACTGCGCCAGAAATTAGTCTTTGTATGGCGGAACAAATTTCCCAAGAAGCCATGCACAATCAAAGTTATCAATACTTAATTGAAACCATTATTCCCTCGGATCGCAGAGGTGAAGTTTATGACTTTTGGCGCACCGATAAAGTTCTCAGGGATCGCTGTGAATTTATTGCTAGTCTCTACCAGCAATACATCGACAAACAAACTACTGAAAGCTATTTTATCGCCCTTCTTGCCGACTATTTACTGGAGAGTTTGTATTTTTATAACGGCTTTATCTTTTTCTATAATCTTGCTTCTCGACAGCTAATGTCCGGTAGTGCTGACGTTTTCAAAATGATCAACCGGGACGAATTAAGTCACGTCCGTTTGTATCAAAAACTTATTCCCGAAGCCATGGCAATTTTTCCCCATTCCGTTGAACAGATTTATGAGATGTTCGATAGTGCCGTTAAACACGAATGTCGCTGGACAAATCACATCGTTGGCAACGACATTTTAGGTATTACCGAATACAGTACCGAACAGTACACTAAATACCTCGCTAATATTCGGCTAAAAGCGATCGGACTTGAGCCTTTATACAGGGAAGAAAAGTATAACAAAAGTCCCTATAACCATCTGGAACGCTTCTCCGATACCAAAAAAGAAGGCCACACCAAAGCGAACTTTTTTGAAGCAACCGTTACCAGTTATGTTATGTCTTCTGGCTTAACGGGATGGGATGAAATTTAAAATTTACAGGACAAGAATAACCGAATTTATTACCATAAAGTGGCAACTTTGTCAAATATTTTGACAACTTTTGACCCTCTCTTGCAGAAATACCGACAATCAGCAAATGCGTTTCTGGGTTTGGGGGTAGAACCCCCCAAAAGCCTAGATTGACTGATAAAATCGGAAGTAATGACCAATTTTAGAAGATATACTTAGGGCTTGTTCAATAAATCTAAAAACCTTGTTGGATAAGGTTTTTAGACTTTTTTGACCTCAAAAAGTGCCGACCTTTGGAGTGATTGGGGGGAAAATTCAGGGACTTTTTCCCTGAAAATTAGGTAATTGACCCCCTCAAAATCGGTAAAACCCTACACCCCACTTGCCCCCCCGATGTCGGGGGGGTTGGGGGGGCCACACCCTGTCCCCACGAAAAACTTTTTGCCGCAAACCCTAATTATGACGATTGCCATCATAATGAATTCTCGCCCCGGCCCATTGCAATTTTTCCTGTAGAGTCTGATAAAAAGAATAGCTTTCCCGCAGGATAATAAATTGGGCGAATTTTTCAGCTTTGGTAACTCCCACCCATTGCCCAGGCCAAATGGAAGTGGCCAAAGCGCCATCCATCCAGAGTTTAGTATTTAATTCGTAGTCTCCCAGAGGCCAAATACTGACCAGGGATGCCGGGGGAATGACAATCGGCCGACTGGAGAGACTCAAGGGACAAATCGGGGTGACAGCAATCGCTTCCATGCCGGGGTGTATAATCGGGCCATTAGCGGAAGCGGTGTAACAGGTGGACCCCGTGGGAGTAGCCACTAATAAACCGTCTCCTTGGTACTGATCTACTATTTCCCCGTCCACCTCGATTTCCAGGATCGAGGTGGGCATCCTATCGATACTAGCGGGTTTCACACACATCTCATTCAGGGCATAAAATGCCTCGCTCACTGCCTGGGGGTTTCTTTTATCCCCTTCATAGATTCTGGCCTTTAACATCATCCGTTGTTGTACCGCATAGTGATCGGATTGTAAACGCTCCCAGACCGTCTCCGTATCTTGGAAAATCTCAAAAGGTTCCGTTAAAAATCCCAGATGGCCGCCGACATTCACCGCTAAAATCGGAATGTCTTCGTGAGCTAAATAGCGAGCGGCGGCTAAAATGGTTCCATCTCCGCCCAAAACGATGGCGAGGTCGATTTTTTCCGATGCTGAGGCTAAAAATACTGGATAGGGATTATCTTTAAAGCCACTGGGTCCCATTAAAACTTTACACTGACGGGCTTCTAACTGTTTAGCGCATTTTTCCGCCCATGCTTTACTTTGGGGATGGTTGGCCTTATGGGCAATGATTACTTGTTTTAACTGCACGGAGTTGAGACCTTGTTCGGAGGTTCTATATTTTTAACAATACCAAGACTGGGCAGATCGGGTGAAAAGTAACAGGTAAAAAAGGGGATTGGGGGAATCACCTCGGCCTCACTGTAGCCAATTTGACAGAATTAATCGATAGATAGGGGTAGATGGAAGTAACTAGGATAAGCTCGCAGGTTTTAGCAATGTTATCCCGTTTTTTCCCTGTAAATGCTGTATCTATGCGGCTTTTTCCCAATTATCTCTCTCAACACACCTACCACTTAATTTCCATGCAGGGTTATAATTCTATTAAGATGTGTAACAATTCTCTGGCAAGTTCTTGACAAAGGATAACAAATCTGCTCTCCCAAAAAACAGGAAAGGTTTTATTTCTATGACATTAATTCAAACCGCCCAATTATCGCTAGAAACTTTGGCTTTAGCCTTTTTTAAGCAGACAGAAGGACGCTGGCAATCCCAGAGACGTTATTACACCCTCACCCAAGAAACGGAACCCCAAGAAGTTATCAGTGCCATCGAGATTAAATATTTACCCCAAGGCAGCGAACCATTAATTCAACTGGCCCGTTTACATAATCTGGAAGATACAACCTTATTAGGTGGCACGGAAGTGACTTGGCAAAGTAATTATCTCCGTCCCCAGAGTAAAAAACCCTCCAACGGTTCCACTATATTCGGTATTTTAGATAATATTCTCTATCGCGATCGGGGATTTGCGACGGATAAACCCGTTAGTGCCATTTATACCTTTCCTAACCCCTCTACTCTCTGTCTGAGAACAGAATACGCCGGTTCTGTCTTTGAAGAAGAAATTAAACTCATCGGTCAACAATATCGCACCCGACAAACGATTATCTCTCGCGCCGGTCAAGAATTGATGATCGGTCAATATCTAGAAAAACGGGTCAATTAATCAAAAAAATGGCGGCTATTCCCATAATTTTGACTTTTATCCTAGGAATAGGGCTGAAATCAAGTCAGCCCTTCCAATAACTCCCCTTTAAACTGGGGTTAAATTGTCCTGATTCTGACTAGCGAGAAACTTCTCTAATTCCGTAATTGCATCGGCATCGACCTTAGTTTGCATCGGACAGAATTTCGGTCCACACATCGAACAAAACTCCGCAGTCTTATAGATATCTGCGGGTAAAGTCTCATCGTGGTATTCCTTAGCGCGATCGGGATCCAAAGATAACTGAAATTGACGATTCCAATCAAAATTATAACGAGCAATGGAGAGTTCGTCATCACGATCGCGCGCCCCGGGACGATGACGGGCGATATCTGCCGCATGAGCCGCTATTTTGTAGGCAATTAAGCCATTTCGCACATCTTCAGCGTTGGGTAAACCGAGATGTTCTTTCGGGGTGACATAACATAACATCGCCGTCCCGTACCAACCCGCCAGAGCCGCCCCGATCGCCGAAGTGATATGATCGTATCCTGGGGCAATATCAGTGACAAGGGGACCGAGAACATAGAAAGGTGCTTCGCTACACTCCTCCATTTGTTTTTTCACATTAAACTCAATTTGATCCATGGGAACATGGCCAGGTCCTTCCACCATCACCTGTACATCGTGTTCCCAAGCGCGGCGCGTCAGTTGCCCGAGGGTTTTCAATTCCGCTAATTGGGCCGCATCGGAAGCATCGTGGGTACAACCGGGACGCAGGGAGTCACCAAGACTAAAAGAAACGTCATAACGCTTGAAAATCTCGATAATTTCATCGAAATGGGTGTAGAGAGGATTTTGCTTGTGGTGGTGCAGCATCCACTTGGCAATAATACCACCACCCCGGGAGACAATCCCAGTCAGACGAGTTTTGACTAAAGGCAGATGTTCGATGAGGATTCCCGCGTGAATCGTCATGTAATCCACCCCTTGCTGGGCGTGTTTTTCGATAATGTGGAGGAAATCTTCGGCGGTGAGTTTTTCAATATTGCCGTGAACACTTTCCACCGCTTGATAGATGGGTACAGTACCGATGGGGACGGGAGAAGCATTGATAATCGCGGTGCGAATTTCGTCCAAATTACCGCCCCCAGTGGAGAGATCCATCACCGTATCGGCGCCGTATTTGACCGCTAGGTGTAATTTTTCCAGTTCTTCGTTAATATTCGAGGAGTTAGGCGAAGCCCCTATATTAGCATTAACTTTACACTTAGAAGCAATACCGATCGCCATGGGTTCGAGGTTGAGGTGATTGATATTAGCGGGAATAATCAGTCTTCCTCGGGCGATTTCGCTGCGAATCAATTCGGGAGAGAGATTTTCCCGTTTTGCCACATAAGCCATCTCTTCGGTAATTATCCCCTGACGGGCGTAGTGCATTTGCGATACATTTGCCTGTCCGCGCCGGGGGGCAACCCATTCTTGTCTCATAATTTTATTTCCTCTGTAAACAGCTTCCCTACGCTGGAATTACCCAGTCTCAGGTTCTAAGGGTCTTTCTCAGCCTGATTATCCCAGACACCCCTAGCTATGACGGCAATTGTACCACTGTTGAGGACTGAGGAGATAAAGCTTAAGATTGTTGTTTGATTGGGCAGTTAGGCTAAAACCCACTTAGACCCCCTACACTAGAAATAGTAATTTTAGAAAAATCCCCGGTGATTCAGAAGCAGTTCCCTGTCTCAAGGTCGCGAGAGGACTCCCGTTAAACCGCTACGCGGTTAACTGGATATGAATCGCCACCAGAATGAAACTAACGCGGTAGGGTCTCCACTTTCCGGGAGTTTTGGTTCTCGACGTATTTTTTTAGTTGTTCGACGGTAACGCCGCCACAACTAGCCACGAAATAAGCTCCCGTCCAAAAATAGGGTTTGTTGTCGAAATACTTTGCCGCTAAGTAAGGAAATTCTTTTCTAATTAAGCGACTACTAACTGTTTTAAGGTTAGCGATTAGTTTGGTCCATGATTGTAATTATAGCGTTTCCTGTTCGCAAGAGATACATTATCGATGGTGAAAAGCTTAATTAGCAAAGGTTAAACTGTGCCACACAGGTGTGAGAACCGCTATAGTTGATATCCTAGGCAGTAAGTGTTACAATTTAACGGCTCTCCCAGGTTTGGTGGGTAAAATGTATTCTAAGATACATTCCTTCTAGCGAGGGAGTGGAAGGAACCACAGAGACACAGAGGACACAAAGATCGATCCTATGTAAGTTAAACTGATCACACAGAACCTAGAAGAGCCATTTAACTATACATCACGCTCACGAAAGACAGTGATAACGCTTACCTACCAGTACAAACTAAAGGTAAACAGACAACAGGAACGGGAGATAATCCACATTCTTGATGTTTGCAAAAGCGTTTATAATTACGCTCTTTCAGAACGGAAAGATTGGTTAAACTCTCGAAAGTGTCTTGCGGATCGCTGTTCGTTAGTTTCCGAGTACATAATTCCTGCGGATGAACCCTATCCAAATTACTTCGTTCAAGCTAAAAATATAACGGAAGCTAAAAAAGTTTACCCGATATTAAAGACGATTAACGCTCAAGTCTTACAGCAAGTCTTAAAAACTGTAGATAAAGCTTTTGACCAGATAAAATCGAAAGGCTTCGGCTTTCCTAGATTTAAGAAAAAGATGCGAAGTTTTGTTTTCCCCGCGCTCTCAAAAAGCTTTCTAGGTGACGAATACTTAAATTTTCCACAATTGGGAAAAATTCGGATTAGGAAATCCAGAAAGTACCCGCCCTGGTTCGAGCCTAAACAAGCTCGAATTATCCAAAAAGCGTCGGGATTTTACGTTTCGGTTTCCTTCCAATCTACGGAATTAGTTCCCGATATGACAGTTGGGAAAACCTGTTTAGGAATTGACGCGGGGATTGAGAGTTTTGTCGCTACTTCACGGGGAGATTTAATCAAAGCCCCTCGATTTTTGTTAAAAGTACAGAGTCAGCTTAAATTGCTACAAAGACGCTTGAAACATCAAGTCAAAGGCTCAAACAATTGGTTAAAACTCCAAGAGAAGATAGCAAGATTACACGAAAAAGTGTCTAATACTCGCAGAGATTGGCACTTTAAACTAGCTCATTATCTTGGTGATCTTGCTGATAATATCTTCGTTGAGGATATTAACTTCATTTCCTGGTCTAGAGGGATCGTTAGAAAACAATCTCTGGATTCGGGTATCGGTAGTTTTATTAACGAGATACTACCGTTTGTCGCTTGGAAACGGGGAAAATATTATCTTAAAGTCGATAAAAACGGAACTTCCCAGGAGTGTCCGAATTGTGGCGCAATTACTGGCAAAAAAGCGTTATCGGAAAGAGTTCACCGGTGTGATTCTTGCGGCCACATTGAACCGAGAGATACGGCATCAGCAAAGGTAATCGAGAACCGAGGAAAAAACGCGGTCGGACTGACCGTGTTAGAAAACGCTCGCGGAGGCGGTCGGTTGGGGGTCGTTCAGTTAAACCTGTTTGATCTAGTCAAGAGCAGATGAACCAAGAATCCCACGCTAAACCGCTCGCGCGGTTTAGCGGGGGAGAGTCAAGCTTCCACTAAACGAAAAGCCGCACCCAAACCGACAGCGATCTCATCGGGAGAAATTCTGCCATCATGGTTAATATCGATCGCATCGAATACCGCATCGGTTCCCGCCCATTCTTCCCGGGTGATGAAACCATCCCCATCATGATCATAGACTCGGAAAATATCTTCGGCGGCGTGTTCGAGGGTTGACTGACCTTCCAACTGGGTTAAACGTTGAATCAGCAATTGTTCCAATAATTCTAAAGCTTTGGTAAAACCTTGAATACCTTCCGTTAGTTTTTCGGAAGCCATGGCATCTTCGGCGTGCATTTTCGCAAAAGTCGCTTGATCCATGGCAATTTTGACAATATCAAGGGTTGCGGCCTGTGCTGGATCGAGCTTACGGGGTAAATCGGCTTCTGTCCCTTGCAATTGTTCGAGAAGTTTCGGGGAAATGGTTAAAAGATCACAACCAGCTAACTCGCAAATTTCGCCGATATTGCGGAAACTTGCCCCCATAACTTCGGTTTTATAGCCAAACTTTTTATAGTAGTTATAGATCTGGGTAACGGATTGGACTCCTGGATCTTCAGCGCCAACGTAGTCTTTACCAGTTTCTTTTTTATACCAATCGAGAATCCGACCGACAAAGGGAGAAATTAAGGTTACTCCCGCCTCCGCACAGGCGATCGCCTGATGGAACCCGAATAATAGGGTTAAATTACAGTGAATGCCCTCTTTTTCGAGGACTTCTGCGGCTTTAATCCCTTCCCAAGTCGAGGCAATTTTAATTAAGACTCTTTCTCTAGAGATACCCGCTTGTTCATACTGGGAAATGAGATAACGGGCCTTGTCGATGGTAGCTTGGGTATCGTAGGAAAGACGGGCATCTACTTCGGTGGAGACGCGGCCGGGGACGATTTGCAGGATTTGCAGACCAAAACCGATGGCTAGGCGATCAAAAGCTAATGTGGCCACATCTTCCGGGGTGGCCTGCTTTCCCAATTCTTTTCTGGCCGCTTGCAGGGTTTGATCGACAATCGGCCGATATGGGGGCATTTGGGCCGCGGCCGTAATCAGGGAGGGGTTAGTGGTGGTATCCTGGGGGGTAAAAGCTTCGATCGCTTGGATATCGCCGGTATCGGCAACAACCACTGTAAATTGGCGTAATTGTTCTAGTAGGGTTTTAGCCATAACTTCTCCAGATGCGTGTTAACGCGAGACATTATCTGGATCTTAGCGATTCGATCGAAAGGAAGGGGAAAATTCCCGATTGATTTAATTCCCAAGCATGAACCAGGCCAAAGTGGGGATAAGCGCAGCAATCTTGGGGCCACTTCTTGCCCAAAGTCCTCTATTTGTGATATTATTAGTGATTGTGTCGATTTAATAAAAGGGAGTTTATGCCCAAGCTAAAAACGCGAAAGGCGGCGGCCAAACGATTTGAGGCCACGGGAAGCGGCAAAAAAATCAAACGTCGCAAAGCCTTCAAAAATCACCTACTCGATCATAAGAGTGCCGAACGCAAGCGCCGTCGTTTGTCCCAGATTACCTTGGTACACGAGCGCGACGAGAAGGAAGTGCGCTTAATGTTGCCCTATTTGTAAATTTTCCAGAAAAATTGTCTAAAGGATTATCATGTCTAGAGTAAAACGGGGGAATGTCGCCCGCAAGCGACGCAAAAAAGTTCTCAAATTAGCCAAAGGTTTTCGCGGTTCCCACTCGCGCTTATTCCGTACCGCTAACCAACAGGTAATGAAGGCCTTGCGGAATGCCTATAGAGACCGTCGCAAACGTAAACGCGATTTTCGTCGTCTTTGGATTACCCGCATTAACGCCGCTGCTCGTCAACAGGGCATCAGTTACAGCCAACTAACCGGACAATTAAAGAAAGCTAATATCCTCCTCAATCGGAAAATGTTAGCCCAATTAGCCGTCCTCGATCCCGTCGCTTTTGCTAAAGTGGTAGAAACAGCCAAAGGATAATTTAGCCCCGAGCATGACGGAAACTTGGCAAACGATTCAATTCCCCAGTTCAGAAAGTGCGATCGCTTTAGCGGGTCATCAAGAAGCTAACCTCAAATTGATAGCCAGGCAAACTGGGGCGAATTTAGTCCTCAGAGGCATGGAATTGCGGATTGCGGGACAACCAACCCCGGTGGAGCGTGCCACAGCGATTGTGCGCTCCTTAAGTATTTTATGGCAAGAGGCCAAGTTAATCGCCGAAGCCGATATTATGACCGCTATCCATGCCCTCGATACGGGGCGTTCTAGCGAGTATAAAGAACTACAGCAGGATATTCTCGCCCGTACCCGTCGCGGGGAGCTAATTCGGGCGAAAACCTTCCGTCAGCGTCAATATATTCAAGCGATTCAAAGTCACGATATCACCTTTTGTATTGGACCGGCTGGCACGGGGAAAACCTTTTTAGCCGCCGTTTTGGCCGTACAGGCTTTATTAGAAGATAAAGTAGAACGGATTATCCTCACCCGGCCAGCCGTGGAAGCGGGGGAAAAATTAGGCTTTCTCCCGGGGGATTTACAGCAAAAAGTCGATCCTTTTTTGCGTCCCCTCTACGATGCTTTATACGAATTTATCGAAGCGGCCAAAATTCCCGACCTGATGGAACGGGGTAAAATCGAAATCGCACCCTTAGCTTATATGCGGGGACGAACCCTAGCTAATGCTTTTGTTATCGTTGATGAGGCCCAAAATACCACCCCAGCACAGTTAAAAATGGTCTTAACTCGCTTGGGATTCGGTTCGCGCATGGTAGTAACTGGAGATGTCACCCAAACCGATTTACCCCAACCACAGGAATCGGGGTTAATTGCCGCTCAAAAAATCCTCAAATCAGTAGAAGGGATTGCTTTTTGTTACCTATCCCGGGCCGATGTGGTGCGTCATCCCCTAGTACAAAAAATCGTCTCAGCCTACGAACAGCACGAAAAATAACCGATTGTTGAGATAGTCCCACATCTACCATTGGGTTAGAAGTCATTATTGAGGAGACAGAATTCAGGAGTCAGCTTTTTTCTCCCCTCTCCCCACTACCCCACCCCCTGCTCATAGACAGTCTTAACAAGTAATTTAGATACACCAACAGCCGCTCAGTTATTAGTATTCTCCCCCATCATTTTTTTTCTGGTCTAAAAGATGATTATAGATCACACTTTTGAGAGATTGCCAAAAAGGAACTAATAAAATACTCAGAAGTAAGAAAATAGTAATCAGACCATAGGAAAACATCGCCATTTGTCGGAAAAAAAGAGGATTTTCCGTGAGCGTTTGCCAGTCCTCTACCGATTCCAAACTACTATAAAAAGAGGAAAAATTAACCCAAAGGGGAATTGAAGCCAAAGCTACTGACAGAAGATAAACTGGAATAATTAATAAACTGGCAATAAATATCACTCCCACAATTCTCCACGCCGAGTTTTTAGTTAAATGCCAAGCTCTCTTGATTGCTTGCCAACTGCCTAAATTATCTTCAATTATTAAGGGCAATTCGGCAATGCAAATGCGAGCAGATAACCAAAGGAAGAAAAAAGGAAGACAGAAAGAAGCCAGTAAAATAAGCAATACACCAAGGATGGGGATAAAACTGACTAGCATCAGAGGCAGCATTATCGGCAAGATTATTGCCGCTCCTAACAAACCGATCAAAACCTGCATCCACCACAAGCGCCACATTTTAGGCTTAACTTTTTTTTCCGCTTGTCCGGCAGTTTCTGGCTGATAAATGATGTCTTGAAAAGCTAATCGTGAGATAACCGCATTATTGAAAAGATACTTAGCAGCCGAGAAAATTTGTATCGGGAAAATAAATAAACGTAAACCCATATCGCTGCCTTGTTCGGGGGTAATTGTTTGATAAAGTAATTGACTGAGAATTAATTGCAAAACTAAGGGAAGAAGCGACCACAAACAGGCGCGGACAGCAAAGAATACATAAGTTGGGAAGCGATCACGATAAAGACGGAGGGCAGTATTAATCGTATTGCCAATATTCAAAGGATCGAGGGAATTGTTAGTCACGGCGGGACTCCTTACAGAACGCCACCACTATATTAGGTTAAGTAACTAATAACAGCTAAAAACTTCCAATTTAATCAATATTTCCAGCAAAGACAACAATTTTGCTAAAGTGGTAGAAATTGACCAACGATTCAATTCCCCAGTGGAGAAAGTGCGATCGCATTGATGGTCTTAACTCGCTTGGGATTCGGTTTGCGCATGGTAGTAACCGGAGATGTCACCCAAACCGATTTACCGCAACAACAAGAATCGGGGTTAATTGCCGCTCAAAAAATCCTAAAATCAGTAGAAGGGATCGCTTTTTCTTACCTATCGCGGGCCGATGTGGTGCGTCATCCCCTAGTACAAAAAATCGTCTCAGCCTAGGAACAGCACGAAAAATAACAGATTATGGATATTAAACATGGTTTCGTCGATGCGGTGGGTCATACTCCCCTAATTCGTCTCAATAGTTTTAGCGAGGAAACTGGCTGCGAGATTCTCGGTAAGGCCGAATTTCTTAACCCCGGTGGTTCGGTCAAGGATCGGGCCGCTTTATATATTATTCAAGAAGCGGAAAAAGCCGGTACTCTCCAACCGGGGGGAACCGTTGTCGAAGGAACCGCCGGCAATACTGGCATCGGTTTGGCCCATATCTGCAATGCTAAAGGTTATAAATGCCTGATTATCATTCCCGATACCCAATCCCAAGAGAAAATCGACCTATTGAGAACATTGGGTGCAGAAGTGCGTACTGTTCCCGCCGTTCCCTACCGAGATGCCAATAATTACGTTAAATTATCGGGGAGATTGGCCAGCGAGATGGAAAATGCTATCTGGGCCAATCAATTCGATAATCTGGCTAATCGTCGCGCTCACTACGAAACCACCGGCCGGGAAATCTGGGAACAAACCGACGGTAAAATTGACGCTTGGGTGGCTGCCACGGGAACCGGGGGAACCTACGCGGGGGTGGCGATGTTTTTAAAAGACCAAAATCCGCAGGTGCGTTGTGTGGTGGCGGATCCGATGGGTAGCGGTTTATATAGTTATGTGAAAACCGGGACAATTACCCTGGAAGGTAGTTCAATTACTGAAGGGATTGGTAATAGTCGTATTACGGCTAATATGGAAGGCGCACCCATAGATGATGCCATTCAAATTGATGATCCCACTGCTATTAAAGTTGTTTATCAACTATTACAAAAAGATGGTTTATTTATGGGAGGTTCTGTGGGTATTAATGTTGGTGCTGCGGTGGCTTTAGCTAAACAAATGGGGCCGGGCCACACCATAGTTACTGTTCTTTGTGATGGTGGGGCCCGTTATCAATCTCGTTTATATAATCCTCAATGGTTGGCTGAGAAAGGATTGGCTTAAATTGTTGTTAGGGTTAAGTCAGCCTTCAGCTAGATTAAGGCGATGAAACCCGAATCTTACAGGACAATAAAGAATTATCCCAGCGGGGATTAGTGGAGATCATGGGAGGGGGAGGGCAACAATGAGGGAAGGCAGCAAGGGAAAATGAGGCGCAATGTTTGGCAAGCACTTGAGACAAGATAGACAATAATACTGATAACTATCATTATTAGGAGAATCATTAGATGTCAGTTACTATTGAACAAGACCTCAAGGAAATTTTAGGTTCAATTAATCAGAAGTTAGATAATCTGCAAAAAGATGTTATGGATATTAAAATAGTACAGGCAAGATTAGAGGAAAAAGTCGATAGTTTAGAAAAAGATATTGAAGGAGTAAAAGAAGATACAAAAGAATTAAAAGGCTCTCAGAAAGCCCAGATTTGGACGTTAATCGGCATCTTGGGAACAGCTTTAATAGGAACAGTGATTCGCTATATTATTCTCCCTTTTCCTCAATCATAATTAAGACAATGAACGAAGAAAGTAGCCAAGCCTACCTAAACCTGATTAATCAGCTATTATCCTGCAATGATGGCGATGAACCCCGAATATTACAGGAAAATCGGGAACTATTGGATCAGAGTTTGGTGACAGAATTATTAAAAGTAGCGGATAATCTAAGGCTAAGAAGCGATCTCAATAATGCGAATCGTTTAATGAATATTGCAGGAAATTTGCTACAAAGCTATTCCTCTTCCTCTATAAAGACGGAAACTAACTATCTCAATTTCTTAATCGAGACATTACAAAAAATCTCAGAAAATTCCAACCCTCAAGTAATTTATCCCTTTTGGGCGCAAAATCTTGATAAATTGGATGATAATTTAGCGCAAATTCTAGACAGTCGGGTGAGAGAGATATTAACGCAAGTCACGCCAGAACAAGCCCATTCTATCGCTTTTATTATTGCCAATTTCAGTAACTTAATTGCACAATTTCCCCTCGGTAACATCGCCACCCACAAAGAAATTGCCATCACGGGTTATGAAATAGCTTTAAATATCTTTACTTTTGACGCATTTCCCCAAGAATGGGCAGCGACACAGAATAATCTTGCCTTAGCTTACAGTAACAGAATCAGAGGGGACAAAGCTGATAATTTAGAAATGGCGATCGCCGCTTACCAAGAAGCCTTAAAAGTGTTGACTTTTGACGCATTTCCCCAAGATTGGGCAATGACACAGAATAATCTTGCCTTAGCTTACAGTGACAGAATCAGAGGGGAGAAAGCTGAGAATTTAGAAATGGCGATCGCCGCTTACCAGGAGGCTTTGAAAGTTTATACTTTTGACGCATTTCCCCAACAATGGGCAATGACACAGAATAATCTTGCCTTAGCTTACAGTAACAGAATCAGAGGGGACAAAGCTGAGAATATAAAACAAGCAGTCATGTGTTATCAAAACGCTTTACAAGGATATGAAACCGCAGGAGATTTCCTGAATGCCGCAGAGATGGGGTTAACATTAGGTAAAATTAAAGTAGATCGAGGAGAATGGTATCAAGGATTAGCTTATTTAGAAAAAAGTCTTAAAATTTATCGTCAATTTGACGATCTCAAAAGTCGTGCTGATACCATTTATCAAATTGCTCATACCCATCACCTAATTGGAAACCATGAAAAAGCCTCTATTTATTATCGGGATGCTTTGCGCTTTTATGAATATCTAAAACATGATAGAGGTGTTGCCTTTTGTCAAGCAAGTTTAGGAAGACTCATGTTGCAAATTGGTTTTGTCGAAAAAGCTGAAGAATTATTAAAGAAGGCTACTTTTATTTTTAAAGAACTGAATAATGAACAAGAAATTGCTAAAATAGCAGAAGTTCTGAATTGCCTTGCCAAAATTAAGGAGAAACAAGCTGTATGAATGAAGCAGATCGCATTTGGGATGAATTAGATAATATCTATTCTCAATGGGGAATAACAGAAATTCCTTTTTCTGAAAGTGCTTCAACATTGAGGGAATCGCAGTTAAGAAAAGTTTTTACTGGGAGAAGTCAAGAATTAAAACCAGTTTTCAGCTTATTAAAAGGAAAAGAGCGTAAAAGATTGTTAGTTTACGGTTTGATTGGTATTGGGAAAACGGCATTTATTTTAGAAATTTTAGATGTTCTAAAACGTAAAGCAACTAAGACTTTAACTGCCTATATCAGTTTGCCAGCTAATACAGATTTAGCTACGATTGCATTAATTGCTTTAGCTCGTGAAATGAAAGAAGATGAATGGGCGCAACAATTCTTAAATCAAATGGGATTAATTTCAGCCCAACCTTTAAGACAACGAGAGAATACAGCTAAATTTGGAATTGCAGGAATTGGTGCAGAATTAAAAGAAAAAAGTATTGATATTAATAAACCACTCTTTCCTGAACTTAGTTTTGAAGACTTATTAAAAAGAGCATTAAAAAAATATGAGCGAGTGATTATTGCTGTTGATGACTTAGATAAACAAGATCCTGCAACTGTAAAACAATTACTTTTAAACGCTCAAGGAATGCTAAAATCAGGAGCATGGTTTATTTTGACCGGTCATCCTTCGGGTTTAACCAGAGATATTTTAATTAGTGAAAGAGGATTATTTGATTTTGCGATTAAATTAGAACCTCTTGAACAATCTGTTATGTATGAAATGCTGGTTAATTACCTTAACAGTGTACGTTCTCAAGATTGTCAATATTCGGTAAAAGATCCCCAAGCAGTTAAACCTTTTACACCAGATACAGCTAAGATGTTGTGTGAGAGATCTAATGGTGTTCCGCGTTATTTAAATCGTTTAGGTAGCTATATTTTACAGAAAGCATCTGAATTAAATGCCGAAACTATTACACCTCAAATCTTAGAAGAAGGATTTATTTATGCTGACCAACAAATGCGAGGTCTGCCAGGATTAACCCCAGCAGATTTTATGTTGATAGATTTAATTCTAGAAAGGGATAAATTATCAGATGAAAATATTACTTTAGAAGATTTACAAAAGTTGCAAGTTCAAGAATTTAGTGAATTACTTCCAATTATTGACAAATTAGTAGAATTAGATTTAATTAGAAGATTGCCTAATGACCAAGCTATAGAATTTGCCTTAACTCCATTATTATTACCTTCTCAAGAAACGCAAAAATAAATCGCCATATCGTCGCCATCTAAAGCAGCGATCGCACTTAGATTATCTGCCAATTCAGCGCGAAACTGGGCAATTTCTTCGGGAGTAACTTTAGTTGATTCAATATCCATAGGTTGTTCTTATTTACAGACAATACTGATTGTATAGTTTCTATTTTGCCATCTAAAGTGTTAATCTAACTGGTCACTGATAACTGAAAAGGTTCTTAATTCCCTACCATTGTGATAATTACTGTCATTTAAACCACGACAAAATTAACTAATTTGCCCGGGACAACAATCACTTTTTTGATTTCCTTACCCTCTAAATAACGTTGGGCGATTTCTGATTCCAGGGCGAGGGTTTCTAGGGTGCTTTTATCGGCACTAGCGGGAACTTGTATCGTGCCTCTGGTTTTTCCCAAAATTTGGATGACAAGGGTAATCTCGTCCACAATCAGGGCAGTGGGATCAACTTTTGGCCAGGGTTGCAGGTGAATTGATTGGCTATGGCCTAAAGCTTGCCATAATTCTTCGCTAAGATGGGGGGCAAAAAGGGAAAGTAAGATTAATAGGGTTTCCATTCCTTCCCGATAAATGGGGGATGCAAAACACTTATTATCCCCTAAAGCGTTACTGAGTTTCATCAATTCGGAAATGGCGGTATTAAATTGATAATCTCCTTCTAAATCCTCGGAGATTTCTTTAATAGCGGTGTGAATTGCCCGTCTTAAATCCTTGTCAGTTTTCGAGAAAGTTTCTATTTTTTTGACTTGCTTGGGTTTATTTTCAATATATTCGCTGACTAAACGCCACACCCGATTAAGAAAGCGAAATTGTCCTTCTACCCCCGCATCATCCCACTGTAAATCTTTTTCTGGGGGTGCAGTAAAAAGTATAAACATTCGGGCAGTATCAGCCCCATATTTTTCGAGAACTTTCAGAGGATCAACGCCGTTATATTTCGACTTAGACATTTTTTCAAAGAAGAAAGATAGAACTTCTCCCGTGTCTTTATCGCAATATTTATCCTCTTTATAGATAACATTTTCTGCGGGGACATATTTGCCAGTTTCGGGATTTTTGTAGGTTAATCCCTGTACCATTCCCTGGGTTAACAGACGGTTAAAAGGTTCATCGACATTAACTAAACCTCGGTCCCTTAAAACTTTGGTAAAGAAACGAGAATAGAGTAAATGTAGGATAGCGTGTTCGATTCCTCCGACGTATTGATCCACGGGCATCCAATCATTAACCTTCTCGAATTGAAAGGGTATATCTTCATTTTTAGCATCGGTATAACGGAGGAAATACCAACTAGAATCGATGAAAGTATCCATGGTGTCCGTTTCCCGTTTTGCGGGAGTGCCACAGCGAGGACAATCCACATTTACCCAGTCTTCTAATTTGGCTAAAGGGGAAGCACCTCGACCGCTAAATTCGACATTTTCCGGTAAAGTAACGGGTAAATTATCGATAGGTACTGGTACGGTTCCACAGTTAGGACAGTGGATAACAGGAATCGGACAACCCCAATATCTTTGACGGGAAATTAACCAATCCCGGAGACGATATTGTATTCTAGCTTTGCCGTAACCTTGGGCAGTGGCATAATCAATAATAGCGGTTTTTCCTGCTGTAGAATGCAGACCATTAAATTGAGCGGAATTAATCATAATTCCCGCTTCTGTGTAAGCATCTTTTAACTCAATTTCGCCACTTTCTGGAGTAATAACTATCTTAATTGGCAGGTTATTTTCCCGAGCAAATTTAAAATCGCGACTGTCGTGAGCCGGGACTCCCATTACTGCACCAGTACCGTATTCGTAGAGGACATAATCAGCAATTAAAATCGGAATTTCTTCACCAGTAAAAGGATTAATTGCCAGTCCTCCGGTTTTAATACCGCGTTTGGGTTTATCTTCGGCAGTTCTTTCTAATTCGCTTTCGCTGGCTATCTCTTGAATAAAAGTTTCTACGGCCGATTTTTGTTCGGGAGTGGTAACTTGTAAAGTTAAGGGATGTTCGGGAGCAAGTACCACATAAGTCACTCCATAAACCGTATCGGGACGAGTGGTAAAAACAGCAATTTTTTCTGTGGAGTTAACAAGAGGAAATTCTAAATAAGCACCTACCGATTTACCAATCCAGTTCGCCTGCATGGTTTTAACCCGTTCCGGCCAACCGGTAAGCTTATCTAAATCAGTGAGTAATTGTTCGGCATAATCGGTGATTTTTAGGAACCATTGCCGGAGTAATTTTCTTTCTACTTTAGCACCCGATCGCCAAGATTTTCCTTCACTATCTACCTGTTCATTGGCCAAGACAGTTTGATCGATAGGATCCCAATTCACTGCCGCTTCTTTTTGGTAGGCTAATCCTGATTCAAAAAACTGTAAAAATAGCCATTGGGTCCAACGATAATATTCCGGGGAACAGGTGGCAACTTCTCTTTCCCAATCGATAGATAATCCTAACTGTTGTAATTGCCGTTTCATCTGGGCAATATTTTGGTCTGTCCATTTTGCCGGAGGAACTCCCCTTTCAATAGCGGCATTTTCTGCGGGTAATCCGAAAGCATCCCACCCCATGGGATGCAGCACGCGATAACCCTGCATTCTTTTCAGACGGGCAATCACATCGGTAATAGTATAGTTGCGAACGTGACCCATGTGCAGGTTGCCCGATGGATAGGGGAACATGGAGAGGGCGTAAAATTTCGGTTTATCGGCGTTTTCTGGGGTTTTGTCCAATCCCATTTGCTGCCAAATCTTCTGCCATTTCTGTTCGATTTCTGCGGGGTTGTACGGCACTGGGGTCTTTTCTCCTGAGTTTTATCTATCCTTCCTATTTTACAGCAGCCGGCTGGGGGCGATTGCCAGTCTTGGGGCTATCCACCCTAGCAAAAACCCTCTCGGTTTTAGTGGTTAATTTGCACGGGGAATATTAAACCTCTTGCATAATTAACTTTTGAGGGTTCAAAAACGTCAAAAATAAGGATTAAATTGCATAAAATCTGTAAATAGACCATTTAACTGATTATTATTTATTCTTAATTCTCCTGACTACTGACTACTGACTACTGACTAGAAAATAGAAGCTGAAATAACGCCAATTCGTCGATCATAAGCTAAGACGCATTTAAAGCACTTATTCTTAAGATTAGCCGAATCTCCCCCAATCCCTTTACTGTTGCCTCTTGCCTCTTGCCTCTTGCCTCGTATCAACAAGCAATTTAAATGCTTAACAGCTTACTAAATCCGTTGAGTATAAGCTACATATCAGGAGAGGTACTCCTGCAAGTGGAGTGACTCTTAAATTATTACAGATGTGTCAGCAGCTGCGTGTAAGCATCCCACCGAAAAACTAATGCGCGGGGGGTTTGGGGGCGGCGCCACGCCCCCAACGGGGGGTTTGGGGGGTAGAACCCCCCAAAAGCTTGGATTGAGCGATAAAGTCGGAAGTAATACTAAATCCCTTGAGTCTAGGCTACATATCAGGAGAGGCACTCATGCAAAAGGGGGAATAAATAATCCGTTTTTAATAACCAGATTTAGGATCAGAATATTTTCATGTTTGGCGGTGTAACTTGTTGCATCAGGACTGACTCCTAACCCTAACAACAATTTTTGATTTTGGC
>NZ_CAIP01000414.1 GCF_000297435.1 Microcystis sp. T1-4 | reverse complement strand
ATTTATTGCTGCATTATGATCCCTATCTAAGACTGTTTGACAATTAGGACATTGATGAGTTCTAGTGCTTAAGGTTTTTTGAACTCTCGTCCCACAAACTGAACAATCTTGAGAAGTGAAATGCGGTGGTACAGCAACACAAACAATCCGATAAATCTTAGCAAAATAATTCAACCATTCAGTGAATTGATACCAAGAAGCATCGGAAATCGACTTGGCAAGCTTACGGTTTTTGACTAAGTTTCTTACCTTTAAAGCTTCATAGACTACCAGATCATTAGACTGGACTAACGCCAAAGCGTCTTTAATTGCTTTGTCTTTACGTTGTCTTGATACTTTAAGATGAAGCTTGGCTACCTTTACCCGTTGCTTATGATAGTTTTTAGACTGTTTCTTTCCTTTACGGAATTTCTTAGATAATCGTCGTTGTGCTTTTTGAAGTCGTTTTTCTGACTTTCTTAAATAACGTGGATTCTCTACAGTATTACCTTGAGCATCGGTATAAAATTCCTTTAACCCTAAGTCAATTCCTGTTATTTGTCCCGTCGGTTTATGGTATTCTTGCCGTTCTACGTCAATCAGAAACTGGCAATAATAACCGTTAGCACGTCTAACAACTCTTACCCGTCTAATCTGTTGTTCTGAATAATAAACTAAGGTTTTTTGACTACACCATAAATCAAATTCTCCTGCTTTAAAGCCATCGGTAAATCTGATTTTACGTCGATTATCAGATAGTTTGTAGCCCGTTAGTTTATACTCAACGGAACGGCTATGCTTTTTGAACCGAGGAAACCCCTTTTTTCCCGGTATCTTGGCATGACAATTCTGGTAAAACCGATTAATTGATTGCCAGGCTCTATCAGAAGCCGATTGACGTGCTTGTGAGTTTAATTTATTAACCCAAGGTGTCTCTTTATTGTTAGCTAGTACCGAGCAAAGTTTTTGGAGATCATTGCGGGTTGTACCCTTATGATCCATCCAATAACGAACACAAGAGTTACGCACAAACTGAGAAGTTTTGATAGCTTCATCAAGCCGGTGATATTGCTCTAGTGTCCCGTTTTTTAGCTTTGCTTCTACGACTAGCATCTAACAATTCTCGACCATTGGTTAAGTAGATTATAACACAGTTTGTCCACAGATGGTGGAATTAAACCGATGCTCCGTTGCTGACCCTTCGACTTCGCTCAGGGTCATTGATATTCTGGTCGGATTTCATCCCCCGCAAAGGTGAGTATCTTATCGAAAAATGTAGCGGGGGTATTCATCCGATATTTTAGGTAACTTAGGGAATGGGGGATAAGGATTAGGGGAAGTGGGGAAGTGGGGAATTTCAACTAAAACCCTAAAACCCCAAAACCTAACACCTAAACCCCAACAGCTAACGGCTAAAAATAATCTTCTCGATGGCATCTAGGGCGGTTTCTAGGTCATCGTTGACGATTTGATCGGGGAATTCCTCGCTGGCGGCTAATTCTTCTTGGGCGCGCTCCAGACGACGGGCGATCGCTGTTTCGGCATCTTTGCCCCGGCCGCGCAAACGACGTTCTAATTCCTCGAAACTAGGGGGTAGGATAAAGATTCTCCTCGCTTCGGGGAAGCTTTCACAGACCTGTCTGGCTCCCTCCAATTCGATTTCTAGAATGACGGTCTGGCCCGCCGCTAATTGAGCGGCGATCGCTGATTGGGGTGTCCCATAGTAGTTGCCCGCGTATTCGGCCGATTCTAGAAATTCTCCAGCCGCCATTTTCTCCTCGAAACTGGGACGGTCGAGAAAATAGTAATCTTGGCCCTCAATTTCACCCGGTCGAGGTGGGCGCGTAGTGGCGGATACGGACAGGTAGAGGTTAGGGAAACGAGTTAGTAAATGCCGGACTAGCGTACCCTTGCCCACACCGCTAGGGCCGGTAATGACAATTAATTGACCGGGTTGCATGGGGTTAATAACCTAGTTGCTACTATTAACAGGGGCTTCCTTGTTGACCACGAAACGGTGAGCCACGGTTTCTGGTTGAATGGCCGACAGCACCACATGACTAGAATCGGTGATGATCACCGCACGAGTCCGTCTTCCGTAGGTAGCATCGATTAAACAGCCTTTATCCCGAGCATCACTGATGATGCGTTTGATCGGAGCCGATTCTGGGCTAACGATGGCGATAACCCGATTAGCGGAAACAATATTACCGAAGCCGATGTTGATCAGTTGTATATCCATAAGTTAACAAAGGTGTAGTCCTTTGTACAAAAGAGTGTGGAGGTATGATTACAATGTTATCGAGAAAGATTTAGCCTTACAAGGCTAAAAATAACATTCTTAATCACATTTTAGTATTTTTTCAGGTTTTTTGCGATTTTAATTAAATTTGTTTACACGAGTCTCTATCTTAGGGAATAAAAAGGCGAAAGTCGGTCAAATTAGGGAATTTTGGGGGTGTGGGGTGATGGGGAAGTGGGATGTAGGGTGTAGGGTGTAGGGTGATGGGGAAGTGGGGTGTGGGGTGTGGGGTGTGGGGTGTGGGGTGATGGGAGCTTTTTTCAGTGTTGCCAAAGGCACGGCGTAGCCGTCCAGTAAACAGTAAACAGTAAACAGTAATCAGTGAACTGAAAACTCACATCTGATCACTGATAACTGATCACTGATAACTGATCACTGTTAAGAATGTCCCCGGCAATGGCATGATAATTATGGTAACTAATAAGTATTCTCTATCCTTGGTGGGTGCGTCAGACTATGGGTTTTGCTGATCTATCGATCGCTGATATTGCGGCAGAGTACGATCTGGCCGATGAATCTGTGTTGTCACTTTGCGACCAATTAGGCATCTCCTATAAAGATCGGCAGACTAATCTCGCCCTAGAAGATGCTAAAGCAATTATCTCACTGATTTTATCCAAACGATCGGGAGTAACCGCCTCGAAAACGGAAACGTCCCCTTGACTTTATTCCCAACTGGGATCTTCTCGGTGTCCGTGATCACTTAGAATCGATCGACACCCTCCCATCGGAGAAAATTTTTTAGTCACCTTAAAATCCCCCCTCTTGGAACAATTGCGAGTAGGAGAACAATGATCAAACGTTTGATTGTGGCAGCGATCGCTGTAGTCTTTTTTGTATTACAATTCAATCTTAACGGCGCTAGTGCCTTAGAACTCGATGAAGAAACCCTCACCATCACCCTCAATGATGCCGGGGAATCGGTGACTTTGACTTCGGAACAAGCGACGGAAGGACAGAAACTTTTTATCGCCAATTGTACTAAGTGCCACCTGCAAGGTAAAACCAAAACCAATAATAATGTCAGTTTGGGTCTGGCCGATCTGGCAAAAGCGGAACCCCCCAGAGATAATCTGTTAGCATTGATTGATTATCTAGAACATCCCACCAGCTACGATGGCGAAGATGATCTAAGCGAGTTCCATCCCAATGTTAGCCGTCCGGAAATCTTCCCAGAATTACGCAATCTGACGGAAGATGATGTGTATAACGTCGCCGCTTATCTGTTGGTTGCTCCCCGTCTAGACGAGCGTTGGGGTGGGACAATTTACTTCTAAATTGCCCTCCATATATCCCTCGATCCCTCTAGATTTCTAGGGGGATTTTTGATTGGACAGCAAATAGTTGTAATACTAAATCCGTTGAATAGACCTCTGGCAAAAGTCTTAAGTCGATCCTTGTACAGCAACATTTTTGAAGATTATCAACTACTAATAAATAATTAACTGAAAGTCCCTCCCATTATTTTTTCTATCGTTTGTTTTCGGATTTATGCAAGAGGTCTAATGTGTTGTAATAGTTTGGGTTCTTGCATGAGTTCGCTGGTTTCAGCTAAGGATTCCCATTCTTCTTGAGTGATGAGAATATAACTGCGATTTTCACGAACGATCACTACTCCATCGGGTTCTTTTGAAGTTTATTTTGGCTTTTCCGAGATCATAGTATAAAATGTTCTATGAACGGTTAAATACTAGGAGATATTACTGAACTGAGAATATTTGGGCTATGCGGAAATAGCCCGGAGAGGTGGGAGAGATTTGCCTCGTGCAGTGTAGTCTTCGATAAGGAGATCTAGAACTTCAAGGGCATTTTGTAGAGCTGCATGGTAGGTTTCACCATGAGTATGAGCATAGGGGCCAAATTCAGGGAGGTGGGCGATAAATTTGTTGTCTTCTTCTGACCATTGAATAAAAATACTATAGTGATAATTCATGGGTTGTCTCCTTGATTGAATTTGGCTAGTTCCTGAAGTGCATTTCTTCCGTCTTTTTCTTGGTAGTGATCGGCATCACTACTATTTTTGCCTAACAGGATCAAGCTATATTATAAACGGGGATGAATTCAGTGGTTATGACCGCTATTACCTAATCTCCATAGTGTGTTTTGGTACGAATAATCAGAATAGTTTTATCGTCTTCATAAATTTCATAAAGCAGACGATCTTTTCGATTTAGGCGATAGGAATAAAAGCCTTCTAAATCGCCTTTTAAGTAGGTAGGCACAATTATTTGTAGGATGGGTTAGCGGTAGCGTAACCCATGCGGGCGTTGGGTTTCATGCTTCAACCCAACCTACGTTCATTTTATATTTAATTCCACCCACCTACTTAAGGATTTGCCAATATAGGGATTAATTGCAATTATGTTAGTTAAAATTTCTTGAAGTTTGACTTTCTGTTTTTGGGTGAGTTCGTCGGTATCTTTTCGCGCTTGTTTAGAAAAGACAATTGTGTAGGTTGTCATCCAAATACTTGTTCCATTGTGAGGGTTTCTCCTGCGGCATATTCTCGTCGTGCTGATGCAATATGTTGTAATAGTTTGGGATCTTGCATGAGTTCGGAGGTTTCAGCTAAGGATTCCCATTCTTCTTGAGTAATGAGAATATAACTGCGATTTTCACGAACGATCACTACTCCATCGGGTTCTTTTTCAGTGCGATCGCAGAGTTCTTCTAGGTTGGCTTTGGCGTAATCAACGGTAACTTGATACATAAATCGCTTACGGTTTGTGGGGATTAGTCTTATAATAAAGCAAAAATTGCTTGTTGGCTGACGTTTTCATTATTTATTTTGGGCTTTTCAGTTCTGATCGAGAAGAAGGCGATATGACAACTTTAGTAATGATCTAAGCCGTAACTTGCATAATCTCTTTAGCGGGAACAGCTAACACTAATTGATTAGGATAAACAATTTCTACGCCAATTGTCTCCATAAATGCTTCTTTTTCTGCTTGAGTGGCTGAGACAAAATTTCCTTGTTCATCATATTTAACCCAATTCCCAAATAATTCTACTAGATAAGCCTCCCCATTTTTCAGAACTTCTACAATTGCTCCAACTGTACCGATAGGCGCAATTCCACCATCGGTTAAGGGAATATCTTCCGTTAGTTGAATATCATCAAATAATTTAAACTTACTCATTTTTATTACTCTAAACTTTTATTGATTGAAACTAGAAGGTACTGCTGTGACAAATCTCACCACATCTTCTCCTGCCAGGATAATCCAAACAGTACGAATTTGATGTAATTTACCGGAATATCCCCTGATTTTAACATAAGCACGATAGCGCTCACCATACTCTGTTGTATCTTGTTTTTGTAATATTTCGAGAGATACTGTCTCTAGTATAGCTTCTCGAATCGCTTCAGGATTATCAAATCCGATAACTTCACGCCAAAACTTACGTTTATCTCCACCAACGCCTGCTTTAGTGGTGTGGTTGAGCAGATAGTTAGCCTTAGATAAGGGAAATTCAAATTGAGTCGCTGAAATCATTTATGTCTAAACCAAAAAACCCTCGAAGCAATATTTTCCTGAGATGACGATTATAGCGTGCCATGGCGAGGGGGATATACTTGTATCGCATAAAATCATAATTCTCAGCCTTGCTTGCGATATTTTTCTAGTAGGTGTTTTTGATAAGTTGTCGGTTCTGACTGAGAGGAAGGCGATAGTTATTGCACTTCTTTAACCCAATTTTTCCAAGCACTATTCATGGTTTGAGTTTCATTTTCTTTAAGTAGTTGCTGTTTGATGTTCATGTTTTTTATGCTTCAAAAAAGTGGCTAATTTTGTCTTAGGTCACGCAGAATTTCGACCGTTTCGGGGGAAAAGCGTTGGCTTAATTCCTCATCAGGAAGTTGGGATAGCATCAGATTATAATTATTTTTTGCTTTTTCAGTGTTAGGGTGATTTTCGCCTAGTGTAGCTATCAAAATAGCAATCGCTCTTTGATAGAGAGGTTCGGCTTCTGCGTATTTCCCTTGAGACTGATAAAGAATCGCCAGACTGTTGAGACTGTTGGCCACATGAGGATGCTCTGCTCCTAATTGCTTTTCCCGAATCGCCAGCGCTCTTTGATAAAGAGGTTCTGCTTCTGCATATTTCCCTTGAGAGGCATAAAGTTCCGCCAGACCATTGAGAACGGTTGCCACATGAGGATGCTCTGCTCCTAATAGCTTTTCCATCATCCCCAGCGATTGTAAAAAGAGAGGTTCTGCTTCTGTGTATTTCCCTTGAGCGAGATAAAGTTCCGCCAGATTGTTGAGACTGGTTGCTAGATGAGGATGCTCGGCTCCTAATAGCTGTTCCATCATCCCCAGCGATCGCTCATAGAGCGGTTCTGCTTCTGTATATTTCCCCTGAACGTGATAAAGAGCCGCCAGATTGTTGAGACTGGTCGCCACATCAGGATGCTCTTTTCCTAATTGCTTTTCCCGAATCTCCAGCACTCTTTGATAAAGAGGTTCTGCTTCTGCATATTTCCCCTGATCTTGATAAAGACTCGCCAGATTGTTGAGATTAGAAGCAACACTAGGATTATTGCCACCAAATAACTCTTCATGGATTTTTAATCCTTGGAAAAATAGAGATTCTGCTTGAGCAAAATCGCCTTGATATTTATAAGAAATACCTAAATTGCTCAGAGCATTTGCTTCTGATTTTTTATCGCCAATTTGTTGGGCAATTTCTAATTGTTTTTTAAAATATTCAATTGCTTGCTGATATTGTCCTAAAGATTGATAAGTAATCCCCAGATTTCCGCAAGCATTTGCTAGGGCAAGAATATCGCCGATATCCTGAGCAATTGCTAATTGTTCTTGAAGATGTGTAATTGCTTCTTGATACTGCCCTAAAGACTGATAAGCCGCTCCCAAATTACCTAAAGTATTCGCCAGCGAATACCGATCATTAGTTTCTCTAATAATTACTAATTGTTGCTGAAGATATTGTACTGCTTCTCTATATTGACCCCAAGATTGATAAATCATTGCTAACCGGCCAAGTGCAAAAACCTCAGATTGTTTATCACCAATATCTTGAGCTTTTTTAAAAAGCTTTTGATAGATTTTAGGATTATGTTTTTTGGGCGCAATCTGATCAAAATTCTCAGAATTTAACTCTGTTTCAGAATTACTAGCCTGAGCCGAATTAGTTTGATTTTTATGAATCTGAATCATCATCATCCTCCAATAAATTTAAAACTTGATCAAATTGTGATTCTGCGGATTGAATTTCCTGAATCCATTCTGATAATTGTTTAACTGTTATATTAACTTTCCCCTCCTGTTGACGTGCATCTCCCTTAAGTTTGTAGAAAATTGCTTTCAATTTACATAGACTTTCAATGCCGTAATCAAGATTAGAAAGAGAAGTCGAAATAGACTTGGAACTCTCACTCGTTGTATCTAAGTTAGCAGGGTTTTGTTTAACCTGCTCCCCTACAGGCGGCTGTAGTCAAAAATTATTAATTTGTTTATCAATATTAATATCCCGATTAGCAAAGTTAAGAATTTTTTCTAAGTCAGTAAACTGATTAATAACGTAAGGATTAGATTGATTTTCTTTAACCACTTGTTCTGCAACTTTTTGTATTTCTGGATCTTCTAGTAAAGTCGCCATTACCTCAATCGTTTCAGGTAACAAAGCAGGATTTTGATTGGCCGATTCCAACTTTTTTAAAGTATCAGGAGACTTCGCTACGATTAAATTTTTCAGTTTTTCAAGGGAACCATCTAAGACAAGCTCCCCCACACGGGCCAACGCTCCCCCTAAAATAATCGTGACTCCTGTAGCCAATGACATCAAAAAAGATTCCATGATACAACTCCTTGCTAGTAAGTTTTAGACGTAAGCCTTACGCCTCTAACGGTTTAGGGGATTACTCTCATAATAAAGCAAAAATTACTTATTGGCTGACGTTTTCATCATTTATTTCGGGGTTGTCGGTTCTGACTGAAATGTAATAGAGGATATTTGAGCTATGGGGAAATAGCCTGGGGATGTGGGAGAGATTTGCCCCGTGCAGTGTAGTCTTCGATAAGGAGATCTAGAACTTCAAGGGCATTTTGTAGGGCTGCATTGTAGGTTTCACCATCGGTAGGAGTATAGGGTCTAAACTCAGGGAGATGGGCGATAAATTTTGGGTCTTCATCTGACCATTGAATGGTGATGCTGTAGTGATGGGTCATGGGGTGTTTTCCTCGTCTAGATTTTATAGTTATTGCAGGGCGTTTTGGACTAATTCTATTATGGCAGCCGATAGTAACTGGGGTTGTTGCTAGACTGGTGGCTCTTGACAAAAAATCATGTTAATTATTTTTCTGATGAGGATTATTATTCACCTTTTCATGTATCATGAATATATGGCAAGATTTTTGAAGGATCACGAGCGATGCAATTTCTAAGGCTCAGAGTTAAAACTGTTTGGAGAAGTAAAAAAATAAGGGGAATTATATCGCTCCTATTGCTTTTTATCCTGATGCCAATTTTTCTTTATGCCTGTTTTAGTGATCTCCCTAATCAATCATCGGAGCAACTGCAAGGAACTCTCTCGGTTTGGTATCCAGAAGAGGGAAATTTAACTGAAATACTAGGTCTGGGTTTGCAAGAGTTTGAAAAATTAAATCCGCAAGTGACAATTCTCGAACAAGCTATTCCTATCGATGAGATACCAGAACGTTTTTTTAAACAATCTCAAAGCGGATTAGGTGCTAGTGTTATTCTAATTTTTTCGAGAAATATACCCAGATTAGTATCCGAAGGGATACTGGAGGAAATTGACCAGAAAAATCTAGATTTATCTATTTATTATCCCCCGACCGTGAAACAAGTTAGCTATCAAGGAAAAATCTATGGCATTCCCTTGGGTTCTCGTACCAATGTACTCTGTTATAATCAAAAAAAATTACAATTTAGTCCCGATCCGCTGCTGAAGCAACCTCCCACCAGTTTGGAGGGATTAGTGGAACGTGCGCGCAAAGGCTATTCTGTGGGGATAGTTTCCTCTTTTGAAGATACTTTTTGGGGAATGGCAATTTTTGGCGGCTATTTGTGGGATGATCAGGGTAGGCTGCAACCTCGCTTGGATGGTTGGGCAAAATGGCTAGAATGGCTAAAATTTGCCTCGTCACAGCCTAATTTTATCCTCAATCGTCAACGGGAATTACTCCATGATGCCTTTGCTGGAGGCCGCTTAACCTATTATGTGTGTAATTCTATTGAAATTGCCGATTTAAAAAATAGCCTCCAAGATGATCTCAGAGTCGCTTTACTTCCCCAAGAAACTCAAGGTAAAGCAGCACCAATTCTCTATACACGGGTGATGGTATTTAATCGCAATAATAGTGATAATGAAAATCGTTTGGGATTGGCTCTAGGAAAATTTCTCACTAATCCCGAACAACAATTACAAGCAATCATCCAAACCGAAAGTTTTATTCCCACTAATCGACGGGTGCAGATCGAAGGAAAATTACTACCGATCGAATCGGTATTATTACAACAATCTCAAAATGTTGTGGCAGTTCCTCTGGATGATTGGGAAAAATCGAATCAAATTTTAGAAGAAGGAGAATTTTGGTATGAAAGAGCGATTGCTGGTGAAATATCTTCCTCAGCAGCGGCCGAAAAACTGACACTTTATATTCAATCAGAGCTTGATCAAGAAGTCGGGAAAACAAATTAATATGAACAATAATATCCCCTCTCTTTCGGAAATAATTGCTAATCAATTATTATTTTTAGGACGCAGAAATGTTCAAAATCAATTAACGACTATTTTTCTTTCCTTAATTGTTGCTTGGTTATTATCAAAATGGTTATGGTCTTACTTAGAAAAAAGATTTCCTCACGTTACCAGTTTGATCCATAGTAAGGAAAAGTTAACCCTCCGTCAATATTTTGCTATCCTGATACAGTTTCTTAATTTTCCAGTTATTAGCCTGATTTTACTTAACCTAAATTATCTGATTTTTTTCGGTCAAAACTGGACAAGAGGAATGATTAGTTTATCCATAAAATTAATGTGGTTTTATTTAGTTTATCGTGGTTTATTAGCTGGATTATACGCCAGGTTCTCCGTCAAGACAATTAAATATTATCATTGGCGGCTTTTAGCACCTTTATTGGTATTATTCCTCCTGAAAACGATTATTAGTTTCTACAATAATATTAAGGAAATTGCTCAAGTATCTCCCTTTAATTTATTTAATAGTCCGATCACATTGAGAAGCATATTTATTTTGATAATAGCTCCCTATTTTCTGGTAATTATTGTTATTCTTATAGAGAGTATAATTCTGAGTATTACTAATTTAAATCAGCAAGCTAGTCGCGGTGAAATTGAAGCAACTTTACTGTTAGGACGTTATTTTTTCATTGTCTTAGGTTTTATTCTCATCTTGGGTTATGTGGGAGTTAATGCAACAGCAATAGCGGCAATTACTGGCGGTTTATCGGTGGGTATTGGTTTCGGTATGCAGCAAGTGGTCAGTAATTTTATTAGCGGTATTTTACTATTATTTGAAAAAGTTCTCAAACCCGGTGATATAATTAATATTGAAGGACAGACTTCTCAGGTAAAAAAGTTAGGTATTCGAGCCACAACAGTGCAAATCCTTACAGACAATTCCGAAAAAATTATTCCCAATCAAAAGTTTTTTACTGAGGATGTCACCACCTATACGGGTAGTGATAACTTGATTTATTGTTCAATTGTTATCGGAGTTGGTTATAATTCCAACGCACCACAGGTGATGAGTTTATTGCTAGACATTGCCGATCAACATCCTCACATACTTAAAAACCCGCAACCAGTAGCTTTTTTTCTTAATTTTGATCATTCTAGTTTAAACTTTGAATTAAAGTTCTGGTTGGATGATGTTAACAGGAAAAAGCGAGTAATTAGTGATGTTAATTGTGTTATTCTTGATAGGTTTACTCAACAGGGTATCGAGATTCCCTTCCCGCAGCAAGATATTCACATTCGCAATAATTAGCAATTTATCCCAGTCAAAAAACCTATCTGATTATTTTCATCTCAAAATATATCACTTTCACTTATTAAATTACTGTACTTATGATTATTTTTTAATGGTTTACATCTTGACATAAAAACAATTTTAATTTACAATCAGTCCTAGATAGTATATTGACAAATCCCCAATAATCTAGAACCAAAATCTTCCAGATTATTCTATGCTTTTAACAGGAAAATATCGAGGTTTTACTCATGATTTTTTATTCTAATTTACCTAGCAATTTATAAATGTTTGTTGGCTATAGAAATCACTCACTTTACCACTTTTTTCTTTTAATTGTTGTCATCTAACCTAACTCAACATCCCATGATTATCTCCCAGTTACAAAATCGTTTTCCTAGAAATAATCCCAGCCGTCGGCTGCGCGCTTTCCTCCTAGGTCTTTTCGCTGCGGGTATGACCGCTTTACCCCTAAAAGCCGCCGAAGAAATTGAATTTGTCTATACTCCCCTCGTCTTTTCCGTATCGGTAGCATCCCTAGAAACCTTTGCTAAAGAAGGAAAAATCGATGCTAATTTAAAAAGATTTCTGGCCAGAGCAACTCCCGAAGCAAGAGACAAATTTCGTGAGGCTTTATTAACAAAGATTGACATCAATCCTGTTTTACTATCCCGTTTTTTTAATAGTGTGATGGGTGCTGATATGCTCTCTCGTTTGGGTAAAGGCATCACCATTGAAGGGGGAATTAATGGTAAATATGCCCTGCGGGGTGCGATTGTTAGTGCCGCTTTCGAGCCGGGAGGATTAACCCTTTTAAATGTGCTGAAAAAATTCCCCAATAATATTCAGTTACAGGGGGAAGAAATCCTCGGATTAGCTAAAACCATCGATTATGCGGTTTATGTGGCGGAACTATTTATTAAAGATATGCGCCTCTGGACGGCTGAGGAAGCCGCTGTCGTTAAACCACCGATTAATTATACCAGTTTACCCGATCTGCGTCAGCGCGGTAGCTTTCAGGTAAAAAAAGAAGTTTGGAACCTAACCGATAGCAGTCGCAATCGCAGTTTATATGTGGATGTTTATATCCCGCAAACTTTCCGAGAAGGCAAAACACCTGTAATTATTTTTTCCCACGGATTAGCCTCACGACCGGAAGATTATGCCCAAGCAATTGAACATCTAGCTTCCTACGGATTTTTAGTAGCGGCACCGCAACACCCCGGCAGTGATACCCAATACCTACAAGGAATGTTAGGGGGGTATTATCGCAATATTTTTGATGGCAATGAGTTTATTAATCGACCCAAAGATATTAGCTTTGTCATCGATGAATTAGCCAGACGAAATGCTAGTCAATTTCAAGGTAAACTTGACCTCACTAATGTGGGAGTAGCGGGTCATTCCTTTGGAGGTTATACATCTCTAGCTGTTGCCGGCGCACAAATTGATTTTGATAATCTCGCCCAAGATTGTAATCGTCCTTACTCCGGGATTAATATCGCTATTTTACTGGAATGTCGCGCCCTGGAATTGCCTAGACAGGTCTATAATTTTCGCGATGAACGAGTCACGGCTGTCTTTGCAGCTAATCCCGTTAACCGCAGTATTTTTGGAGAAAAAGGTTTAAGTAAAATCTCGATTCCTGTCCTCTTGGGTTCCGGAAGTTATGACCCAGCAGCTAATCCGATTTTTGAACAGGCCATTCCTTTTACTTGGTTAAAAACCCCGGATAAATATCTGGCCATGGTCGAGGGACAAGCTCATGTAAATTTTACAGAATTGGATGCAGGAATGCAAAAAACCCTGGAGTCTGTGGTCAATATCACTTTACCCGATCAAAATTTAATCGAGGATTATGCGGGGGCTTTATTGGTGGCTTTTTTTGAAGTTTATATTGCCGATAATGAGAAGTTTCGTCCTTTTCTTCTGTCTAGTTATGCAGAATATCTCAGTCAGGGACAAAAGTTTAAATTAGACTTTATCACTGCCGCTTCTGACCAGAAATTATCTCAATTAATTGAGAAATTGCGAGTACATCGGCAATAGGCAATAGTAAAACTTAGGGTGCGTTAGACGGCAAAAATTCCTGACGCACCACCTAAGTAGGTAGGCACAATTATTTGTAGGATGGGTTAGCGGTAGCGTAACCCATGCGGGCGTTGGGTTTCATGCTTCAACCCAACCTACGTTTATTTTATATTTAATTCCACCCACCTACTTATCATCAACTAAGTAGCTAAAATACAAAGAACCAGAAGCCTGTGCCACTATCTAACAATTAATTCAGATTACTTACTTATTAAGTGGCAAGTTCGCCGCTTTCTTTTCACTGATGACTGATGACTGTTTACTGATAACTGAAAAATCTCCCCACTGCCCCTCTGCCAAAAAGATTCTTTTGAGTTGTATAATCTCTAAAGGATTAGCGTACTCAAGAAAAAAATTATTTCATGCTCAGAAAAATTAGACTATCATACTTTGGCTTAATTTTAGGCAGTATTTTAACGGTTATCGGGATTATCGGTTATGCCCAAGGTAACGCCACGGTCAATTTAGCGGGGTTTTTCTACGGATTACCGTTATTATTGGGAGGTTTAGCCCTAAAAGCTTCAGAAATCAAACCTATCCCCTTTAGTCAACCCACTAGCCCCGAAATCTTGCAATTGCGCCAACAACAGGCTACCGTCACCCAAACCAAACTTCGCAACGATGTCACCCGCTATCGCTACGGACAGGAAGTGCATCTGGATGAAGCTCTAGAAAAGCTGGGATTAAGCCCCACGGACGAGGAAAGACCCACTTTAGTGGCAATTCGTGAAACTGCTGTTGATTCCGCCTATTGTCTCACCCTAGAATTTGAATCGCCCCTTTTACCCCTAGAAAAGTGGCTGGCAAAACAGGAGAAAATCGAAAGATACTTTGGCCCAGGAATTAGAGCCGAAATTAAGCAAGTTGACGAGGAAAAAATTGATTTAGCCCTAATTACTGTCCCTAACGCCTAAATGCTCACGCCTATTCAGTATGGCTTCTTGGCAATCGCTGCGGTGGCTGCCGGCTTAATTAATGCTCTTGCCGGTGGCGGTAGTCTGATTACTTTTCCGACGCTGATGGCGGTGGGAATCCCACCGGTAATGGCAAATGTGACTAATACCGTCGCTTTATGCCCTGGTTATCTGGGGGCAACCCTCGCCCAAAAAAAAGACCTGCACGGGCAACAAAAACGGATTCGGTTATTACTACCATCGGCAGTTATTGGCGGCATTATCGGTGGTATTTTGCTGTTAAATAGCAGTGATCAAGTATTTGATCGCCTGATTCCTTTTCTGATTCTTTTAGCGGCGGCTTTATTGGCTTTTCAAGATACTTTACGCTCTTGGTTGCAGCGGCGACAGGGGGACAAGAATGGTCATATACCAGAAATTTTAGCGGTTTTACCCATCGCTCTCGCTTCAATTTATGGTGGTTATTTTGGAGCGGGCTTAGGTGTGATCGAGTTGGCAATTTTGGGCTTATTTCTCAAGGACAATCTCACGAGATTAAATGCTTTAAAACAGGTGCTTTCTTTGGTGGTTAACGTGGCGGCGGCTGGGTTTTTCCTCTTTTCTAATCAGGTGTATTGGTCGGCGGCGATAGTGGTAGCAATTGGCTCTTTAATCGGGGGTTTATTGGGGGGAAAACTAGCTAGAATTATCTCTCCTAGTTATCTGCGTCAGACCGTGGTAATTCTGAGTATTATTATCGCTATATTTTATTGGCTTCGTTAATAAAGTGTTGGTTAATAAGGTGTTTTATTGATGGAGATTGATAGATTTTTTCCTAGTTCTAAAGTCTGTTCTAATTGTCTCTATCTTCAGCTTGAGTTCAGAAGACCCGATAATCCCACCCAGCGGCTAGTTCATCCTAAAAAGATTGTCCCACTTCTAAGACTTTCGTTTGGCCGTTGCGAGACAAAATAACCTGTTGACTACCAACTTCCACTAAAGTCCAACCGTTGATAAATTCCCCGGGAGAAATACGCTTCGTTATCCCCTGATTATCAAATAAAGCTGAAGATTGATCGCCTAAATCCATCACCCCCACTAGGGTATTTTTCACCTGATTATTGGTAGGAATAACCGCGGCTGTCTGCCGATGCACTTGCGGGGCAGCTGGCAATGGTGGCGCGGAAATGTCGGGATTTGCGGGGGTAAGTGGGGCAATTTTGGCAGCCGTTTCAGGGGTTTGGGGATGAACGGGAACGTAAATTCTTTCTATTATCCTAGGACTATTATTCACCGGTAAATTAGCGGGGGGTGGTGGTGGAACTGTGGCTACCGGAGAAGGGTTATTTTGGGGATCAGGATCAGGATCGGGGGAGGAAGTTTGACCTTGGCGATCAATAATAGCAAGGGATGATTGCAGATAGGCGATAAATTTTTGATCTTCCCGGTAAATCGTGCCATTTTGAGAGATAGGGGCGTTTTTTTGACTGATTAGCCATGCCACCACCCAACCTAGATAGACGCAAGCAATGACAAAAATCACTTTATCTAGGGGCATTCTGGGATTTTCTTGATCGCCCGCCGCCATATTTTTTTCACTCCTCGATCGCTGCTGTCGTTTCGATTCTAACAGGATAGCGCATTGCCAAAAACAATTTTTTAATTTACCAAAATCCCCCTAGGGGGGATATAGTAGAGAGAGAATGATGTATCTTGATATAAGTAAAGTTTTGTAACAATTCTGAAATCCTTTGCTCAACTCTACCCTAGTCCCCGCCAATCCCGATCGCCTGAAACCCCTAGTCCCTAACTGGGAAAAATGTCAATCCGTCTTTTGGACAGCAGCATTTCTGGTATCAGTCCCCGTGTTCCTGCAAGCACCCCTAGTGCGCTACTATCCCGAAATTAGTCTAGGTTTAACCGTTTTCTGGGTGGGGTTAGGGATTTGGCTGCTCAAACAAGCAAAAATCAGTCTTTGGGGAGATTTACTTTTGGGCTTTAGTTGGAGTTGGTTAGCAGGTTCTCTGTACTGGGGTTGGTGGCGTTGGCAACCTTTGATCCATCTTCCCATGGAAGCGATCGGGCTGCCCTTTGCTCTCTGGGGATTATACAAAGGTCGCGGCAAAGTCGGTAATCTTTTCTATCTGGGTTCTTTGTTAGGAACCGCCATCACCGATGTATATTTCTATCTAACGGGACTAATTCCCTACTGGCGACAACTAATGACCGTGGAACTAGACCCCAACCTAGTAGCGCCGATATTTCATAACGCCTTGGCCCAAATTCAGACCCCCTGGGGTATCAGTTGGGCGATCGTGCTGCTCAACCTGCTCCTGGCGATCGGTATCTATCCTTTGCAAAAACGGGTCTGCCATTGGTGGGCATTTAGCGGGGCCGTATTAAGTACAATTTTAGTCGATGGTTTATTTTGGATTACCGCTTCTCTGGCCTAAGGGTTTTCTTAGCTAAACTTCTTAACATTCACTCACTGGATAAATTTTGCTGATAGATTGCCCCCAACCCATTCCAGGTAACGGTTGTAGCTGGAATGAGCGATTTTTATTAGGGTTAAGAATTGTAATTGCTTCTCTCAGAAAAAATCAATTCTTGAAAATGTTCTCAATAATCAAGGTTTTTCGGAAAAACATCCTGGGCAAATGTAACAATAGATAAAAGTACAAATATCTGCGGAATGTTCGCTGTAGAATATGTAGTTACCCCCACCTATATTATTGCCGCTTATGTACCCGTGGATATACTAGGACAAAACCCCTATCTACTACTCCATACCGAGAAGGGACAACGTTTTTTCCCTCTCGTGAGTAGAGCTTACTGGACAATCGGACGGAGCAAAGACAACGCTATCGTGATAAAAGATAACTGTATCTCTCGTAGTCATGCTATTTTGCAGTCCACGGAAACAGGAGATTTTTATCTGATCGATCTCGGTAGTCGCAATGGAACCTTTGTCAATGGCCGAAGGGTATCTATTCCCGTGACTATCCATGACCAAGATCGGATCACCTTTGGCAAAACCGAAGTGCAGTTCTATTGTCCTACTCCCAGTAACAGGGGCAAGCAACCGCGCAATTTAGAATGGGATACCCTCACCTCCCCCGTTCATGAACGGCGCTTAACATCGGTGATGGTGGTGGATATGCGGAATTTTACGGCTTTAACGAGGCAATTAGACGAAAAAGTGCTTTCTTCTCTGATTGGAAGTTGGTTCCGCCATGCCGGGAATATTATCCGCAGTTCCGGCAGTTGGGTAGATAAATATATTGGTGATGCGATCATGGCCATCTGGTTTCACGGCCAACAGGAAGTCAATCAAGAGGATATCCTGCAAATTTTCCAAGCAATTACGCAACTATGCAACATGACCCGCACTTTAAGTCAAGAATATCCCTTACCCTTCCAATTACGCATCGGTGCGGCAGTGAATACCGGTTATGCCATGGTGGGCAATACTGGCAGCGGTGAACATCCAGATTATACGGCGATTGGCGATACAGTTAACGCCGCTTTCCGTTTAGAGTCAGCTACTAAAGAAATAGCTAGGGATTTAGCTATCGGAGCAACTACCTACAGCTATCTCACCGGCTTACCCTATCTCCACCAAGCTTTCGATCAACATACCGTCAATCTGAAAGGATACGACGATAACACTATTACCTACGGAACCACTTTTGATAACTTGGATCGTTTCCTCGATGCCAACAGTAGTGAGGAGATGACTGGAATTACAGGAGTTGCCAGCCGTGTCGGTTTTGAAGATTGAAAGTGAACGGGTGGTTGGCAGACGTTTCAGCGATCAGTGATCAGTGAAAAGACAGTAGGAAACTTCTATTTAATACTGTACACTTAAAACTCAAATCTGATAACTGATAACTGACGACTGATAACTGATAACTGACCTATTCCTCGGTGGCAGCGAGAACTAAATCTTCCTCCTCCAAGGCGGGGGGAACTTCAATTTCTGCCACTACTTCCGAAACAGTCCGTCCTTCCGCTTCCGCTAGACGTTTTTCTCGGTATTTAATCGCCATTTCTTCGGCTTTTTCAAACACTAACGGGCGATTTTTGAGCATATCTCCCGGTTCTGGTTCTAATTGTTTAGTCGAGAGGGAAATGCGACCTCTTTCGGCATCGAGATCGATAATCATCACTTTTAACTCATCATTGACATTGAAAACCGTGTGGGGGGTGTCAATGTGATCGTGAGAGATTTCGGAAATATGCAGTAAACCACTGACTCCACCGATATCGATGAAAGCACCGTAGGGCTTAATTCCGCGCACGGAACCGATTACCACCTGTCCCACGGCTAAACCGTTCATCTTCCGTTCCACTAAAGCGCGACGATGACTTAAAACCAGACGGTTGCGATCCTCATCCACTTCTAAAAACTTTAAGGGCAATTCCTGACCGACTAAATCCTCTTTCGCCTCTCTGGTGCTAATGTGAGAACCGGGGATAAAGCCGCGGAGACCTTCAATCCTGACTAATGCCCCACCACGGTTAGTGGCGAAAACATTCGAGCGCACGGTAGCATCTTCTTTTTGCAATTGACGCACCCGTTCCCAAGCGCGCATATATTCAATGCGACGGATCGATAGGGTTAGCTGTCCATCTTCATTCTCGTCGGTAAGAATGAAAAATTCCCTGGTTTCGTTGGGTTGTAAAACTTCTTCAGGATTATCGACGCGGTTGATCGACATTTCCTGCACGGGGATAAAAGCGGCGGTTTTAGCACCGATATCGATGAGCGCTCCCCGGGGTTCCATGCTGAAAACAGTCCCGGCGACAACATCTCCCGGACTGAAATGATAATCGTATTTGTCTAGAAGGGCGGCAAAATCTTCATGGGTAAAGCCTATGTTTTTGTTTGCGGTTTTTTGGGTGGTCATGTACGTTGTTTGGGCCTCGGAATTTCCGTAGGTTTTTCCTCCTATGTGATGTACAGTTTCTAAATAAAGGAGATGCCTCCCCATTTAGTTTCTAGGCAGGGCCTAGGGGATGAACTGCCGCATCCAGCTTTCTTGCTGGCAATCTGCCTCAAGAATGACTTTTAAGAATCTAACCAGAGCTTGGGCTTTAAACAGCACAAGGGATCCTAATTATAACTGAATCGGGAACTATTTAAGACGAGGTGATCACGCTGGCTTCTTCCACTGGAGACCAAGAAGGATGAGCGCGTTCGATTTCGGAGGATTGCAGCAGCGCTAAAGCGGCGATAAAGTCTCTAATTCCCTGAAAATTGCCGTAAACCGAAGCAAAGCGCACATAGGCAACTTCCGATTCTTGCCGGAGGTATTCTAGGGCTAATTGACCGATCTCCTGACTGGTTACTTCCCGTTTTGAGTCTTGCTGCAGACGGGATTCGATATCATTGACGATCGCCTCTAATCTTGAGGGGGGAATGCCAGTTTTTTCACAGGCCCGGACGATACCGCGCAGCAGTTTGCAGCGATCAAAAGATTCCCGTTTACCATCTTTTTTAATCACTGTGATCGCCACGAATTCGATGCGCTCGTAGGTAGTGAAGCGATGTTTACATTGTAAGCATTCACGACGACGACGAATGCTCTGACCGTTTTCCGAGGAACGAGACTCTAAAACGCGACTATCGGTATGCTGACAATTAGGGCATTGCATAGGAGGCGCTCGGTGAGGGGAACCTTTAATTTAAGCCTTTAAATACGAAAACCAGAGCCGCTAACCTGCTTTTGACAAGCGGGCGGCTCGGGAAAAAAATTATTAACCTAAACGGAGTTAAGAAATTTACTTTTGAATCCGGGGAGGTTCCCGGAAGGCGATGGCGAAGAAAATTACCGACAAAGCCATAGTTAAAACTAAAATGTAAGCGACGCTTTCCATGGTTGGACATCCTACAAGACTGCTATAACAATCCTATAGTATCAGGAAACGAGCTTTTCGGCTCGTCTGGGGATCTAGATTACATCCCCAGAATCAGTGGCGATCTATTTAACGCTAACTTTTGCGCCGGCATCTTCCAGTTTTTTCTTGATGGCGGCGGCATCATCTTTGTTGGTGCCTTCTTTAACCGCTTTGGGAGCGGCTTCTACTAGGTCTTTCGCTTCTTTGAGTCCTAAACCGGTCAATTCGCGCACTACCTTGAGGATAGCAATTTTCTTGTCGGCGGGAACTTCTTCGAGAACAACGTTAAATTCGGTTTGTTCTTCCACAGCTTCAGCGGCGGCCGCGGGAGCAGCCCCGGGGGCAGCCATAATTATGCCACCGGCCGGAGCAGCGGCGCTAACTCCGAAGGTTTCTTCGATGCCTTTGACTAATTCCGCAGCTTCTAAGAGGGTCAGGGTTTTCAGTTTTTCTAAGATTTCAGCTACAGCAGACATGGGTTAGACTCCTAATTGTTTTAAGTGAGCGATTGGCGCGGTCTTAAGCCGCTTCTTTTTCTTCTTGACGGGCCACGGCATCGACGGCACGGGCCAAAGATGCGGGAACTTCGTTGATGCTGCGGGCCAGTTTGGTGGCAATGGCGTTGATTGCCCCGGCGACCTGAGCGATTAACTGTTCTTTTGACGGTAAGTCAGCGATCGCCTTGAGCTGCTCTTCTGTCAACAGTTGACCTTTTGTCCCTTCTTTGAGGACACCGCCGCGCAATTCGGTTTTTTTGCTTTCTTTTTTGAACTCTTGATAGGCCTTGAAAGCTCCACCAATATCTTCTTTTACCAGCAGAAAGGCGGATGTTCCCGATAAAAGGCTTTTCATCGGTTCCCAGCCACTATCTTCAGCAATTGCCAATCCCATCAAAGTGTTTTTGGTGACTTTACAAATCGTTCCTGTGGGGCGCAATTTGCGGCGTAGATTGCTGATTTCAGCGACGGTTAAACCTTGATAGTCGATGACCATCGTTAATTGAGCTTCGCTAAGGGAGGTTTTTAATTCTTCTAGAATTACTCCCTTGCTTTCTCTGCTTCTCCCCATCCCTTGTTCACCTCCTGTACGCGGGGGACTGGTTCCAGAGGCGCAAAAATAACCCCTTGTAGCGCCGGGGTTGAGTGGAGAGAATTCAGTTCAGGCACGACCAAGACAGAAAATATCTCTCTCTTTAGTCTTTTTGGCCGCTGTTTTCTCGCTTTGACCTCGGCAGGGTATTTAAGCTGTTTCGCCCCTGCTGTCTTTGGCTTAAGCCAGTTCCTTATTATAACATTATTGCGCTTTTTATGTCAAGCCTTGATAAGGAACGAACAGGCGATCGCAGATAAAAACCGGTTGAGGTTGAGGTTTTCTCTGGCCCTAAGTCGTCCCAGAGACTAAGCTGAAACAAACCCGATCCCTAGGCTTGTTTACAGTACGCCCCAATGTCTCTAGATTTTTTGCTCCGTTATTTTTGGAGAAATATCTAAATGACATTTTGGGCGCACGCGGTGCGCCCCTACCATTGTCGCCATAATATTATTTATTGTAGGGGCGAATTGCATTCGCCCTCTTTATCTTGATTCTTCCTGACTGAGATGACGTAGTTTATCTCGAAAATAGCCAAAGCTGGGCGATCGATTAATATCCACATTCATCTGAGGAGAAATATTTTCTGCCCAGACTGTTTTCTCTTGACCCACAGAAGCTCCACCTAACTTAGATAATTGTTTCGCTCCACCTTTATATACAGCATCTGCCAGGTTTTCCCAAGTACCACAGATACTATCATTAATATAGGAATCCAAGACAGCACTTTTGGCCTGGGGATAAGCAATTTTTATGGCATTAATATCACCTAAATACCAAGCTTCTCCCTCTTCAATAGCAATACAGAAGTAAATTTGGGATTGGATAGCAGATTTTTCCAGACAATTGCTTAATTCTTGTCGAAATTCTCGAAAACATCGATTATCCAGATCGCCAACCACAATCAGCACAGCAGCATAATTATCAGCGCAACTAGAAAAAGTTTTATCATATCCTTGAATCAGTTTAGGTAGTCGCTCAAGAAGAATCCGCTTACTAGGATCGGAAACAGACTGTAAGTCTCTGGGAATATGACCACTGCCTTTATAGGAATGAACCCTAAATGTATGACCTGCATTCATGTCAATAATCTTAGAAATTAGAATATCAAGTGCTTTTTTTCTCGACAAATCCTCGACCAAAATTTCAAAGTGCATGACCTTATCTCTCATCTAAGTAATCACTATACCAAAGACTACCAAGGGTCAATCCTTCTGAGACGAGATTCTTGATTAAGGGATTGTCACTGGCCCGTTTAATCCGAGAAAAACCATCATCACCCTTTTCCAGAATCCAAACTTCTTCTGGCTGGAGAGCATCAACAAAATAAGGTTGATGAGTGGTGATAAAAATTTGAGAACGTCCTCTCTGTCCTGTGGCGTGTTTTCTAAATTCTTGAGCCAAGGTTTCTAATAGTTTATGGTATAAGCCGTTTTCTGGCTCTTCAATACAGATAAATGGCGGTGGAGAAGGGTCTTCTAACAGTAAGAGATAGGCGAATACTTTTAAAGTACCATCGGACATTTGCTGTACATAAAATGGGTCTTGGAATCCCCGATCATTAAATTTTAATAATAGTCGATTATCGGGACTTTTTTCGGTGCTAATTTTTTCTATACCCGGTATCTTACGAGAAATACTATTAAGTATATTCTGAAATTTCTTGGAATGCTCTCTTTCCATAAACTGCACCACATTACCGAGATTATCTCCATGGATATTCAAATGTTTCTGTGGTCCGGCTAGGGGCAAACTTCTGGCCGCATCGGGAGTAAAATAGCTGAGATACCATCCCTCAATAAATCTCCGAAATAGGGAAATTCTCGAATGCTGTTTGAGAGAACCTAAAGTAGCAATTCCTAGTTTGCGCTTATCATTCAGTTCCACTAACTCGGTTTCCTTGCTTTCCTCATCAGCTTCTTGTTGAATTTTTTCTATTAACTTAAGTAAATCAAAATGGTCTTGACCTTCTTCTACTTGTTTTCCTTCTTCTTCTCCTTTCCAGACGATTCCTTTCCCCTCATCGAGGAGTAAAAATGAAAAAGGCCATCCGGTCTTTTGACCTTTTCTTCTCTGTCTGAGTCTTTCTTTTTTTACATAAGGTCTATTATCCGTATCTAGATCAATAGCTAATTCATAGGTAATTGGTCGGGAATTGTAATCTTCTTTGTAATAAATCTGAAATTCAATGCTTCCTTCCTGACCCTGGGAACGAAGACGCTCAAACCCGCCCCGACCTCGCGCATCACAAGCTTCTTCTACTCCTCCTTTAAGACAATCAGATAAAAAACCGAAGGCATCAAAAAGTGTGCTTTTTCCCACACCATTTTTGCCGATAACGGCCGTCATCGGTGTCAGAGAATCTCGATTTTGAGTATTCCATAACTTGCCCAGGGTTATATCCTTGAGCGCTCGATAATTTTTAATCCTCAATCCCTCAATTCCGGCCATTATTTAGTCCCGTTTCTCATTACTAAAGTAATTTGAGCAATTTCTTGATAGATTGATTCTAGACCAGTTATCAATTACTGACCCGATTCGATCGCTCCTTCGGCCTCATGGACAATTGCCCTCAATCGATCTAAAGTTTTCTGGTCCACCTGGGTCCATAATCCCCGTTGTTGAGCTTCTAATAATCTTTCGGCCATATCTCGCAATGCCCAGGGGTTTTTCTCCTGAATAAATTGTTGTACCTTGTCGTCAAATAAATAAGCTTCGGCTACTCCCTGATAGATAAAATCCTCCACTAGGTGAGTAGTGGCAGAGTAGGCAAAAATATAATCTACGGTCGCAGCCATCTCGAAAGCGCCTTTATAGCCGTGTCGCATCACTCCCGCTATCCATTTGGGATTAACCACTCGCGAGCGGTAAACGCGGCGAATTTCTTCCTCTAGGCTTCTGATGCGGGGATTTTCCGGACGGGAATGATCACCAAAATAGGTGACGGGATTTTTGCCGGTTAAAGCCCGGACACTGGCAGTTAAGCCGCCTTGAAACTGATAGTAGTCATCGGAGTCGAAAATATCGTGTTCCCGATTGTCCTGATTGTGCAGCACTATCTCTAATTCTTGCAGTCTATTTCTCAATACTTCCGGTAAAGAATGGGCAGTTCCTTGGCTATCATAGGCATAACAACTCCAGTTAATATAAGCATTAGCTAAGTCTTGATCATTTTGCCAGTTTTGTGACTCGATTAACCCCTGTAAACCGGCCCCGTAAGCACCCGGTTTGCAGCCAAAGATTCTGGCAGTAGCTCTCAGTTTCGCCTCCTTTTCTCCTAAGCCCTGACTTAGCCAAAACTCCCTCTCTGTCTTCACTTTCGCCGCTAAAGGATTAATTTTTTCTTCTTCCTCTTGACAAGCTACCGCATTTATGCAAGAATTAAGAAGATGTAGTATGCTGGGGAAACTGTCCCTAAAAAAGCCTGATACCCGAACGGTCACATCAATGCGAGGACGGCCTAAGCTAGACGGGGTAAGGATTTCAAACCCGACCACCCGACGGAAAAAACCATCCCAAAGGGGACGAATTCCCAGTAAAGCCATGGCTTCGGCCACATCTTCGCCACTATTTCTCATCGTCGAAGTTCCCCAGATAGAAATCGCCAAAGTGCGGGGATATTCGCCATTTTCTTGGGTATAACGTTCAATTAGTGCCTCTGCAGCCTTTCTTCCCACTTCCCACGCGGTTTCTGTGGGGATTGCGCGGGTATCGACAGAATAGAAATTTCTGCCAGTGGGGAGAACATCAGGACGGCCGCGGGTAGGAGCGCCGGAAGCACCACTGGGGACGTATTCGCCAGCGAGACCTTTTAAGAGATAGATAAGTTCATCGGGAGTTTGTTTTAAAGCAGGAATTAACTGATTTTCTAGCCACACTAATTCTTTTGCCGTATTTTCGCCTACAGGTTCAATTTTCTGGCTAATTAAATCCTGAGCGAGACTTTCCAGATAAGTAGTAGTATCGTTATATTCCGTCAGGGGGTCGCAGTCGAGATGGAGATCAAGGGCGATCGAACGGGTTAAACCGGGGCGGTCGGGACTGGGAGAACGGGCAATCGATTGAATTAAATCAATTAACTGCTGACCCTGGGGACATTGACCGAAGATATGTAAACCGTCGCGGATTTGTGCTTCCTTGAGTTCACAGAGATAACCATCCACGAGGGTGAGAAATTGACTAAAGGAGGCGCTGGTCGCAACGCGCTCGCTACGCGAGATCGTGCCTAGCTCTCGATCGAGATTAGTTTTCGCCACCAGATCGTTAATCCGCTCGCGAATCAGAGCTAAACGAGAAGGATCAAGAGATTCTGCCTGATAATATTCATCGATGAGAGACTCTAACTTTTCCCAATCCCCATACAATTCCGCTCGCGTCATTGGGGGAGTGAGATGGTCGATGATAACAGCTTGGGAACGTCTTTTAGCGCTGGACCCTTCTCCGGGGTCATTGACAATAAAAGGATAAAAATTCGGCAGCGACGAGAAAGCAATTTCGGGATAACAATGGGGAGAAAGAGCGAGACTCTTCCCGGGTAGCCATTCTAAATTGCCGTGTTTACCGAGATTAATCACAGCAGTGACTTGGAATTCCTGTCGTAACCAATGGTAAAAAGCGAGATAGCTGTGGGTAGGTTCCAGGTCGGGGGAATGATAATTAAGAGTCGGGTCAAGGTCATAACCGCGAGAAGGTTGAATACCGATAAAGACATTACCTAACTGGATGCCGGGGATAGGAAAATCCTTGTCTGGATATCCCCAACGGTCAAGCAGAGCGCTTTGATTATCGGGGGGAAGGGAGGAGAAATAATCTAGATATGCTTCTAGGGAGAGAGATTGATAGATAGGTTTTAATTCCCTTGTCTCCAGGTCATTAGTGATACCGGAAATCAGCAATCGCATTAATTCATCGCTATGGTCGGGGAGGTCGGTGAGGGTATAACCTTGGGTTTGTAATGCGCGAAGAATTTCCAAACCACTAGCGGGAGTATCTAAACCGACTCCGTTAGCGATACGACCATCCTTATTGGGATAGTTGGGGAAAATGAGAGCAATTTTTTTCTGGGAGTTGGGAAGGGAGGAGAGTTGACAATAGTTTGCGGTTAAATCAGCGACAAAATCAACCCGGTGGGGGAGGGGTTGATAGATAACTATTTCCGTTTCTAGTTTCGGATGTCGGGTGAGGACAGATTTAAAGGAAATAGCACGGGTGATAATTTTGCCATCCATTTCCGGTAAAGCGATATTCATAGCCACATCCCGGGGGGAAAGACCTTGATAACCCTGTTGATAAGCTTCTAAACTGCTGCTGCTGAGGATAACTTGGAAGATGGGTTTATTGAGGGACTGCCAGAAGTGATGATTTTGTTTGTCTTCCGGTCGCTGGATAGAGAAGCTAGTGGTGTCGAGAATTAGGTCTGGGGGATGGTGGGAAAAGAGGGTTAATAGTTCCTCTTGCACTTCGATTTCCCGGAGAGAGGAGAGAAAGATGGGGACAGTTTCAATGTTTCTTTGGGTGAAAGCACTGATTAAAGCATCGATAGCTTTGGTATTACCCGCGAGATAATGGGAACGATAGAAAAGTATCCAAGTCCGTGCTTGGGGTTGGGATAGGGTTGTCTGGGAATAGATTCCCAACCTAGGGACAACCCCAGGAGGAGAGGGAAGATAGTCGAGATGGAGACAGGTATGCGCGATAAATTTAGCAGCATTAATCCAGTTATCTATCCCTGCTTCCGTGAAATAGCACCATAACTGGTTAACAGTAGTCAGGGAAGCAGTGGAATGACTCATCAACTCTAAATCCGGTTTATCCTCTCCCGGGAGGACAAATAAAGTGGCACCGGTTTCCTCGACAATTTCCTTAACTACTTCCAACCCGTAAGACCAACTCCCCCGTCCCCCCAATAAGCGAAGAATAATCACCCTTGCTTGGGATAGTACCTTGTCCCCATAGTTATCAATACTGTATTGCTGTTGTAACTGGGATAAATTGAGGGCGCGAATTGCGGGAAAATTATCCGGTAGATGGTCGATAGCTGCCGCTAGAGTTTGAATATCGGTATCAGCCATGGTGAGGAGAACAATCGGGGCCGGATTTTGGTCAATAACAATCACCCCTTCGGTATCTGCTGTCCAACCACCCGCTTGGGGAGCAATTCGGTGCATAAGTTTTGAGAGTCAGGTTAAATAATGATTAGGTTTCGGGAATCGGGGTCTCGATCGAGGGATCATTGTTGGGTAGATAGAGATGATTATATCTGTCTGCGGCAATTTAAAGAACAGGGAATAGGTGTTAGGGGATAGGGATTAAGAAAAATCTTCACTAAAACCCCAACCCCAGTCCCCTTACTGATGACTAGGGTTTGGGGAAGTGGGGAAGTGGGGGAATTTCAACTAAAACCCTAAAACCCTAAAACCCTAAAACCCTAAAACCCTAAAACCCCAACACCCCACCACCCTATCTCCTGCCTCCTGCCTCCTGCCTCCTGCCTCCTGCCTCCTGCCTTCTGATAACTGATAACTGGTAACTGATAACTGATAACTGATAACTGATAACTGATAACTGGTAACTGATAACTGATAACTGATAACTGATAACTGATAACTGATGACTGATAACTGATAACTGATGACTGATAACTGATAACTGATAACTGATAACTGATAAATGAATGCTTCTCCCGCTTATGTTTGCTGTCAAGTGTTATCATCTACTCACCTCGAACAAATTCGTTCTTGGTGGGGACAGTTGGCAATACAGGTAACAGGGCCCAGGATTAGTCTCAGTGAAAGAGATATTCCCCCACAGACAGGGGAAATCTATCAACTCTTGCTTTCCACTGACCTACAAGCTTTATTGTTAGCCAGTCCCCAAGAGCATGGTTTTGAGTACGAAGTCCGCATTAGTTTTGAAGCGAACACGATTAAAAATTTTCTGCAAGGACTGGCCGCCAAGTCTCTCCACCACCCGAAAATTGAGCAGGGTTATCAAATTTTAAATCTGCCTCTGTCCAATAATGTCAGCAGTTTTCAAAATAAAATTTTAGTCAAAATTCTCTCGATAATTTCTTCTCCGGCTGCTGAGGTGGGTTGTCCCCGCATCTTCTCCGTTTGTCAACCGGTAGAAGCTGCCCTATCCCAACAAATCGAACAGGAAAGATTATTAAACCAAGTCATCACCCAAATGCGTCAGAGTCTGGAGTTACCGGTGATTCTGGAAACCGTGGTCAGGGAAGCGCGGGAATTTTTGCAAGTGGACCGATTGTTAATTTATCAATTTTTCCCCGGTATCGGTGAGGGAAAGGGAAAAATAACTTCCGAGTCGCGCATTTCCGACCAGATAAATTCCGTGTTAAATTTAACCCCCGAAGACGATTGTTTTTCCTATATTCCCCAATACAAGGAAAAGTATCGTCAAGGATTAATTCTGGCCGTGGATGATGTGGATGTTAACTATTCTTCTTCCTTCTGTTTGTCCGAATTTTTGCGACAACACCAAGTGCGATCAAAATTAATCGCCCCGATTGTGGTACAAGAAGAATTGTGGGGTTTATTAATTGCCCATCAATGTGGAGAAAAACGCCGATGGTTGCCGCAAGAAAAGAAATTTTTAGGTCAGATTGGAGAACATCTCGCTATCGCTATCTACCAAGCGCAATTATATTCTCAAGTACAGGAACAAAAAGATATTTTTGAGCGCCGGGTAATAGAAAGAACCCAAGAATTACAAGATACTTTAATGGCCGCAGAAGCCGCTAACCTCTGCAAAAGTGAATTTTTAAATAATATGAGTCATGAGTTATTAACTCCCCTAACTTGTATTATCGGTTTGTCCAGTACCCTGCAAAAATGCTCAGCAGCCAATAATTTTTTACCCCCCGACAAACAAAAAAACTATCTAAAAGTTATTCATAATAACGGCAATAAACTATTAGAATTAATCAATGACTTGCTTAATTTCTCGCAAGTTTCGGCAGGAAAAGCCGTTTTAGATATTAAACAATTTTCGCTAAAATACCTCTGTAATCACGTTTTAGACATTATTAAAATGGAGGCAGAAACTAAAGAAATTAACCTGATTTTAGAGATGAAAATCACCGAAAAAGAGCATTATTTTTACGCCGATTATGATCGAGTTCAGCAGATACTTTTGTACTTGTTAAAAAATGCCCTGAAATTTACCCCCGAACAGGGTGCTGTCACCCTGAGACTGTGGAAAGAAGGCAGCCAGGTCATTTTTCAAGTAGAGGACACGGGCATCGGCATTCCTGCTCAAAAAATACCGCTTCTGTTTGAAAAATTTACCCAATTGGATGGCTCCCGCAAACGTCGTTATGGTGGTATGGGATTAGGATTGGCTTTAACTAAACAATTAGTGGAACTGCATCGCGGCACGATCGAGGTAGAATCTTGCTTAGATAAAGGTTCCATCTTTACCGTCCGTTTACCTCAACAAAAGCCACCTAAATCCCAACCCCAACCCTCGGATCATAATCCCCATTTTAATCACCACCATCCCACGATAGTTTTGATTGAAAGTGACGAAGAAATTGCCAATCTTATTTGTGAGTTATTGATGGTGGCACATTATCAAGTTATTTGGTTAATCGATAGTGTCTCCGCTATCAAAAAAATTGAGATCGTGCAGCCAAGTATTATAATTGTTGATCGAAAAATGCCCGATATATATCATCTCTGTCATCTTTTAAAAAAATCCAGTCAAACTCAAGCCAGTAAAGTGCTAATCTTGAATGATACCCCCGAAATCAGCGTTAATTTCCTCGGTCGTCATGGCATTGATGACTATCTGCTCAAACCAATTCAACCCTCCCTATTGTTGGAAAAAATCCGCTATCTAACCGCTTTATAAGTAGGGTTTGCGGCAAAAAGTTTTTCGGTGGGGGTAGGGGTGTATCTCATACTAAATCCTGTTTAAAAAGTATAGGATAGTGGGGTGTGGGGTGTGGGGAGAAACAATTCATAACTTGAGAGTTAATCACACTATTAAAAAGGGATTTGGTATCATTTTTGTAAATCTACTAATTTGGGATTTTTCAGGGGGAAACTTTCTCCTAAAATTGGGCGTTACTTTCGGTTTTATCACTCAATCCAAGCTTTG
>NZ_CAIP01000415.1 GCF_000297435.1 Microcystis sp. T1-4 | reverse complement strand
CTATGGAGATAATCCTTAAGAGTAAAGTTAAAGTCCCTTACCGCAACACAATCCAGATGTCTTGTCTAACAACGCTTTACCAATAGAGCTTAGAGGTAATCCGAACTAGGGAAGTATTCGGAAGTCTGGGCCAGATTGTGTCTCGATCGGTAGTCTCTACTTGCGTCGCCTAAATTGGTCTAGGCAAGCCCCGTCCCTTTTAGGGCGGGGTTAGTGACGAATTAAATTATCTCAAACCCAGTCAACGCTTCGACATTTTGTCGGAAAGCGATTAAGGCATGATTAGCTTGATACTCGACGAGACCAGAGAAGATCGCCTCCGAGACTTCCTGCGAGACAACGGTTTTGATCTCAATATTGGTGTTATAACCGACCATATCTCCCTGGCGGTTGCCGTGGCGACCTGCGCCCTGGGCTTGCGAGAGGGTATAGCCAGTTACGCCTAACTCTTGCAGCAGCTTGATCATGCGGTCTTGCAAGACGGTTTCACCAATGATGACAACCAGTACAGCCAGTTTAATGGGTAGGGATGAGGATGACATGGGCAACTCCTAAAATGGGTTTTTCAAAGACAATGTTATTGACATCCTCACCACGCCACTTTTTTTGGATGGTCGCGTCAATGGGGTTGACGCAGATAGCGAAAAACGCTTAATTGCTTAAGTCTGACACTTTCGACCCGTCCGTTTTGAGTGTCCGAATGCCGGACGGCCACTTTGAACAAGTCGAAAAAATCTCATGTTCAACCTTATTTCCTAGAAAGTTTTACTCGTTCAAGGCCGAATTTGAATTCTTTTCTGAACGAAACCCCCTACTATCTGTGGTCAGGGTTTAGTTTTTAGCTTGGTTATCGCTTTTTCCATTGTAGCTTAAAGCCGTCCTCAAAGGACGGGGTTTTCAACCCAAATTTTCGATAATAGAATACCTGACTGGGGTACGCTCAAGAGATGGCGATCGCCTCTGTTGTCGGTATCAAAATATTCTCGGAAATCGGCTTGGCATCGGGTAAGTAGTCCATAAAAAGCCTCATCTGATTCATTTGTACCGGACCAAAAATAGTGGCAAAAGAAACATCGGCGGCATCTCGTCCTGTGCCAACGCGAATTAGCCCGCTCTGAGGCACAAGGCGGGTAGGATCGAAAAGATACCAGCGATCCCCTAGATAAGCCTCAAACCAGGCATGAAAATCGGGGGGATTTAAACCATAGGCGTAGCCGGAAACAAAGCGTGCCGGAATGTTCAAAGCTCGACAAAAAGCAATGCCTAAATGGGCAAAATCACGACAAACGCCTACCCTTTCTATCGCTGTATCGCAAGCAGAAGTTAAAGAATCACTGCTACCAGAGAGATACAAAACATTGTCATAAATCCAGTTACAGATAGCTGTCACCCTGGAATAACCAGGGACTAAATGGCCAAATTCAGCCGCGACAAAGCGCAATAATCGATCTGACTGACAGTAACGACTCGGATAAAGATAGTACAAGATATCGAGGGGTAAATCGGCTGGCTTTACTTCAAAAATCGTACTGGGGTCTGAATAATAAGGAGATAAGCCAACGGTTGCTCGATAGGAAATTTGCAAATTGCCAGGAGGGGCATTGAGTCGAAAGTATCGATTTCCACTGACAGAAGTGATGTATTCCTCAATCGACCGTTGAGAGTTAGAATGGAGGTCTTCCTGAACAATAATCTGATGGTTGTTGCTGACAATAGCAACATTAAGAATTAGAGTGCTTGCTTGCTCAATGCTGTAGGTTAATTCACAGCCAAGTTCATACTTTAGCATATCGTTTTTCCCTGTCCTTTCAATACGAGCAGATGCTGGAGCCGAAGCCGATTGTAACGCTGCACCCACAAACAAGGCAGGTTGAAGGCTGTTCCTACGGCGAGGTTTACCAGCACACCCCAGCCAGGAGTCCAGAGCATCGTCACTAACCAAAACAGCCAGATGGCGATGTGAACGTATTCCGCGCGACGGGTTTCAGCCAAAAAACGGGACATTACGGCACAGTCCCCACCGCCAACGGATGTTTTGCGAAAACCTCCCGGGAAGAAATCCCCTGCTTCTGGCAACCGATCCTTCCATCGCTTGATCCGCAGTACCCGATTGTACCATTGTCTATCTTCCCCCCAGGGTCGTGGCCGGGTCAGGCAGGTGTCCGTTTCTAGGAATTTCAGGGGAAGTCGATGACCGACAAAACCGATCAAAAGTGACCAGGCTGTCCAACCGACCACACAAAGCCCGACGATTACCCCATCCGGTAACTGTAGTATAGATAATCTCATTCATTCACCTTGCCATCGGGTACTTATCCTTCGTCCTTTCCATTCGATTTGACCACGTTCGAGATTCAGAATTGCCAGCAGGAACACTGCAATGAAGAAGGCAACCGGAATGGGGAAGAAAAAGACGATTGCTCCGAATGAACCCACTGGCCATACAATTATGGCTAACTGTATGGCGAAGGCAAGATAAAGCAGTACGTTATATAGTAAGGATGAATTCCCGACAATCGGCCAGCCGAATAGGGATGCGGGCAGACACCAAGCCGCCCAGAACAACCCTGAAAGCCAGAACACAACCGCCAGCATCCGCAGCCAAGAGACTTCCCCTGCTGCCGTTGCAAAGTTTTTGTCGAAACCAACAACCAAGTCCCGCAGCCCGCCGGGGTACATCCGATAGTCCAGTTGGCCATGACCAATGTATGCACTCACTGGCAGTCCCGCACTCTCATAAATATGAGCCATGAACCAGTCTTCTACAACATATCCTGCCACAGCGTCGTGGCCGCCGACCCGCTCATAGTCATCCTTGCTGGTAGCCATAGCCGGTCCAAAAGCCACACCACCTCTTGCTCCCAGTTTGACAGCCATCAAGCCGACGAGATTGAACAGAACCGCTAACAGTTCGTAGGGGCGTTCAGTGCGGTGATAGGGCTGAACTGAGACCAGACCACCTAAGTGTTGAACAGTTGCCACCAGCCTGCGGAGCAGCTCCTCCCCTGGCTCAGTGTCGGCATCGAGAAAGACGAGAATATCGCCAGATGAGGCTGCATATCCGGTTTTGAGTGCCCAGTTTTTCCCTGTCCAACCTGTGGGCAAAGGGCTAGTCTGCACTACTTTCACCCCGGCCTGTTCGGCGATCTGTGGGGTAGCATCGGCGGACTGGTCATCGATGACAATGATTTCGTAGGGCTTGAATGTTTGCTGCTTTAAGGCTGTTAGCAAATTAGGGAGGGTACTCTCTTCATTCCTCGCCGGAATCAAGACCGAGACTTTAGGCGAACCGACGACTGAAAGGTCTGGAAGTCGCGGCAACCGCCACATCAATCCCCAGCCTATTAGCCAGCGCACCACCAGTGTGATGGACATCAGATCCATAATAATTCAACCTTTCCTTCCGTCTAGAACATCACTCACCTACCGATACGAATTCCCTTGAGAAAACTCAGCAATCCGAACACCTTAAGAATCCACAAAACGAGGGCGATGACAACCACAATGTTCAGGATTTGCTTGATCTTGCTGTCCATCGGAATGTAGTTGTTCACGAGCCCCAATAGAACCCCAACCACGATGATAACTACCATAAACTGGACCAGATCCATGACTGACCTCCTTTCTCCGATCTAATGAGTTTCGTCAAGTATTTTATTCTCTTCATTATTATATATGCTCGTTTATATATGCTCGTTAGGTGACCAGGGCAATCGCACACAATTCTTGAAGATACGCAATAAATCTACAAGATATCCTCATGGAATAGCAATTAGGAGATAAATATTAAATTTTTCAAGTTAGTATACAGAATATTAACTATCTGTTTACAGGTTCGCACAAAACAATGTTAACGGACAAATGTTCATCACCAACAGCCCTGATTGAAAAACACTTTGGCACTCTAAAAGACCCTAGAGCGTTACACAACATTGAGCATTTGTGATAGATATTATTGCGATTAATATCTGTGCAACCATTTGTGGGGCGAACAACTGGGAAGCGGTTGTTGCCTATGGTATAACCAAATATGAATGGCTAAAAACTTTTCTAGCTCTGCCTAATGGGATTCCCTCTCATGATACATTGATCCGATTATTTGCCCGTTTAAAATCAGAAGAACTCCAGTCATGCTTTATTAGTTGGATGCAAGCAGTTCATCAGGTGACCAATGGAGAACTCTTAAATGTGGACGGGAAAACCTTACGAGGGGCAAAAGAACGAGGAAATAACCGCAGTTTAATTCCTATGGTAAGTGTCTGGTCAGCCACTAATCATTTGGTACTTGGTCAACGAAAAGTCGCTGAAAAATCCAATGAGATTACTGCTATTCCTGAATTATTGAAGATTTGAGAAATTCGAGGTTGTTTAGTAAGTATTGATGCCATGGGATGTCAAACTGAAATTGCCTCTACAATTATTGAGCAAGGCGCTGATTATGTATTAGCATTGAAAGCTAATCAAGGCAATCTTTATGAAGATGTCACCCAATTGTTTAATAGTACATCAGTGTCTCATGCTGACGAGGCTTTACTTCTGTCTTAAACTGTATTATTGTCGGCTCTTCTAGAGTAGTTATGATATATTAAGTAGTCGTGCAAAATTAATTTCCTAGTGAAGATAGGCAAAAGGCAAAAGGCAGGAGGCAAGAGGTGGTTAGATATGTATAATTAGGGTCTGCTGAATAAATCTAAAAACCTTGTTGGATAAGACTTTTGGACTTTTTTACCCTCAAAAAGTGCCAGCCATTGCGGGGATCGGGGGGAAAATCCCTGGACTTTTTCCCTGAAAATTAGGTAGTTGACCACCTGAAAATCGATAAAACCCCACACCCCACACCCCACCCCCCCGATGTCGGGGGGGTTGGGGGGCACACCCTGCCACCACCGAAAAGCTTTTTGCCGCAAACCCTAATTAATTTTGCTTAGGTACTTAGCAGAAAATAATCCACGCAAGCCCTGCGGCTCTTCTAGGTTCTGTGTGATAAGTTTAATTGACATAGGATCGATCGATCTTTGTGTCCTTTGTGTCTTTGTGGTTCGTTCCACCCCCTCGCTCTTGAGAAATGTATCTTAGAATACATTTTACCCACCAAAGCTGGGAGAGCCGCCCTGCCAAAAGGCTCACCAGAATTCAAAAAAGCAATTTTCAAAAAAAAGCTTTTTGCTTTGTTGGATTCCAGGCTATTTAAGGGGTTAGGCTCATTTAAACTACTAATTTGCTATAACCAGTCTAGGAGAGCCTTATTGTCTTTGAGTAAAAAATGCAAGTTATAGCCGTGCAAATTATAACTGATCACTGATTCTAGGCTAATTTAATTGCTGCAGTGACTACCTCTTCTAAAGACTCTAACCAATGAAAGTTAACATCAGCTAAACTCTGACTGAGATCGATCGCTTTGCTGTCAGCTAGGACGCGAAAAATTATTTGTGGTAGGGTGGGATTGAGAAAAGAGCGGGGTTCCAAGGTTTGTCTTTCCTGTCGTGTGGCCCGGATCGTTCGTTCGCCGCTGCCCCGGCTGGGTGATAATGGGCTATAACTGCGGTAGTAATGGCTAATACTCTCGATCGCTTTTTGGCCAAAGTCGGGATAACTGACAATATCAACGATAACCACTTTTAAATTAGACAATAGTTGGAATTGTTGCAGACCAGCCTCTATTTGCTCGTTTAATTGCTCTAATTCTAGTCTTTCCTCCAGTATAAGCCAGGCTGCCAGTTTTGCCCCCTTGCTGGCTAAGGCATCCCAGACAGTGGACATCAAACCCTGGCCATTGCTAATCACGGCTATTCGGCCGGTTTGATCAATTATCGACCAAGGGGATTGTAATTGGGGTGGGGTCAAAGCGAGGAGATCGAGATGTCTAGCTAAAGCGGCATCATTAACAGTTATTTTGCCATCTAGGGCCATCACTTCCCCGGCTTCGTTGATACCCAGGGGATTAATCTCGATAATATCGAGATCTTTGCTGACAAAGAGACTATACATTTTTTCGAGAATTTGACTGATAGACTCGATCAAAGACCCTCTTAAACCCATAGATACGGCTAATTGCCGACAGAGATAGGGGGAAAATCTCGCTTCGATGACCACTTTTTGCATGGTTGCCAGTAAACTGTCCACATCCATTCCCCCTTGACTCGCACCCAGTAAAACCGGTCTTTGCAGATGATAATCGAGTAAAATCGCTAAAAATATCTCCTGTTGCGGATTATACCTGGCTTCTGCTAAGATTACCTCTGGATATTCTCCGGCGATCGGTAAATGAAAGATAGCATGGGCAGCAGCGATCGCATCGATGGTATTAGCGACAAATTTCACTCCTCCCGCTTTTCCCCGGCCTCCCGTGCGTACCTGGGATTTCAGCACGATAGGATAGGGAATGTTTAATCTTTTTAGTCCCGCCGGTTCGTGGATTGGTTGGGAAGGTAAAATGGGGATACCTACTTGAGCAAATATTTCCTTGGCTTGGTATTCGAGTAAATCCATAATTGATTAATTGATAAAGTGGCGGTTCTCTCTTTGCTCGTTTCGGTAGCTTGGGGACTATGAAGATTATTTTAGCAACAGCATCCAGTTCACGGGTGATCGGGGAGAATATTCTTGGTTTCTAGGGATGGGGGACTGGTAGTGACGGCAATCTCGATCGCAAAAATTAAAGTTATACTAAATCCAGTTATTAAAGACTGATTATTTATTCCTCCTTTTGCCTCTTGCCTTTTGCCTGTCCTCATAAATAGCCTATACTCAGCGGATTTAGTATTAATTGTGTGATTATGGGGTTAAAGGCGAGACTTTTTGAGCTATCCACTCCCAGCAGTCTAGCAATCTTTGACTCTCTCTATTTCTATCTTTAGCTGGCTTGACTGCATTTAAACTGTGTATTAAATTAGTACGAGCGCACCACTCACCACTTCCCACTTCATAATTCATAATTCATAATTCCCCACTCCCTCAGTTTTTTGTCACAATTGTTACATTTTTTCAGAGATTTTAATTCGATCGGGTGATTTTTTTTGATAGGAGTGAACCTATAATTTGCTCAGAAATAGTTATTGTTCTCCATTGACCGTGTAAAACTAAGAACTGCGAACAAATCAAGAGTTTTGGCGTTTCAATAGACCAACTAAACTAACAACTGGCAATTAGTCGGAAATATCAGTTATTTTTTGCTAAAATTCTCCTTTTTCCCGCATTTTCCTGCTTGGAAACAAACTTTTTCCCGCTTTCGTCTCTGTCTTTAATTCGCTCCCACTAGGAAACTCAAGGGTAAGATGCTATATTTTCAAAAGCAGGGTCGTCATCATCCTTTGACCCTATTAACAATGCTTTTAAGTGCTTCTTTCGTTGTGGTCTGCCTCTCCTTGACTCCCGCGATCGCACGTCAATTCGCCCCAATTAAACCGATTCTTTTGGGGAATAATCAATTAATTCCTGCCGGCACAGACATCCCTGTAAAATACGAGCAAGGGAAAAAAATTCTTTTAACCAAACAAGAAACTTTTTCTTTATCTCTGACCGTCACCGATAATATCAAAAATTCCCAAGGACAGACAATTATTCCCGATGGTAGTCAGATTATCGGAGAAATTAAACCTGACGGTCAAGGTTCGCGTTTTCTATCCCAAAAAATCTTTTTAAAAACCCCTCAACCCCAAGAAAAATCTATCGATGCTATTTCGGCAGTTTTCACTCGTCTAGAAAGACTAATTAAAGGAGTTAACCCCGATAAAATTATTCAGGGTGCGGTATTAGGAAAATCCGCCGCTTCTGTCCTCGCTTCCTTTACTTCTGACCAACCAGTTAGCGAGGGATTATTACGAGGAGGAGGATTAGAAGTATTAGCCGGCTGGTTATTACGAGGAGAATCTGTGGAATTATTGTCAATTAACCCCAAGGAAGATTTAAAATTAACCCTTCGTTCTGATTTTACAGGTCAGTAAGCTTAAAAAAATCTGGTGTGTTAGTTATTAATCTAACACACCAGCTATCGAGACTAGGCGGCGTTTTGCCGATACCATTCAATGGTTTTTTGCAAACCTTCTTTAAATTCCATTTGAGCAACAAAACCGAATTTTTCCTGAGCGCGGGTTGTATCTAAACAGCGTCGCGGTTGACCATTCGGTTTATCTATTTCCCAAACAATTTCGCCATCAAAACCCATTAAATCAGAGATTAATTCGACTAAATCTTTGATAGAAATCTCATAATTTGTACCAAGATTAACTGGCTCCGATTCATTATAGAATTGACTGGCCATGACAATGCCGCGTGCTGCATCGGTGGAGTAGAGAAACTCCCGGGTTGGACTACCATCTCCCCAGACAGGAAGTTGTTTATCCCCCCGTTGTTGTGCCTCATAAACCTTGCGAATTAAAGCAGGAATTACATGAGAACTACCCGGATCAAAATTATCCTCTGGCCCGTATAAATTCACCGGTAAAAGATAAATTCCGTTGAAACCATACTGGAAACGATAGGACTCTAATTGTACCAATAAAGCCTTTTTAGCGATACCATAAGGCGCATTGGTTTCTTCGGGATATCCTGACCATAAATCGTCTTCATGGAAAGGTACTGGAGTAAATTTTGGATAGGCACAAATTGTCCCCACACAGACAAATTTTTGCACTCCTGCTAGATAGGCAGCGTGAATTAATTGGGTTCCCATCATCAAATTATCATAGAATAATTCGGCGGGTTTTTCCCGATTGAGACCGATGCCTCCCACATGGGCCGCCAAATGGATAATTAAATCTTCTTGGTCGGCTAAACGTTGACAGTTTTCCCAAACTCTTAAATCACAATCTTTAGACCGAGGAATTGTAATTTTTTCGGGATTGGCCCCCGCTGCAATTAATTGATTAACTACTTGCCGACCTAAAAATCCGGCCCCTCCGGTGACAACGATTCTCTGTTCGCTTAAATTCAGCATATTTTCACCTCTTTAATCCACAGTTGTCATCGAACGATTGCGAAGATAGGCCAAATCTTTTAATAACTGTCCGCTATCACCACCGTTATTAAGATTAATCCCCAAAGCCGCTAAATCCGCATCTACCATTAATTTTACCAGTCCCTCGAATGTCACCGACGGCTGCCAGCCTAATTTCTCTCTGGCTTTTGTGGAATCCCCTATCAATAAATCCACTTCCGCCGGACGCAAATAACGTTGATCAAACTCCACATAATCCTGCCAATTTAGATTAACGTATTGAAAGGAAATATCGAGAAACTCCCGGATAGAATAGGTTTCATTTGTCGCCACCACATAATCATCTGGTTCTTGCTGTTGTAACATTAACCACATCGCCCGCACATAGTCCTTAGCATAACCCCAATCCCGTTTAGAATCGAGATTTCCTAGGTAGAGTTTTTTCTGTTGTCCGGCAATAATTCGGGCCAAAGCGCGGGTAATTTTGCGCGTGACAAAAGTTTCTCCACGACGGGGGGATTCATGGTTAAATAAAACGCCGTTACAGGCAAATAAGTCGTAGGATTCCCGATAGTTGACCGTTTGCCAGTGACCGTAAACTTTCGCACAAGCGTAGGGACTGCGGGGATAAAATGGCGTGGTTTCTTTTTGGGGAACTTCCATGACTTTCCCGAACATTTCCGAGGAACCTGCTTGATAGAAACGGACTTCGATGCCGGTTCTTTTTTGGTAATCCCGAATTGCTTCTAGTAGTCTTAAGACACCCACACCGACAGCATCAACGGTGTATTCTGGGGCATCAAAACTAACTCGCACGTGGGATTGGGCCCCTAAATTATACACTTCTACCGGTTGCACTTGTTCAAGGATACGCCGCAGGGTCGTCCCGTCGGTGAGGTCGCCATAATGAAGAAATAATTTAGCATCGGGCTGGTGGGGGTCAATGTAGATATGATCGATGCGATCGGTGTTAAAAGTTGAAGTACGACGGATGATACCGTGGACTTCATAGCCTTTTTCTAGTAACAATTCGCTCAGATAGGAACCATCTTGACCGGTGATGCCGGTAATGAGGGCGCGTTTAGCTTCAGTCATCAGTAATTTACCTAATCGGAAAGAATAAAGACCAGGGCAGGGTCTGACTGCTTATAGCATACTTTAGCCCCTCATGACAAGTTTGGCTAGGTTGACAGGGGACAAAAAGATGAATTGATTTTTTATCCGGGCTGCATAGATACTAAATTGTTCTGACAATTTTCTCGGAATTTTCTGACTTGAAATTCCTTGACTTTGGTTAATTGATAATTATCTTTTCCCATGGCCAAGGAAAATTTGGCTTCGGTCTCATTGAGTAAATTTTTGGAGATAGCTTTCCACTGTTCTTCTGTTTGCCAATGGACAACGATAATTAATTCCTCCTCAATGGCGGGATTAATCCAAAGTTCTTTACCTAAAAAACCCGCTTGTTTTGCTAAAAAATTTGTCCAAATTTCTTGATCTTTTTGGATAAATTTTTCCCTAGCTTCGGGTTTAACTTGAAATTCTAGCCACTCAATAACCATAGTAATTATCTCCTATTTTTTGGTTTTGATCAAGAATTCTTCTGTGAGTTTCATAAAAGCTTTGGACCCACTAGAAGAGGGCATGGCTGCCACCGCAGGCACGAACATATCCACAGCTTTAGCTACATTAACATCCATAGGAATCGCATTAGCAAAAATTTGATGGGCTTGAAAATCCTGTTGTACCCGGCGCATGACTTGATTATAGTAGCGACTGAGTAAACCACCACCAGAAAGAATAAAAACTATACCGAGTAACCCGGGGTTAATCGGTTCGGTTTCTTGATGACTAGCTTTCAGTTTCACTATTCTTCTTTCTAATAGCTGAATGCCGACAATTGATAAGGGTTCTGGACGGGCAGGTAGTAAATAAAAATGACTGCTACATAGACCACTACGAGTTAAAAGATTATAGCCCGGAGCGCAATCCATGATAATATAATCGTAACGGTCTTGAATGGGGTCAATGATTTTTTGAATTAGGATTCTTTCTAGGTTATTCCAAGCATGATCAAAGCCTAAATCTTCCTCTAGAATTGCTTGATGGTGCAGGGTTTCTGAGACGACATATTCATCATAAAGCTCGATGTCTCCCGGCAGTAAATCTAATCCTTGAATTTCACATACTGAAGGGACAATAATATCATCAATAGTTAATTTATTGTAGGGATTGGGTTTGATAATTGCTTCTAACAAATAGCTTAAAGTGCGTTTTTTGCGACGCAGTTGAGCAAATTCATGGGGGGACATTAAACTAAGAGTTGCACTGATTTGAGCGTCTAAATCGAGGACAAGCACTCGTTTTTGCTGAAATTTAGCTAAACAGGTGGCAAGGTTGACGGTAAGGGTAGTTTTTCCTACTCCTCCTTTCATATTAACGGTGCTGATGACAGTGGCCATTAGGGTAATTCCTTTCTAGTTAACCGATGGAATATCTCGACGCAAAACCTGCCCGTTGGGAGCCATAATCAAAGGGGGTAAACTGGTAATATCGATCGCCTCTTGGGTTTTCATGTCGTAGGTGGTGTAAACTGTTTCCTGTTGATTGGGATTAATATCGACAATTGTTAGGGTTTTTCTGGGTGCTTGTTCACTGTTCAATAACCGTCGCGGTCCACTGCCTAAAGCTCCTGCGTGTAATAATTGTAATTGCCCCCGTTTACCCGGATAGTAAGCGTGAGCGTGGCCACTAATATAAGTATGCACCTGATGGCTTTCTAAAAAGGCTCTTAATTGCTCGGCATCGGCTAAATAATCCCCCGGTCGATTTCTGCCCACGGCAATACCGTAGAGAGGTAAATGACCGATTACTAACCGCATTTTAGCATTTTTAGCGTCGCTACTACTCAAGTTTTTTGCCGCCCAATTTAGTTGTTCCCGAGAGATTAAATGAGTGGAGGCATCCCAAACTAGATAGAATATACCATTTTGAGTGAAAGTATAATAAAAAGGAAAGCCAGTTTTATCGATAAAATTTAAACTTGTATTATGTTGGGGATTTTGCCAATAATCCTGGGCTAATTTCCTCTCTTTAGCATAGATAAATTTTCCCGTCGATAAAGCTCCAGAAGCGTCATGATTACCGATGGTAAAAGCAAAAGGTATTTTAGCAGCTCGCAGGGGTGCAGCGATATGGTGATCAAAGGCTGACCACATGGCGTTAATTGCTGCCTCTGTCAAGCTGCTTTTTTGTCCTGCCACCATGTCGCCACCACAGAGAACCAGATCGGGTTTATGATTGATAATTAAGGGGATAGCTCGATCGATTTCGGGATCGTAAGTAGTGGAACCGTATTGACTATTAAGGTCACTAATGACGATTATCTTGACTTTTTTCGCCTTTTGTGCTTGTTTAACGGGAGACTCAGGGGGATTTTTGGAAGTAACGGGCTGTAAAATCTGATGAGCGCAAGCCACCAAGCTAAAACCGCCTAAACTGCCACTAATCAGCAAAAATTTACGGCGTTGCATAGGCTATCAATCTCGTCTTTAATTGAGGTCACGTCAGTTAGTGTAGCAATTTTTGTCCCTTCGATCGCTTTTTTTCTCCATCATCCCAATTAACCCTCAGGAGATAACTTGACAATTCTCTTAACTTCTTTTGCGCCTTGGTTATGCCATCACCGCAGTAATTCCTCCGATGATTTGTTAGTATCTATTCAAGATAATTATGCAAAAAAGCTTTTATTTTTGCGTCAACTTCCCGTTAATACCCATCGAGCCAGTGAACGAGTTATCAAAGCTATTCAAGACAAAAACCCCGATTTTGTTATTTGTTGTGGCATGGCAGAAAGTCGTTATCGTTTAAGTTTAGAATCTCAGGCTAGGAGTAGCACAAAAAAGTTATTGACACCAATTCCTCTTCAGGATTTGGTCAAAGAGCTTGCCTATACCTACATCAGCGATAATGCCGGTCAGTTTGTCTGCGAAGAATTATATTTTCAAGTCTTAAAACATCATCCGAGGGCTTTATTCGTTCATGTGCCGCTTTTAACTGACAAAAATTTCGCTATCATTCAAAGAGATTTTCAAAAAATTATCAGTAAGTAGTCGTTAGCTTATAGACTATCATCGGGGAGTCAGTTTCAAGGGAAAAAGGAAAAAGAAGATACTGGTATTTTGCCAAGCAACAAGCAAGGTTATTGCAAACGTGCAGTACATTGACCTATACTTGTATTTTGCCAAATCACATAGTAGGTATTATTTGGTATTACATTAATTAACCCTTCCCCATAGACTTGACAATTGCCAATAGTTTGACAACGAATTTGTCCAGTTATTTGATATCTTTGTTGTCCTAAGTCAATATTATTTATAGTAGAAAAATTTCCTTGCGGATAAAAATATTGACCACTAATGTTGATAGCTATGGGCAGAACACATCCAAAATTATCCCCCAGATAAGCTATATTAATTAAGGTTTTTTGTGGCGTATATGTAGGGGTTGGTATTGGTGTTAGTGACGGTTCCGGTGGTTTACGAGCAAAAAAAGATTTAATTTCTTGCCACCACCAGGGGGCTGTCGCTCCAGCAAGAAGGGCTATAATAACAGAACTAATAATCTGTACGATTAAACTATTGTTTTTATTATCACCGGACATTTTCCTATTCCTCACTTGTGGATACAGCGTTTACCAGATACATGAGGTTCTTTCTCGCATCTGAAACACCTAATTGGTAAGGATTAGTCTCCGCTTCACCTTGACGAGAAAGGCTGTAATTAATTAGCTATTGACATTTAAGAAAATCACTGGGAGTCTAAGTAGTGTAATATCCATTGCCAGACTAGCACATAATTGGGGATAGGTCATCTACTTGTTACATTAGTTAAAAATGATGCAAAAACCTTCTATTAGTTAAGAAGAGATTAATTACTTTAACAACAAAAGAGTCAGATAAAACTAAAAAGCTCCTCAATTATCCAAACTGGTAGTGACTTTACTAAAAAATGTTTACTGCTGAAACGCTCCCGCATAGTGAGATAAAATCTCGGATACAGCAGTTAAGTACCTAAGCAAAATTAATTACACATATCTAACCACCTCTTGCCTCTTGTCTCTTGCCTCTTGCCTATCTTCACTAGGAAATTAATTTTGCACGACTACTTATCTTAATGGTGAGTTATAGCACCGGAATTTTTTAAGGCCGATAAATTAGCATTACCCGTACAGAATAAAGCAATTTCTAATTCAGCAATTAAAAAAGTCACCAACTCATCTACCGCCGCCTCCGATGCCACGGCTGCGGTGAGAAAAGGCCGGGCTAAACCGCCTAAATCAGCCCCTAAAGCGATAGCTTTGGCAATATCGACCCCATTTTTCAGACCTCCGGAAGCGATGAGAGGAATAGTAGAATTAATCGCCCGGATAGAGGTAATACAATCGGCTGTGGGTAAACCCCAATCGGCAAAAACTTGACCTAAATGACGCTGTTTTTTGTCTTTTGCCCTTTGACTTTCCACCTTGGCCCAAGAAGTACCGCCAGCCCCCGCCACATCAATCGCCGCCACCCCCGCCTCTATTAACTTTTCAGCCATTGCCCCGGAGATGCCGTTACCCACTTCCTTGGCCACCACAGGAACGGGCAATTTAGAGCAGACAAGGGCGATTTTGTCAAGGAGTCCTCGAAAATTTTTATCGCCTCCCGATTGTACCCATTCTTGCAGGGGATTAAGATGAAGAATCAGGGCATCAGCCTCTAATAAATCGACTAATTTGAGGCATTCTTCCACACCACAACCATAATTTAACTGTACTGCCCCTAAATTGGCCAAAAGTAGGATATCGGGGGCGAGATGGCGAACGGAAAAAGTGGCGGCTAATTCTGGCTGTTCGAGGGCGATACGTTGGGACCCAACCCCCATAGCTAAACGGTAACGTTGGGCGACGGTTGCCAGTCGAGTATTGACTAGATGGGCTAAGGTAGTTCCCCCGGTCATCGAAGAAATCAACAGAGGGGCGCCGAGGCTTTTGCCCAAAAAGCTAGTAGCGATATTAAGATCACTGCGGTCTAGTTCTGGCAAACAGCAGTGATTAAAGCGATATTTCTCTAATCCGCTGCTAATTTCGCTAAATTCTACGTCTTCTTCCAGACAAACTCGCAAATGTTCGGCTTTACGATTTTCTATGTCACTAGCGGCATTAACGGGGGGGAGAGTGGTCATAGGTGAAGGATGACAATCGCTACACAGTTAACTATACAGGATATCGCCTCACAGTTTTGATCAACAATTCCCCGCATCATAGAGTTATCGCCAACGACCTACACCAAAATGTGCAGGGTGCGTTCCCCAAAAATCGATCAGTGGAGCAGTAGGAGCCACTTTAGGGAACGCACCCTACGGCGATCGCACTCAATAGCCGGTGGGTGAAAACACTCAAAGTGATCTCATCTAAAACTGCTCCTTATCTCTAAAAAATGTCCCCATTACCTGAAGCAGTCTTCCTGTACGATAATCATAAAATCCAGGAGTCAAGTTATAAAGGGAAAACCCCATTTCATTAATATTGCTTAGCATCTCCTCAAACAGCACTTGGTCTTCATATAGAGGAACCAAAGACATTTCTAAAAACATTCCTTTAATTGAGGGTAGAATTCCTGATGCACCTTGCAGAACTCTATCTTCATACCCTTGTGTATCAATTTTGAGAAACGGCGCTTGGAAATTGGAAAAGCAGTGGCTCACTAGTTCATCTAACCGCCTCACCTTGACTACTTCAGAATCAATGTAAGCTGATCTACGAGCCGCGTCTACATGAGCAGGTAAGATACCCAGTATTGAACTACTTTCAGAATTACCAGAAATATTAATTGTGGCTTCACCAGTTGTATTGCCAACCGCGCAACGTTCTGCAACTTCCCAGTTAGGGTAGTTCTTACTTGCAATAACTAGCTTCTCATAAGCAGATGAGAGAGGCTCAAAGGAAACAATTTTACCTTGATACCCAATTTCAATAAGACCCTGAGCATATTGCCCAATGTTTGCTCCTACATCTAAAACCAAGTCAACTTCATAGAGGGTCAATAGCTTCAAAAATCGTGAGCCTTTACGTTGAGCATCAATCGCCTTAGCTCGATCAAATGCTGAGGGATAGTACTTAACGATGTCGAAACCTAGTTGTCGAATAAATTGTCGTATTTTCTTTTTCATATTTTAGCCACAGCTATGAACTCAACCTGCTGCCAATTGCAGCCCCAAGGCAGACAGAACCGCTACCACTAAAAGACTGCGGTCTAACTACATAATATACGGAAACTTTCCACATATCACGCCAAATACGCATTTTTAAAAAAATTTCCGCCTATTACTCTCCTATAGAGCGATCGCAAGAACTTTTCCTATAAAATGACAAGTAACCGTGTTATGCCGAATTATTATAGGCGTTCTCATGTTTTGAAAATCCCACAGGGTGGCCGATACAAAATTAGGTTATACTTCATCTTTATGAGAAACGATCCCATTACGGGAGCGAATTTGGGGAGGGATTTACTACCATATTTAACTTCATTTGTCAAGAAATTCGCTCATTTTTAGGCGCGATCGCTTTTTACACAATTATTCCGGTTCCGATTGCCTGGCCTGATTTTGGCAGAATTGCCCGATGGATTCCCTTAGTGGGCTTATTTTTGGGTTTAATTCTAGTTTTGCTCGATATAACTCTAGCTGGTCTGGGAATGCCACCCCTGACTCGTGCAGTTGTCCTTGTGGGGGTTTGGGTTTATCTGACGGGAGGACTACACCTTGATGGAGTTAGTGACACGGCCGATGGTTTAGCTGTCACCGACCCCCAGCGTCGTTTAGCGGTTATGGCCGATAGTGTTACTGGGGCCTTTGGAGTCATGGCCGTGACTATGGTTTTGCTGCTAAAAATCGCCGCTTTGACCGATTTAAGCGATAATCGAGCCTTAGCTCTAATTTTAGCACCAATTTGGGGACGTTGGGGGCAAGTAATGGCGATCGCTCTTTATCCCTACCTCAAACCCACCGGTAAGGGAGCCTTTCATAAAGTGGCTTTTTGTCTGCCTTGGGACTGTGGGGGAGTAATTTGGGGTTTAATCGCCCTATTTGGCGGTCTAAGGTGGGGAATAATCGCCATTAGTGCTGGAATCGCCCTCGCTCTGCTTACTGGTTACTGGTTATATCGTCGTCTTCGGGGTCACACCGGCGATACCTACGGTGCGGTGGTGGAGTGGACAGAGGCTCTTTTCTTGGTTTTTTTGAGAATAATTAGCTAATTTTTGCCCTCCACGGCCCGTAAACGGGTTAATTTCAGGGTAAATTTTCCTCCACCGGTTTCTCCGAAAGCTCTCACCCGAATAATATATTTACCCGACTCGGTAATGCGCGCAAAGAGGAGGGCATTAGTGCCACCATCGGGACCATCGTCATTTTCTGCTACAGTGGAACCATCGTCAGCCAGGAGAATTAACACCCCATCAAAATTTTCTGACTTGAGATCGATGGCCACCTGATCATCCTTGTCCAAATCTACGGTATAATCTCTGGCAAACCCCCCCTCACCCGTGGGAATATCCTTGTCGGTGAGAGTATCGTTAATTTCTTTGTTGAGGATGAGGGGGACGGGATTATAGATTTTTTCCGCTCGCACTGGTAAAGATTGACCGCTTAACCAGAATAAAGTGAGCAAGACGCATAAACCAGAGTAGCGACCAGTCAAAGGGAATCTTGTCATAATGGCAGATGTTCGTTTTCTCAATCTCCCTATTCTACAAAAAACTGATAACCATCAGCAGTTCGACAAAATTAAATTCAGAATCTGGAAAGGGGGAACACCAGGACTGGGGAACTGCCTGTAATTAATTTGCTTAACTATGAATATATATTCTTTGTTAGCAAAAACAAGTAAAAAAATCCCCCTTTGAGCAAGGGGGAAGATAAAATCCATTTAAGGTAATTGCTGTGATCATTAATTGACAATATTTAAAAGAGATTGATTGAAAAAGAACTAGAAGTTAAAAACTTAAAGAGGGTTCTTACATGGGCAAAGAAGCTAAAGACTGAGTGATATTATAGGCTTGACCGCGATAGGTAACGGCTACCAGTTTCTCAATGGTTTGAACGACACCACGGGTTTTTAAATAGGGAACACCACGATAGCCTAAAATCAGCGGACTGGATGCAACGGTGGCAGTGGGATTTTTCTTGTAAACAATGCCGCGATAGGTTAATTTCATAGCTGTCCCTGGAGATAATTAGTGAGTTAGTCTTATCTCCATCGGCAGCGAAATTAATTCCAGAAAAGCTCAACTTTTTTCTGGGTAACTATCCTACCAAGAAGACCCTCGATAGCGCATTTCTCGACGCAAGGCATAACGACGGGCAAAATTGGGAACATCGCCCCGATGACCTAATAAAATGACCGTATCGCCTTGCTGTAGAATGGTGGAATGGTCGGGATGGGTGATGACACCACCATCAAATTGACGGATAGCGACGATAATAAAAGCACCCTGTCCCCGCACTTCCATCTGACTGATAGGTTGTCCCAAAAAGGGCGAATCGCTTAAAATCGAGTATTCTTCAAATTGCATATCGATATCGGCTAATAATTCGTTGAGATTGCGCCTACCTTCATCTTCCTGTAAAAAATCGATTGCGGCCGGATGGGTGATTAAATGGGCCATTCTCTCCGCTCCAATGGTAGCAGGTAAGACCACTTGATCGGCTCCGGCTAGTTTTAATTTTTTCTCGGTGCTGGGATATTCTCCCCTGGCGATAATGTATAGTTGCGGACTGAGTTCTCTTGCGGTTAAAGTGATGAAGACATTTAAGGCATCATCGGGTAATACCGTCGCTAAAACTCGCGCTTTGTCGATGCCGGCTTTTTGGAGAATGCTTTCATCGGTAGCGTTACCATTAAGAGTTAAGTAGCCTTTTTCCTGAGCTAATCCAATGCGATCGGGGTTATTATCGACGATAATAAAGGATTGGGCTGTTTTTGCCAATTTAGTCGTTAGGATGCGTCCTATGCGCCCAAAACCGCAGATTATGACGTGATTTTCTAAGGATTCCATCTCTTTATTCATCCGGCGATCGCTAAAGGCTTTGTTAATTTCTCCCTCGGTCAGCATCTGAAAAAACCCCCCCACCACATAAACGGCCGAGGTGGTCCCACAGACGATAACTAACATGGTAAAAGCTCTCAGACTGGGTGTGTTAATCGGTTTAACTTCCCCGAAACCTACCCCAAATATGGTGATAATCACCATATAAACGGCATCGAGAAAACTCCAACCGTAGGCCATATAACCGATAGTTGCCCCGACTACCGTAGCGAGAAAAAAACTCGCCCCGATGATGATCCTTTTCAGTGAACTTTGCATCGATTTCTGTTAACTGACAATCTAGCTATCAGCTTACAACCGTTTACTGTTTACTGATCACTGTTTACTGTTTCACCGCGTTTTAATAAAGCTTGTCTTGCTTGTTTTTCATCTAACCAGTATTTCGGTAAAGCATACCGATGGGTGAAATGTAATATAGATATTTCTAGATAATCCTCTCAGATTTGCCTGAGAAAATAACATTTCTCCCAGTTGCTTGGTTCCGATGAGGGAATTTACCGAGATGATCTTAAAATCAATGTTCGGCAGCAACTAAAGCAAGAAATAAACTTTGATCTAATGTCCGAGGGAGGGATGGGATTTTCTTACCTCTTTTTTCTGCTCCTGTCTCCGAATCTCCTCACCTAACGGAAGATTTTTTATTTTTGCAGGAGAGCTTTTTAACTGGCTGTTAACTTAGTCATAACTTGGATACTGTATAATCCCTATGTCAAGGGTCTGTAATAAAATTTAACCTAATCAAAGTCCGAGTATCAGTTTTGACTTTATTAATGAAAATATGAGTATTTCTCGCCGTAATTTCCTCACCTTTTTAACTGCCACTGCTGGTGTCTCTTTTTTCAGTCTGCAAGAGAAAAAATATTCCTCTCTGATTAGCAGTCCTGCGATCGCTGCTAATAATTTCGGCTTCAACTTTGTCCCAGTCAAACTGCCAATTCCCTTAAAAATTGACGGGATGAGCGATGAAAGCCAAAAAAGTGCCTATCAAACCTATACAGTCCTAGATGATCTCGTTCTTCCGCAAGGATTCACCTATGATGTGCTGGCCCAGTGGGGGGATGCAGTGGGTGATTCCCGTTTCGGTTATAACAATGATTATCTATCTTTTATCGAAACCAGTGGGGGTCAAGGTTATCTAACCGTTAATTTTGAATATATCAGTGGTCGTACTTGGCTACAAACCTTTGAACAAGTGATTGGTAAAACCCTACCCGTCAAGGAAGTACGGGAAAAAACGAACGAAAAGGGTGAAATTGCCGCCTATAGCCTGCAAGATGCCAGCTTAAAGGCAAAAATTGCGGAAATATCCCTAGAAGGTTTAATTGATCAGGGAATTGGCGTAATTTCCCTGGCGAAAGATGCAACAGGAAAATGGCAACGTACCTATAGTAAAGCCGATCGCCGCATTACCGGTATCTCTGGACTAAAGGACGGCCGTCACCTAAAAGCGACCGGTCCTGCTGTAGCAATTTTTACCAAAACCGATAAACTTGGCTACGATGACGGATTAGGGGCAAAAATTATCGGAACGTTTCAAAATTGCGCCGGGGGAACAACTCCCTGGGGAACCGTATTTAGTGCCGAGGAGAACTTTCAAGACCAAGTGACGGAGGTAGTGTTAAAAGATGGTTCCTCCTTGCATCCCGATACTACTCCCTTTATTCTCAATAGTGGGGAAGTGGATGGCCGGGGTAACGTCTTTGGGTTAGCGGGAAATAAATACGGTTGGATGGTGGAGGTGGATCCGGCCAATCCCGACGATTACGGCACAAAACACACTTGGTTAGGGCGTTTTCGCCATGAAGCGGTCGCTTTTCTCGCTCGGACGGGGCAACCCTTGGCAGTTTATTCGGGATGCGATCGCAGAGGCGGTCATATCTATAAATTCGTTTCCGAGGGCAAAATTAGCGATATTAAGCAGAAAAATAACTCAAAACTCCTAGAAAAAGGAATGCTCTACGGGGCGAAATTCAACCCCGATAAAACTGGTTATTGGATACCATTAAATCCCGACACGGAGATAAATCCGGTCCTACCGAGTCAAATTGCCGCTAGTCGCGGGGATGGGGTGGTAGCTTTGCCAAATCCCGAAAGAACGGCCAATGAGACTAAATTACTGCTATTTAAGGACGATGAGGAGATTCTAGCCTACAAAGCTAAATATAAGACCCTCGCAGACCTGTATGAAGGTAATGGGACGGAAAAACAGGGAGCAATTCTCATCGATGCTCATTTTGCCGCTAACGCAGTTGGGATCACTTGTACTGGTCGGCCAGAAGATACGGAAGTGGACGAGAATGGCACTTTATATATAACCTTTACCTCTGGTAGTCCCAGTGAAGCGGAGGGAGGAGCCGATAGGGAGATATTTAAGGGACCAAATGGCGAAATACCCTACGAATTTGGTTGGATTATCAGCTTAAGGGAAGATAACAACGATGCTGCTTCCTTAAGTTTTCGTTGGGATGTGGTCGCTTATGGAGGGGAACCGACAGAGAAGGGTGAGGGTTTTTCTAATCCCGATAACCTCGCTTTCGATAAACAGGGAAATCTCTGGATGGTTAGCGACATTTCCACGGGTGGGTTAAATCGAGAGATGAAAACTCGTTATCCCCAAGGAGTCCCGGTTAGTCAACGGGATTTATTGGGGATTTTTGGTAATAATAGCGCTTGGGTGTTTGCCAAGGGTCAAGAGCATCCCTATCCTTTTGCTATCGCTCCCATGGATGCGGAATTAACGGGATTGTACTTTACTCCCGACCAAGAGACGTTATTTTTGGCAGTACAACATCCGGGGGAAGCGGGGGGAATTCGTCGGGATTTGGCCTTTGAAAACCGAAAATTTGCCCTGAAAACCACTAATGGGCAGGAATTTGAACAAATACGACAAGTCCCCCTAGGGTCGAATTGGCCCAGTGGTCAAGTTAATCAACCTCCCCGGCCGGCAGTGGTGGCGATTCGGCGAATTGAGTCAAAATCTGGTTAATACATTTGTTTCAAATGATTGGGTTCCTTTGGGGATTTCTGAAAAACAAAAAAGGGGTTTTAGCCCCTTTTTCTGGATTATTTAGTTATTTTTTCGGCGATAACATCATCATCATGTTACGACCTTCTTTTTTTGGCGCTTGCTGTACCTCAGCCACATCCTGTAAGTCTTTGGCCATGCGCGCCAGTAATTCTTCCGCTAGGTTAGAGTGTTGAATTTCCCGGCCTCGGAAGGTAATCGTCGCTTTTACCTTATCTCCCGCTTTTAAAAAACGTTGCGCTTGGTTGACTCGCACGTTGTAGTCATGCTCATCGATTTTATAGCGCATTTTAACTTCTTTTATATCGGCTGTATGCTGTTTTTTCTTGGCTTCGCGGGCTTTTTTCTCCTGTTCAAACTTGTATTTGCCATAGTCCATAATCCGGCAAACGGGAGGACTTGCCGTTTCACTGACAAGGACTAGATCAAGTTCCTTTTCTTCGGCCACGCGCAAAGCTTCGGCAGGAGTAATAATTCCTAGTTGAGAGCCGTCGCTATCGATAACGCGGATTTCAGGAAAGCGGATTCTTTCGTTAATTTGGGGGAGATCGCGAGTAGTGCGTCTTTTATCTATCACAGGCGTTCTTGGTTATCTCTATTCTGGTTAGTTAATCGGGTGGAGTTTACAAAATGATTTACTTGCTATTCTACCTACTCGATCGAGTTTCTTGGCCAATTGTTAAGTTTTCTTGCAAGGTTAATTTTTAGCCGCCGGTCGTCAGCCAGATAAGCTGTTGTCTATGGGCTTTGTTAGACTAAATCCCGTTTAAAAGCTCTAGGATTGGCAAGTTGTGGAACAATACCTAACTGGGTTTTTCAAGTTGGATTGGCAGTTATACCATTTTTCTTGGTTCGTGTCCCTCACCCCCGCCTCCCCTTGCCTCCCGACCCCCCCGATGTCGGGGTAGGGCAGGGGGGGTGGGGAATTAACCATCTCTGCCACTACTTTAGAAAAATGGCATCACATTCTAGCCTATATCGTGTAAATGCGCTAGTATTCAAATTAAAAACGTTCTAAAAGGAGGGGGTTTCAGACCCAATTTTTCGATGAATAGCAGTCAACAATCTGAAGTTACAGGCCAATCTGTTCTGACATTTGATGGAATAGATGATTATATACAGTTGCCCGCTGCCAATACCGACTATTCCCAGGGGTTTACCGTAGAAGCTTGGGTACAGCACCAGAGTTGGCGCTTTTGGTCAAGAATTATTGATTTCGGGAATGGAGCCGGGAAAAATAACATTGTTTTGGGAAATGTGGGAACATCTAACGCCCTAGGACTACATCTGTATTGTAACAATGGACATCACATCTTAGAAGCCGCAAATGTCTTAGAAATTGGTAAGTGGACTCATATAGGAGCTACCATTGATCAGTGGGGGATGGCCAAATTGTATAAAAATGGTCAATTAATCCAAAGTAAACAATTAAGCCTTCCAGATAACCTAAACCGAACCCTAAACTATATAGGTAAGAGTAACTGGACTAATGATGGTTACTTTGAAGGTCAAATGACGGAAGTGAGGGTGTGGAATACCGCCCGACTGGAATCGGAGCTGCAAAGGGATATGTACCAGAGATTAAAAGGAAATGAAACCGGATTAGTAGCATATTGGCCTCTCAATGAAGGTTCAGAAAATATCGCTAAAGATCAAACAAGTAATGACAATAAAGGCACAATTAATGGTGCCACTTGGCAGCAAGAGCAACTGCCGATTCAAACTCAACTATCTCAACCGGTAGAATTAGGTCAGGTAGGTGGTTCAATCGCCACTCCAGCAAAACCCGAACTATCTGTAACTAGCGACAAAGGAGATCAAATCCAGTCAACCGACAAAGAGGACCGGAAAGATTCACAATTATCTGGGGCCGACAATAGCGAACCTACTAAACCATCCCATACAAGCAAGAAAAAACGTTTAGTTGTTTGCTGTGATGGGACTTGGAATCAACTGGCAAGTTCCTATCCTACGAATGTGGTCAAATTTGCCCGCTTAGTTAAACACAGCGCCGATGATCAAACGCCACAGATTGTCCATTATATATCAGGATCTGGCACGGCAGAAGATGATAATTTAATCGAACGTTTAGGCGGGGGTGCCTTTGGCTGGGGAATTGACAGAATTATTCAAGATGCCTATCGCTTTTTGTGTATGAATTATAATGTAGAGGCTGAAGACGAAATTTACCTAGTGGGCTTTAGTCGGGGGGCCTATATAGTTCGTTGTTTAGCAGGTATGATCTATAAATGTGGTTTATTGAGTCGTTCCAAGATCCGCGAATTGCCTAAAGCTTATCAGCTTTATCGAAATTTTAAAATTAGTCCAAATGCTCCAGAATATCAAAAATTCCGCCAAGATAACAGCAAAAAGATAGATACCGAACAAGATTATTTACAGTATCGTGTACCTATCAAAATGTTAGGGTGCTGGGATACGGTGGGAGCATTAGGTGTTCCTGATGTGGTGCCTTGGCTATCCTTGGATAAACTCTGGAATCGGAAGTATGAATTTTTCGATGCCAGACTAAGTCCGATTGTGGAAAATGCCTTTCATGCAGTTGCCATTGATGAGAAACGCAAAAGTTTTCCTTCCACTGCCATGGAGAAAAATGAAAAAAATCCCGAACAAGTAGTCCAACAAGTGTTCTTTGCCGGTGAACATGGCTGTATTGGTGGGGGAACCGAAAAATATCGGGGGCTATCGGATTGTACTTTAAAATGGATGATCGACGAGGCTAAAAAGTTAGGATTGGAGTTTGATTTAACTGAAAAGTATGGTGAGGAATTCCAGATTAAACCAGAGCCAACCACTAAATTTGATAATAGAGTGACCGGTTTGTATGCTTTAGGTGGCGAGGCATGGCGACCGATAAAATCGGCAAAAGTTGCCGTTCATGGTAGTGTGGTCGAACGACTTAAGGCTGATCCCAATTATCGTCCTCAAAATCTCCTTCCGCTGCTTCAGGATTTGCTGCCAAGTTAGCTTTTGCGGCAGACCAAGGAAATTACAGATTTTTTCAAGCTAGGATTCAAGATTTTGTATCGAAAAATACAAAACCGGCCAAAGTGACTGTTTAGGATGGATTTTTTGAGAAGCTTAAGAACTGATCCATACGTCAAAGGAGTTTTCCATGCCCGAAACGCCACAAGAAGTCTTGAAAATGATTCAGGACAACAATATTAAGATTATCGACCTGAAATTTATTGATATGCCAGGTATTTGGCAACATTGCTCGTTCTACTACGATCAAATCGATGAAAGCTCTTTCAGTGATGGTGTTGCCTTCGATGGTTCCAGTATTCGCGGTTGGAAAGCAATTAACGAATCCGATATGGCCATGGTTCCCGATCCTACCACTGCTTGGATCGATCCCTTCTACAAGGAACCTACCCTAAGTATGATCTGTAGCATCAAAGAACCGAGAACCGGTGAATGGTATAGCCGCGATCCTCGCTCTATTGCTCAGAAAGCGATCGATTATCTTAGCACTACCGGTTTAGGTGATACCGTATATTTTGGACCGGAAGCGGAATTTTTCCTCTTTGATAGCGCTCGTTTCGACCAAACCGCCAACTCGGGCTATTACTACATGGATAGTGTCGAAGGTCGTTGGAATAGCGGTAAAGACGAAAAAGAAGGAAATCTTGCCTATAAACCCGCCTACAAACAGGGTTATTTCCCCGTTAGTCCCACCGACACCTCTCAAGATATCCGCACGGAAATGCTCTTAACCATGGCCGACTGCGGAGTTCCCATCGAAAAACATCACCATGAAGTCGCCACTGGTGGTCAAAACGAGCTAGGGATTAAATTCTCTACCCTAGTACGGGCTGCCGACTACTTGATGACCTATAAATACTGCATTAAGAACGTGGCCAAGAAATACGGTAAAACCGTCACCTTTATGCCCAAACCCATCTTTGGTGATAATGGTTCCGGGATGCACGTTCACCAGTCTATCTGGAAAGATGGTCAACCCCTGTTCGCTGGGGATAAATACGCCGGACTTAGCCAAATGGCACTGTACTACATCGGTGGTTTGCTTAGACACGCTCCCGCTCTCTTAGCTTTAACTAACCCCACCACCAACTCTTACAAGCGTCTCGTCCCCGGTTTTGAGGCCCCTGTAAACCTGGCCTACTCCCAAGGTAATCGCTCCGCTTCGATTCGGATTCCTTTATCGGGAAGCAACCCAAAAGCCAAACGTTTAGAATTCCGTTGTCCTGATGCCACTTCTAACCCCTACCTCGCTTTTGCCGCCATGCTCTGTGCCGGTATCGATGGGATTAAAAATCAAATTGAACCAGGGGAACCCCTCGATGTGGATATCTACGAACTCAGCCCCGAAGAATTGTCAAAAATACCCTCTACCCCCGGTTCTCTAGAAGCAGCTCTGGAAAGTCTCGAAAAAGATCACGCTTTCTTGACCGATTCTGGTGTTTTTACCGAAGACTTTATCCAAAACTGGATCACCTACAAACTCGATAACGAAGTTAACCCGATGCGCTTACGTCCTCACCCCTACGAGTTCTCTCTCTACTACGATGTCTAAGGTTTGATTGACTAATTATTAATCCTAGGGTGGGCTTTTGTCTGCCCTTTTTTTCCGAATCAGCAAGTCAGTCCCGATGAAAAAATTTTCACCACCGCAGATGAAAGAGGTTTCCTTCCCCACACCCCACACCCCACACCCTGCCACCACCGAAAAACTTTTTGCCGCAAACCCTAGTATAATCCCTTGCTGCCAATTAAGTAGGGAGGCACAATTATTTGTAGGATGGGTTAGCGGTAGCGTAACCCATGCGGGCGTTGGGTTTCATGCTTCAACCCAACCTACGTTCATCTTATATTTAATTCCACCCACCCACTTAGCATAAAATACGATTAATTGACTGGTATTTTGGGGCGATAGTTTATGGAACGCGGGTTATTGTGGACACCTTTATTAATTCTATTTATTTGGTTGGCTTGGAGTGGTTGGAATGAATACCAAAAAGTGGAAATCTATCGAGTATGGGCGGAAAACTTCGATCGAGCTAAGTATGATATATATTCTGTCTTAGGTCAAAAAGATAAAATTATCACTTGGGGAAAGCCAACTCGTAAGGGAGTGATTAATTTACAAACTTTTTCCCTAGAGGAGGTCAAAGAAATCCGTCTGCTAGTTAATAATCAAGTGGTGGATTTAGATGCTCTTCCCCCCCAAGGTTCCCCTTGCCTAGAATTTATTTTTAAGGAGCGATCGCCTGAAAAAATTCCCTTTACTGAAGTTGAATTGGCTAGTCAGTGGGCGAAATTTTTACAACAACAAATCTTAATTTAATCGCCATAATTTCTAGCGCAATCTACCCGATCGCAGGATACCGACAACTAACCATAAACCGATAAAACTAGCTGTAGCAAATAATACGGTACTAATAATAGTTAATTGCCGAGATTGGGTGCTGGCTGTGACAATGGCGGCCCCGATAATTAAGGAACCAATAATCACACTAAAAGCTAGTCGATTGGCGGAATTATCTAAACTGCGACGGAGATTATCTAAGTCGCGAATTTTCAGATTAACATTTAAAGTTTCCGAGGTTAAACCATCTAGTAAAACTTCGATTTGACGGGGATATTTCAGGGAAAAAGATTTCAAGTCTAAAACTGTTCTTAGGGCAGTTTGTAGGGGAGTGCTACCGATTAACTGTTGTTCGAGAATATTAGTTAATAGCGGTTTGACTTCTTCCAGGATATTAATATCAGGATTAAATTTTCGGGCAGTTCCTTCTAGATTAGCGAGACTTTTGGCGAATAAACCTAAATTACCCGGAAGTTTAATTCTATTGCGACGGGCAATTTGCAAAAGTTCATAAACCACCTCACTAAAGTTAATTTGATTTAAATTGAGGTTATAATATTTTCGCAGCATCCGCTCATAATCCACCTCTAATTGTACTAAAGTAATCGGGACTACTGACTCGGATAGTTTAATAGTTAGCTGACTGCATCTTTTCGCATCTAAGTCAACAATTGCTAATAACAATTCTGTTAAAATTTGTTGAGTTTGCGGGTCTAATCTGCCCACCATACCACAGTCAATTAAAGCTACTCTACCATCGTCAAGATAGAAAATATTACCCGGATGAGGATCGGCATGAAAGAAGCCATCAATATAAATTTGTTGAAAAAATGACCGAAACAAAATCCTAGTTATTTCGCTTTTTCTTTGGGAAATTGCTTGCTCAGTTGGCGGTCTAGAAACATCGGCCTCTAAAATTTGTTTTCCCTCTAACCATTCTAACACTAATATCTTGGAATTAGTTAAGTCCCAATAAATTTTAGGAATAACTAACTGTTTGGGTTCTGACCACCGACTCTGGGTTAAATTATAGCGCAATTGGTCGGTATAATGACCTTCTTGGGTGAAATCTAATTCCGCATTGACTGCTTTAATAAACTCCTCTGCTAAGTTAACAACGTCGTAACTTTGACCAAATTCTGTGAGGGCAACTAAATCAGCAATTCCCTTAATTAAGGCACTATCTTGGGCGACAATTTTTTCAATCCCCGGACGCAAGACTTTAATCGCTACTTCCTCCCCAGATAATAAAGTTGCCCGATGAATTTGCCCGATCGAGCCTGCGGCGATCGGTTGGGGATTAATATATTTAAATACCTGTTCGATCGGTTTTGCTAACTGTTCGGTGATGACTATTTCTATATCTGTCCAAGCAACGGGAGGAACTTGCGCTTGTAGGGCAGTTAAAGCCTCGATATAATTAGCAGGTAGCAGATCGGGACGGGTACTAAGTAACTGTCCCAATTTGACATAAAAAGGCCCCAATTCCACGAGGATTTTTTTGAGAACTTCTGGGGTGGGAATCTGGGGATTTTCTGTTTTTCCTAGGGTTAAAACCCCGCGCATATAGTCCCAACCGTTGCCGAGAACTATCTCAAGGATTTCTTTTTGTCTTTGACTGGTTTGGGGGAGTGAGAACACGGTATTATCAGTTATCAGTGATCAGTTATCAGTTATCAGTTATCAGTTATCAGTTATCAGTTATCAGTTATCAGTTATCAGTTATTAGTTATTAGTTATCAGTTATCAGTTATTAGTTATCAGTTTATCAGTGGGTAAGTTAGGTACTTATCGATGGCTGCATCCCACATTTGCAGAAATACCGATAATCAGCAATTATCAGTGACTCTTAAATTATTACAGATATATCAGCAGCTGCGTGTAAGCATCCCACAAAAAAACTAATGCGCTCCGGGGTTCGGGGGAGGCGCTTCGTCCCCCGACGGGGGGTTTGGGGGGTAGAACCCCCCAAAAGCTTGGATTGAGCGATAAAACCGAAAGTAACGCCCGATTTTAGTAGAGAGTTTCCCTTAAAAAATCCCAACTTAGTAGATTTACAAAAATGAGATGTACCCCTTTCAGTTATCAGTTATCAGTGGGTAAGTTATCAGTGATCAGATTTGAGTTTTAAGTTAGCAGTATTAAATAGAGGTTTCCTACTGTCTTTTCACTGATTACTGTTTACTGATCACTGATTACTGAAAAAGCTGGTAACTAATATCAATCCTATAACAATTTCTCTAATTTGGGATCAGTTTGTAATTGCTTGAGAACTTGTTTAATATCTTGGGTACGATCTTTGTGGACAACGAGAGTTGCTTTACCGTCGCGAACAATTACCAGATCTTTTAAACCAATAGTAACGATCACTTCCTCCTCATCACTAGCATAGATAATAGAGCCTTCCGTATCCAAACCGACATGATTGGCCAGTTCAATATTTTTGCCCTTTGCTTCTAGTAATCTTTCCAGAGAATTCCAATCTCCCAGATCATCCCAACCAAAATTAGCGGGTAAAACGTAAGCGAGTTGGGTTTTTTCCATCAAAGCATAATCGATACTTTTTTTCTCTAAATCCTCATAGGCAGCGATGCCCCGATCGATCAGAGGTTGTAAAATATTATTAGCGTGGGTTTTTAGCTCCTCTAAAACCACTTGTCCCTGAAAGATAAACATTCCGCTATTCCAGCTAAAAAGTCCCGTTTCTAGGAATTTTTCGGCCGTGGTGCGATCGGGTTTTTCCGTAAAACGACTCACTTTATAGACGGGTAAACCATTAAATTCGCCTTGATTTTCTCCCTGTTCGATATAACCGTAACCGGTGGAGGGATAATCGGGTTTAATCCCTAAAGTAACGATCGCTTTTTGGCTGACGGCCACTTCTACGGCCGCTTTTAAAGTGTTAATATAAGCCTCTTGATCACCAATATAATGATCGGCAGGAAAAAAACCGATCGCCACTTCCTTACCATAACGTTTTATCACTTCTAAAGTAGCCCAAGTCACAGCCGGGGCCGTATCCTTGCCCACCGGTTCCACTAATAGGTTACTCTCCGGTAAATCGGGCAGTTGTTCGCGGACACCATCAGCGATCGCACTAGCGGTAATTACCCAGAGATTTTCCCAACCTGCCCCTAAAGATAATAGACGATCGGCCGTTGCTTGTAAAAGACTGCGACCACTACCATCAAGACAGAGAAACTGTTTCGGACGCGCTAGACGACTGAGGGGCCAAAAACGTTCCCCTTTACCACCGGCGAGAATGACTGGAACAAGCGACTGATTCATAAAAAATTGACACTTATCGGTTAAGTTGAACCGATTGTATCAGACGGCAGCGAGGGGTGAGCGTTTTCCCGACCCAAAGCTAAAAAGCGGGCAAATAACCCGCTTTCTAGCAAAAATAACCGAAATATTACGATTAGAAATTCATTTCGGCCGCTTGTACTGTTTCCACTTGTTTTTTCTTAATAACTAAGAGGATTTGGCAGAGCATAATACCACCGAGGAATAAAACCAATCCTTTGATCCGGCCGGGATTTTGTAGGACAACTTCCGTCTCTTTTTGACCAAAACCGCCAACATTGGGGTTACTGGTTAAAAATTGTCCCACTTCGATGGCTTGACCTTCCGAGACGATTAACTCAGGACCTGCGGGAATATTTTCCACCACGGGGCCAGCTTCAGAAGTGATGGTGACTTCATAACCACCGGCTTCGGTTTTGCTGATCTGGCTAATTGTACCTGCGGTAGAAGCTTTGAAAGCGTTATTATTGCTCGGTTCACCGGTGGGGTACACTTGACCGCGACCACGATTGGCCCCTAAATGCACAGCATATTTACCGAAGTGAATACCTTTATTTTGGCTAGGATCGGGGGCCAGGACGGGGAAAACGATTTCTTTGTATTGATCCCCGGGTAAGGGGCCGACGATAACCACGTTATCTTGACCTTCTTTGTAGGATTGGAAATAGACTCCACCGAGTTTTTCCTGCATTTCTTCGGGAATGCGATCGGGGGGCGCGATTTTAAAACCATCCGGTAGCATTAAGACTGCACCGACGTTTAAACCCCCCTTCGATCCGTCTCCTAACACCTGTTGACTGGCGGGATCGTAGGGGATTTTTACCACTGCTTCAAAGACGCTATCGGGTAATACCGAGTGGGGGATTTCAATTTCGGCGGGTTTTTGGGCTAAATGGCAGTTCGCGCAGACAATCCGACCGGTTGCTTCTCTGGGGGTTTCCGGGGCGGTTTGTTGCGCCCAAAAAGGATATGCTTGGGCAGATTGGGGGTTAATGACATCGCTGGTTAGGAGTAGGGAAACGGTAGCGATCGCCACGAGGACAGCTTTCACTAGGGCCTGTCTGTGGACTTGCGGGAAGCTTAAAAAGTTGAATGTTCTCATCTCTATCGGTTGAATAATTCCAAATCTCGTCACATTGAATAATCTAGGACCACCAGGGTTCTTCGCCGGTGCGGAAGTCGGTTTCCGTCCAAGTGGAGAAGACGACTTTATCATTATCGGTGACGTTGGCATGGGCGAGGGCTAAGGATAGAGGCGCTGGACCGCGAACTACTTTTCCTTCGGCATTGTACTGGGAACCGTGGCAAGGACACATGAATTTTTCTTCGCTGGCATTCCAAGGCACCACACAACCTAAGTGGGTACAGACGGCGTTAATTCCGTAGTTGGCCAGGGTTTTGTCCTCTTGGACGACTAAATAGGTGGGGTCGCCTTTTAAGCCTTGGGCTAAGGTGCGATCGCCAGCGTTATGGCTGGTCAGAAATTGACTGACAATCACATCATTGCCTAGGGCATCTTTAGCGGTGACACCGCCACCTGTACCACCGGCCGAGGGGGGAATAAAATACTTAACAATCGGATACAAAGCCCCCGCCGCTACTCCGGTAATTGTACCAAAGGTCAACAGGTTCATAAATTGACGACGACCCAAATCGGGAACATCTGTACCGGAAACTTGACTCATTGCTCCTTATCTCCAAATGTAAATTTTTGTAAACTAATTCTCATCTAAGGGCGATTTTGTGCATCTCGATCAAGACGAAAACCCAGAGCTTAAAGAAGGTTTACAAGGGCTTTATTAGATTATTACAGATATTGAGTCACGGACAATTGATGCCAAGTAAAAAGGAAAAAGTAACAAGGAAAAAGTAAAACCTAGATACAATCAGAGTTTTTGCACCGTCCACGAACTTTTTGAAGTTGCCAATTTAGGAGAGTAAACGATTATGGCTGACTTGCACGCTTTGCTAATTGGTATTGAGCTAATCAGTCGTTGCTAAGGAGCGAGCATGGCTGCATCTCTCAACTTGGGAAGATCATCATCAGTTAGTGGCGATCGGAATCAAAAGAGTGATCGAATCCCCCCATCGCGAGGCGCTAACGAGGTTAATCTGTCATTTCAAATCGTCAAGCCCTACCTGCCTTAAAAAGCACCCTGACTGACGAAGTGATCTACGGACTTCTCCGCTATCACGAATTAGTCAAACCCTGGTTACAGGAACGTTTACCCATAATATCCCTACTTGTTCTCACCATCATTTTCAGTACCGTCTCGATACGGGGGAATGTTTGACCGTTGCCGATCTGCCTTTGCCAGCGTACCCGGTGCAGGTGCGGGATGGGTTAGTATATGTGCAGATCGATCGAGTGTCCTAGTGCGATCGCTTAAGTCGAGCCGAGATGGATTGAATAATACTAATCCGTCCTTTGGTTCGTTACTTCCGCTTCCAGCGAGCGGCGACGAAACCAAGTCCTAATAGGCTTAAACCGATCGCTCCAGATGGCTCCGGTGTACCCACCGCTTCGCGAAAGAGTCTTACCGTAAAAGTCCCCTGGTTGTCAAAGCCACTGGCTGCGCCTATATCATTCACGTAGAAATCTATAGCACTTCCCGTACCGAAAAACTCGTAGGAATAAACGCCAGAAGCTTGATAAGTTCCCCAGAAATCATCGTCATCGCCGCCTAAAGCTGTCGAGAACAAACCAAAATCGAAATCAAAGAAATTCGGATCAGTATCGTTAACAGTTGCGAAATTATCTCGGCTTACGAAGCGAGCGTCCACATCCCAAAATTCGCCTCTCTGACCGAAGGCGAAGTCGGGTGTAAACACTCCAGACACCTCGGCCTTGTAGAGAACTCCACTAACAAGGATGCTAGAAAAAACTTTATTAATCGCAGCTGGGGTTTCGGAATTTACCGTCAGGATTTGAAAAGGTGTAGTCTCGAAGGTAGCCGCCGATGCGGTTGTAGCTAGGCAGAAAATACCGCCGATAATCGCGCTCCCTAGAACAAGTTTTTCACGAGAGAGAAACGATAGGTTGTTTTTATCTCCCCCCCCACAATGGATAAGTTTTTTTGATGGGTTGATCATTGCAATTGTCCTCCAAAAATGTTTTTTCTTACTTATAATTTAAGGATGGGATAGGTGTAAAGAAAAATTTTCTCATGACCAGGGCAATCTCACACGCTTCTTAACAATACGCAATAAATATATAAAATAGGTTCTTCCGAACCTGTCATGTAAAACTATCAGCAACTCACACTTGTAAATAAGGATTTCAGTCGCAAGAACGTACCTCATCTATCGAAGAAACGCTGTAAAGGAACATTTATTAGAGCGAAATTGGTGAACTTTTCAAGTTAGAATGCTCCCCTATTAAATCTTTATTCAAGCACTTGAAAACCATGTCAATAGACGGAAATTCAACAGAAACCGATGAAGAAACGGCAACCGCTTGGATAAACCAAAAACTAGAAAGCTTGGGAGTAAAACTAATCTGATGAACACAAAAATAAATCTACCAATGGAACAAATTAAAGCATTTTGTCAAAAGTGGCAAGTCACCGAATTGGCATTATTTGGTTCAGTTTTACGCGAAGATTTCCGTTCAGATAGCGATATTGATATTTTAATTACCTTTTCCCCAACTGCTAAACGAGGTTTAACCGAAACCCTACAAATGCGCGATGAACTGCAAGCAATTTTTGATCGAAAAGTAGATTTAATTGTGAAAGCAGCACTCAAACGGAGTGATAACTGGCTAAGATGTAAAAACATTTTAGAATCAGCACAGATTATATATGCCTCGTGATCAAGAATCTCTAATCGACATTGTAAATTCTATTAGACGTATTTTGCGCTATACCGATGGTATCGGTAAATCAGAATTGGAAAACAATGATGAAAAATTGTCTGCCATCCTCTACCAAATTACCATTATTGGTGAAGCGACTAAACGTCTTTCTGTAATCTTCCGTCAACAACATCCAGAAATTCCTTGGCGAGAAATGGCTGGAATGCGAGATGTCATTGTTCATAAATACGATCAGCTTGATTTGGATGTGGTATGGGACATAGTTGAAAATAAATTAACAGAACTTTTAAAAGCGATCGCACCCTTACTCTAAGAGTGCTTTAAAAGCAAAATCCAAACAACTCTTAGAAATTGCTAAAATAGGAGTAGAAAAAGCGATAGAAACCGAGGAATAAACGGCAACCGCTTGGATAAACCAACAACTAGAAAGCTTGGGAGTAAACCTAATCTGATCAACACAAAAATATGAAAATTCCTCAAGAAAAACTCTCACAACTTTGTCAACATTGGCATATTCATAAACTTTCCTTATTTGGTTCAGTTTTACGAGATGATTTCACCGCAGATAGTGATATTGATATGCTCGTTGAGTTTGAACTTGGTTTTACTCCCAGTTTTTTCAAACTTCATCAAATTCAAGAAGAATTATCTCAATTATTTGATGGACGTACTATTGATCTCGTTACCGTCAAATCTCTTAATCATCGTATTCGTGAGCGTGTTTTAGCAACAGCAGAGGTGTGTTATGTCGCAGAAAGATAATCAAGTGTATGTTGAACACATGATTGACACAGCAAATAAAGCACTTAGCTTTGTAGAAGGTGTCAGTCGAGCAGTATTCGAGATGACATTCAACAATAATCACGACAATTGTTGATTTTTACCAGAGGTCTATTTTTAACGGGGGAGGATGTCAACCCTCACTTCCAGACTCAACAGTATGGCCGACTTCGCTGATCCATTGGGCAATTTCTGCGCGGGATGCGGTGGTTTCTACCGTGACGATTTTATTGGCTACATCCACCGATATTTGGGCTGCCGGTTGCTGATTGTTAATCGCTTTAGTAATGGTATTAGCGCAACCTTCACAGGCAATACTAGGCACTTTTAGGGTAATTGTCATTGTTGTAACTCCAGTAACTTCATAGCTAAAAACTAGCATAAATTGTCAGGGGTAGCTAATTTTTTAAGAGTTTATTTACCATTTCAGCACTGCCGCTTCGATCCCCTGTTCCCGACGCAGTTGACTATCTTTTTCTAGCCATTGAATGACCTGTTTATGGGTTAGTTCTTCTAGGGTTACTCCCGTATCTTCGGCGATTATTTTTAGTAAGCGTAGGGAAGAAATCGTTAAACGAGTCAGGAATTTTTCGGGAGAAGTCAAGAGGGCAGCGTCCACATCTGCGGATTCTTCTGGGGTTAAAAATTGTCTGTTTTCGATCATAGTTTTATTTGGTTTCCATCCAATTGTCACCGGCTTTAATTTCTACCAAGAGAGGGATCGTCAAGGAGACAGCTTCTTCCATAGTCGTCTTGATTTTTGACTCTAGGGATGGCCATTCTTCCCTCGGTACTTCCAAGACTAATTCATCATGGACTTGCAGCAGTAATCTCGCTCGATAATTTTGCAGTACCTCGGCCAATTTTACCATCGCTACTTTAATAATATCAGCACTGGAACCCTGAATGGGCGCATTAGCAGCCGATCTTAATAATTGTGCTTCCTCGTTGTTGAGTTTGAGGCTATCTAAATCGATGTCATGTAAGGACAGTCCCCGCAGTCTTTTTAAGAGGGGATTATCGAAGTTAAAATAACGTCTTCTGCCCAAAATTGTTTCCACATATCCCTGAGCAATTGCTTGTTTTTTGCTATTCTCTAAATACTCAAATACTTGGGCATAACGTTGATGATATTTTTCAATAAATTTTCTGCCCTGTTCTACGGTTAATTTCGATTCACGGGCGAATTTTTGCGCTCCCATGCCATAAATAACCCCGAAGTTAATTGTTTTTCCTAAACTGCGTTCTTCGGGGGTAATTTCCTTTTTATCAAAGAGCAATTGAGCGGTGACTTTATGAACATCTTGGTTACTACGATAAGCTTCTAATAAAACTGGTTCTTGACTGAGATGAGCGAGAATTCTTAACTCGATTTGTGAGTAGTCTGCTGACACCAATAAGTAACCATCTTCGGGGATAAAAGCTTGACGAATTCGCCTGGAAAATTCACTGCGAATGGGGATATTTTGTAGGTTAGGATTGGAGGATGATAAGCGTCCGGTGCTGGTGATGGTTTGATTAAAATCTGTATGTACTCGTGCGGTTTTTGGTTCGGCTAATTTCGGTAAAGCATCCACATAGGTGGATTTTAATTTGGATAAGGTGCGATGTTCAAGGATATAATCAACTAAGGGATGATCTCCTTGTAGTTTCTCTAAAACACTTTGATCGGTGGAGTAACCTGTTTTAGTTTTTCTGGATTTTTTGCGATTGAGTGCCAATCGATCAAAGAGGATTTCACTTAACTGTTTAGGAGAGCTAAGATTAAAGGTTTCTCCGATGGATTCATAAGCTTTTTTTTCTATTTCTGCTAAGTCTCTTTCTAGCTGCTGGGACAAGTTTTTTAGATAATTGATATTAATTTTTATACCATAATTTTCCATCTGCCACAGCACCATGACTAAGGGAGATTCTACCTCTGAGAATAATTGATACAAAGGGGTGATTTTAGTTAATTCTGCCTGTAATTTTTCTTGAAGTAAATAGGTAGCGTAGGCATCTAATCCGCAGTAGGTAGCAGTAGTGGCAATATCTAAATCAGCGATGGTTTTTCCCGCAGGAATACCGAGACTTTTATAACTAAGGGAAGTGATACCGTCTAAATAGCGATCGCATAAATCTTCGAGATTATGAGTTAGTTCGGGATGGAGGACATAACTAGCCACCATAGTATCAAAAAATAGACCTTTAACGGTAATTCCTTGATGATAAAAAACATCAATATCAAATTTCGCATTCTGGAAGACTTTCGGATAATTATCACTGGCTAAAATTGGGCGTAATTTTTCGAGAACTATCTCTAGATTTAAATTATCACCGCTCTGGTGGCCGATGGGAATATAGGCCAGAGAATTTAATTCTTTTCCCCAACAGCAACCGATGCCGACTAATTTGGCTACACGAGGATTTAAATCCGTGGTTTCGGTGTCCCAAGCGACGGGAAAATGTGGATTAGTGAAAGTTGTTAATTTTGCCAGTAAAGCATCTAACTTAGGAATAGTATCAATAATGTCGGGAGCAATTAGAACTGGTGGAGAAATAGGGGGTAAATCAAACAGAGACAATTGATTAGAATCAGCATCGCTAGTTAATTCTAGGGTAGTAGTGCCACCTAGATGCTGTTGAATTTGATCGAGTTTCTGGAGAATTTTCTTTAATTCTAATCTTTCCAATAAAGCTTTAACTAAACGCCGATCAAAACCTCGGAGGCGAAATTTCTCCTCTTCGAGGCTAACGGGGGCATCAAGGGCAATTTTGGCCAAATAGCGAGAACTTTCGGCAGCGGTTTTACCCTCTAATAATTTAGTTTTTACCATTCCCTTAATCGATTCCAGATTGGTATATATATCCTCTAAGTTATCGTATTTTTTTAATAAATCTATCGCTGTTTTTTCGCCAATTCCGCGCACCCCGGGGATATTATCAGACTTGTCACCGCAAAGAGCTTTAAAATCTACTACCTGTTTTGGTGTCACCCCTAACTTTTCCGTGACAGCTTGGGAATTAAATTCTGTATAACCCTGGCCAGAGGTACTTTTGACCGCATTAATATCCAGATAGAGAACCGTGGTTTTTTTCTCCTCATCTACCAATTGGAATAAATCTCGATCGCCTGTTAAAATCTTAACAGTATAACCATTATCGCCGGCTTGTTTTGCCAAAGTTCCTAAAACATCATCTGCTTCGTAACCCGGAGAAGTCACAATAGGAATATTCATCGCTGCCAAGAGACTTTGCAGATTAGTTAAATCGGGGCGAAATTCTTCGGGAGTTTCTTGCCGATTCGCCTTATAATTGACATCAGCTTCATGGCGAAAAGAAGGGACTGCTAAATCAAAAGCCACTGCTAAATAAGTGGGTTTTTGAGTTTCTAGTAACTGCAGCAGAGAATTTAAAAACCCAAAACAAACACTGGTGGGAATGCCGCTAGAAGTACGCAGAGGTCCCGAACGAGACTTAGCAAAGGCATAATAGGCACGAAAAGCCAAAGAATGCCCATCGATCAGGATAAATAGCTTATTTTGCTCGGCACTGGTCATAATCTAGCCTCTTTAGTCCTATCAAAATAATACTAAATAGTGTATAAAATTTACATCCCCTATTTTGCCCGAATTTGCCTAAATTTGACAAGGGAGTTTCTTCTGTATTAAACTATAACAGATGCTGGCCTTGTTCTAACCTTAAATCTTTCTATCTCTTTACAGGCGGCGGATGCCTGTGCTACCAATTGCATCAATGTCATTTACAGGCATCCTGTTTGTACCACTAGGGAACTATCAGAAAAATGCGGATTACTGTAGGATCTGTTTTAAAGCTGTTAGCGAAGGGAATTATGCTACACTAGCATCAATATCTAGTCAAAAAGGCTTGTAATTTATGACTCCTCATCTTTCTCTTAGCCAGATTATAGAATCTATCGATAAACTTTCTTTAGAAGAACAAAACCAATTATTTGAAAAATTAGCGCAGAAAAAACAACAACAAGAGCATCCACTGCTCAATATACCAGTTACACTAACCTATAATCCCCTCTTAGATGAAGTCATAGAGAGTATGGAAACCTATCGTCAAAAAGTTGACCAAGAAGACAGTCAACAAGTTGAAACACCGTGACTCAATATATATTAGATACCGATCATATAACCCTACTGCAAAAACTACATCCGAACTTAGTTCGGAGAGTAGCGTCTATCGATCCTGATGATACGGCTATAACAATTATTACTTTAGAAGAACAAGTAAGAGGATGGTTCAGCGTGATCAGAAAATACTCTCAAAGCAATCAATATGAAAAGTTAATCAAAGGCTATCAAGGTTTGAGAGATATAGTTAATTATCTGAGCAAATTTAAAATTTTGAACTATACTTTAGAAGCTCATTATCATTTCAGAGAATTACGGGAGCAAAAAATTCGTATAGGAACACAAGATTTAAGAATTGCAGCGATTAGTTTATCAGAAAACAGTATTTTAGTAACACGCAATTATCGTGATTTCTCTCAAATCCCTAATTTACGCCTACAAGATTGGACGATATAGAACTCTGTAGGGATGACTACGAAAATTGTTACATTTTTTAAGGATTACCCAGCCATTAGCCTAGCATCGGCGATCGCTGATAACACCTCGTCAAAAAAATATTTGCCAAAAAGCCAGCGTAAGGGTATTTTAAGAATAATTTTATATGTGTGCTTTGCGATTACATGAGAATCCTAGTTACAGGCGGTGCGGGTTTTATTGGTTCCCATCTAATCGATCGCTTGATGGAACAGGGTCATGAAGTGATCTGTCTGGATAACTTCTACACGGGGGTGCGCCGAAATATCGTTAAATGGCTAGGAAATCCTTATTTTGAGCTAATTCGTCACGATATCACCGAGCCGATCCGTTTAGAGGTGGATCAGATCTATCACCTGGCCTGTCCTGCTTCCCCGATCCACTATCAATATAATCCCGTCAAAACGATTAAAACCAATGTTTTAGGGACTATGTATATGCTGGGCCTAGCTAAAAGGGTAAAAGCGCGATTTTTGCTCGCTTCTACCTCAGAAGTCTATGGTGATCCCGATGTGCATCCGCAAACGGAAGAATATCGAGGTAATGTCAACTGCATCGGACCGCGTTCCTGTTATGACGAGGGTAAACGGGTGGCGGAAACCCTGGCTTTTGAGTATTATCGGGAGCATAAAGTCGATATCCGGGTGGCCCGGATTTTCAACACCTACGGCCCGCGAATGTTGGAAAACGATGGTCGAGTGGTGAGTAATTTCGTGGTGCAAGCTTTGCGCGGTGAACCCCTAACGGTTTATGGTCAAGGTTCCCAAACCCGCAGTTTTTGCTATGTTTCTGACCTGGTGGAAGGGTTAATGCGTTTGATGAATGGAGACTTTATCGGGCCGGTTAATCTCGGCAATCCCGACGAATACACAATTTTGGAATTAGCGCAAGTGATCCAAGGCATGATTAATCCCGAGGCCGAATTGGTCTATAAACCACTGCCAGAAGATGATCCCAAGCAGCGACAACCGGATATCACCCGTGCTAAAACCTATTTGGATTGGAGTCCCACTATTCCTCTACACCAGGGTTTAAAAATGACGATCGAGGATTTCCGTTCTCGTCTCAGCTAATCCCTAATCAATAAATTTAACTTAATTGTCATCGGAGTAATTATCATGCGTGTTTGTGTTATCGGAACGGGTTATGTGGGTTTAGTCACGGGGGTTTGTCTAGCACATATCGGCCATCATGTTATCTGTATTGACAACAATGAAGAAAAAGTCAAATTAATGAAATCGGGACAATCTCCCATCTATGAACCGGGGTTATCGGAATTAATGCAGTCTTCGGCAGCCTCCGGCAATCTGGAATTTTCCACGGACCTAGAAGCGGGAGTTAAACACGGCGAAATCCTCTTTATCGCTGTTGGTACACCCGCACTACCCAACGGAGAAAGTGACACCCGTTATGTGGAAGCGGTGGCCCGGGGTATTGGGGCCCATCTCAACGGTGGTTATAAAGTAATCGTCAATAAATCTACCGTTCCCATCGGTTCCGGCGATTGGGTACGGATGATCGTCCTCGATGGCGTGGCCGAGAGACAAAAAAATCTCGTGGCCGCTGGTGGCGGTATTAGTACACTAGAACGCATCGAAGCGGATTTCGATGTGGTCAGCAATCCCGAATTTTTACGGGAAGGTTCGGCGGTTTATGATACTTTTAACCCCGATCGCATTGTTTTAGGTAGTAATAACCCGAAAGCCATCGAAATGATGAAGGAATTGTATGCGCCTTTGGTTGAACGTCAATTCTCTGAAGATCCCTCCTTGCCTCCCGTTCCCGTAGTGGTCACGGATCTCAGTTCGGCAGAAATGATTAAATACGCCGCTAATGCCTTCCTAGCCACCAAAATTAGCTTTATTAACGAAGTAGCTAACATCTGCGATCGCGTCGGGGCCGATGTCACCCAAGTGGCTAAAGGTATCGGTTTAGATTCCCGTATCGGTAGCAAGTTCCTCTCGGCCGGGATCGGTTGGGGGGGGTCCTGTTTCCCCAAAGATGTGTCGGCTTTGGTACATACCGCGGAAGACTACGGTTACGAAACGGAATTACTTAACGCCGCTATCAATGTTAACAAACGTCAACGGACAATCGCGATCGAAAAACTGCAACAGGAATTAAAAATCCTCAAGGGTAAAACCGTCGGTTTGTTGGGATTAACTTTTAAACCCGATACCGATGATATGCGCGATGCTCCGGCTTTAACTATGATCGAACAGTTAAATCGTTTAGGTGCTAAGGTAAAAGCATACGATCCGATCGTTTCCCAAAGTGGTTTAAGTCACGGTTTAACCGGTGTGATTATCGAATCAGATCCAGAAAGATTGGCCGATGGTTGTGACGCTTTGGTGGTGGTGACGGAATGGCAAGAATTCCTCCGTCTCGACTACGGCAAAATGGTTAAAACCATGCGCGAACCCGTGTTAATTGATGGTCGCAATTTCCTCGATCCTGCGGTGGTGACAGCAGCCGGTTTCCGTTACCTGGGGATTGGCCGTTAATCCCAGCAATCCGCCTTTTTATCAGGACTGATGCGGGTGGGGAAGGAGCAAGAAGCAGCAACCCTTACCCCTGCTCCTGGAGGCGAAAATTGCCCGATTATGCCCGCTGAAAACCGAAAACTTCCTAGTTGACCATGGGGTTATTGGCTATAGTTACATGATGTGAACAGGAGCCACTAGAATCCAGAAGCGATCGGTAGAATGGAATTGAGAAACTAGAAATCAGTTTTAGCAATACATACATACCTATGGTTAGCTCTGTTCAATACCGCTACACTAACGAACAAGTTAGGGACTGGTTACGGGGATTACTGACAATTGCCTGGTCTGATGGGGATTATAGCACCAGCGAACAGGAATCGATCGCCCGTTTCGCTCACGAATTAGAATTAGATGACAACCACGTTCTCTATCAGTCGATTAGTCCCGAAGAATTGGCCGCAAGTTTCGGTCATGACCCCAAAATATCAGAAAACTTCCTCCGCACGGCGGTCATGGTAGCGATCGCCGATGGCATTTATTCCCCCGCAGAAGCGGCATTACTGCGTAGTTATCGGGATGCTTTCGGGTTAGAAATCGAGGCCCTGTCAGCTTTAGAACATACTATCTGTGAAATTCCCGAAATTACCACAGAAGCGAATAAATCCGAGTTTATCAGTGCCGAACATCCCCACCCGGATCTGCTGCATCCCCTCAAAGACTGGTTAGATGGGGTAGAAATGCACGATCCGCGTTTGGCCCGGTTTATCTGCAAAATGGTCCCACCTCAATGTCCTTTTGAACGCGATATCGTGCTGTTTGGTCATAAATTAGTGCATATTCCGCCCCTGTGCAAGTTAAATCCTCTCTACGAGCAATTAGTCGGTTTACGCTTCCGCGCTCTATCATACTTAGCTGATGATTGTCAAGAGGATATTTCCGAGTATATTTAGCCAGTTTAACTAAAATTGCGGCTAAAATGGTATAATTATCCTGCTGACAAAAAATATCTCAGCCTCAAGGCTTTTCCTAGCTAATTCTTCCGTTAAAATTAGGTTAGGTCGCCGTTGACAGAGAAAATATGAGTAAAAACTCCCGACGAGTCGATTTTCCTGATTTACCGGGGCTAAAAAACCTGCGCTCCTATCAATGGCAGTGGCTGGGGAGAGATATCCTCGCCGGTGTCACCGTGGCGGCCTACGCTATTCCCCAGTGTATGGCCTACGGCGACCTAGCCGGGGTCGATCCCGTGGTGGGATTGTGGACTCTCGTGCCGGCCGCCCTAGTTTACGCCCTTTTCGGATCCTCATCGCAACTATCCCTCGGACCGGAATCGACCACGGCAGTGATGACGGCGGCAGCGATCGCACCTATGGTGAGCCTTCAAGGAGAAAATTACGGCAGTTTAGCGGCTTTTTTAGCCCTAATGGTCGGTTTAATCTGTTTAGTTGGTTATATCGCCCGCTTGGGATTTCTAGCTAATTTACTCTCCAAACCGATCCTAATCGGTTATATGGCGGGAGTGGCGGTGATCATGATTGCGGGACAACTGGGTAAAATTAGCGGTTTGTCAATCCGTGAAAATACGGTTTTTAAAGAAATTTTAGCTTTTTTTCAGGGAATAAACCAATGGCACTGGCCAACCCTTAGCCTAGCTCTATTGCTGCTACTATTCCTATTTCTCATCGAAAAATATTTTCCCAAAGCACCTGGTTCCTTGCTGGCGGTTTTACTGGGAACCCTCGCCGTCGCCACCCTCCATCTCGATGGAGAGGGGGTGGCAGTAGTGGGGAAAATTAGCAAGACTTTGCCCAATTTTGGCTTACCAACCCTCGATTTTTCCCAATTACTACCCCTAGTAACCGCAGCCGTCGGCATTGCCCTGGTGGGCTATTCCGATAACGTCCTGACCGCCAGAGCCTTCGCCGCACGCCATAACCAAGAAATCGATGCCAATCAAGAATTTTTGGCCCTGGGACTGGGGAATCTAGCGGCGGGTTTTTGTCAGGGATTTCCCATCAGCAGCAGTGCCAGTCGCACCGCGGTGGGCGATTCCGTGGGCAGTCAAAGTCAGCTTTACTCCTTGGTGGTGGCAGTGGTGGTGGTGGCGGTCATTTTCCTGCTCGGTCCGATACTGGCACTCTTTCCCAAGGCCGCTTTGGGTGCGCTGGTGATTTATGCGGCCTGTAAACTGGTGGATATTGCCGGTGCTAAACGACTAAAAAGCTTTCGCAATAGTGAGTTTAATCTCGCTGTCCTGACCATGGTGGGGGTGCTAACCACGGGGATTTTAAGCGGGGTTGCTATCGCTATCGGTCTCTCGGTTATCGATTTATTGGCCCGCATTACTCGACCCGATGATGCCGTTTTGGGTAGAGTACCGGGCGTGATGGGTTTACACGCGCTTCAGGATTGGCCGGAAGCGCAAACAATACCGGGGTTAGTTATCTATCGTTACGATGCCCCCTTATTTTTTGCTAATGCGGCCGACTTTAAACGTCGCGCCCTCAGCGCCATTGCCCGGGAGACAAAACCGGTAGAATGGTTTGTCTTGAATACGGAGGCCCTTGGGGAATTGGATAGTACAGCCGTGGAGATTCTTGAGGAACTAGGGGCAGAATTATCAAGACAGGGTATAGTTTTTGTCCTCGCTAGGGTTAAACACGATCTGTACTTACAATTGCAACGCTCTCGCTTGTTAGATAAAATCAGCGAGGAGAGAATTTACTATACTTTGCCAGCAGCGATCGAAGCTTTTAAAAATCGTTAACTGATGGGTGAGACTAAATCTGGTTATTAAAAACTGATTATCTATTGCTCCTTTTGCCTTTTGCCATTTGCCCTTTGCCTTCGTTAAAACCACTGACTTAATAGGATAGTTACACAACGTAAAAATTGGCTAATTCAGGAGTTATTATTATGCTAGACCAAATGATGAGGATGTTAGAAGGGCAACAAATAGGCCCCTATCGTCTTAATAATTTTCTCGGTGCGGGTGGTTTTGGGGGTGTATTTCATGCTAGTGAAATGGTCAGAAATACATCAGTCCAAGAAGTTGCTATTAAAGTTATCCCCGAAAGTAGCGATGATAAATTAATTGAATTAACAAATGCCAGAAAGTTAGAACATTCTAATTTAATTAAGGCTTATTCAGTGGGGGAATTTACTTTTCTCAATACAGAGATGCTTTATTTAGTGATGGAATTGGCACAGGGTAGCCTAGAAAATCACATCACCAAAGGCGGTTTGTCATCAAGTGAGATTAAAAATATTACTGCTCAAGTCGCCCAAGGTTTAAATTATCTTCATGGACAAAATAAAGTCCATCGAGATTTAAAACCGGGTAATATCCTCAAGGTTAATCAACAATACAAGTTAGCAGATTTTGGCTTAATTAGAACTTTAAATAACAAAAGCCACACTCAAACCGTCCACAATAGCGGTACAATTATTTATATGCCTCCCGAAGCCTTTAGGGGGGATATTTCATCAGCTTGGGATCTGTGGTCATTAGGTATTATGTTAATCGAAATGACCACTAATCAACTTCCCTATAAGTTTAATAATGATATTCACCAGTTAATGGCAAAGGTGATGAATTGTGAGCTACAAATCCCCAGTTTACCGAAAGAGTTTAAACCGATTATTGAAGGGTGTTTGCAAAAAGATAGAAAACAAAGATGGACAGCACAACAGGTTTTAAATGCCTTACAACCTGTGGGATGGACTTCTCCCCCGTCACCTCCACCAGCACCGGCAGCAGTCAAAAAGCCTGTTTCACCAATACCCCTAATTGCTTCACCTACTCCATTTACCGAAAAACTACCCAATCGAGTCACACTGGAGATGGTGAGCTTACCAGCAGGTCAATTTCTCATGGGTTCTCCTGATAGTGATTATGAAAAGCCTCCACACCAGGTTAAAGTCAACAGTTTTGCGATCGGGAAATATCCAATTACTCAGGCGCAATATGAAGCAGTAATGGGAATCAATCCCTCTCATTTTAAAAACAACTCTTGGTTGAAAAATAATCCGCAAAATCCGGTAGAAAAGGTTAGTTGGAACGATGCTCAAGCTTTTTGCCAGAAATTGAGTCAAATAACCGGGAAAACCTATCGCCTCCCCACAGAAGCGGAATGGGAATATGCTTGTCGTGCGGGGACTACTACTCGCTATTATTTCGGTGATGATGGTAGTCAGTTAGGAGATGACGCTTGGTATAGCGCAAATTCTCAGAGTAAAACTCATCCTGTGGGACAGAAAAAACCCAATGCTTGGGGACTGTATGACATGATTGGCAATGTTTCGGAATGGTGCGAAGACGATTGGCACGATAACTATATCGGAGCGCCAAAGGATGGATCTGCGTGGACTATCAATAATGATAATCGTTCTCATCCCAAGTGTCTGCGCGGCGGTTCCTGGTGCAACGATCCTTATGGCTGCCGTTCCGCGGTTCGCTACGACAACTCCCGCCGCGTCAACCGCGACTTCCGTAACGGTTTTCGGGTAGTCTGCGTATTCGGGAGGACTCTGTAACCCTTTTTCCCTTTTTTTCCCTTTTTACCCTTTTTCTCTTTTTCCCGCCGCTAGGCGGGTCGATTATTCAGCCAACCCTAGATAAAGAGTGAGAAACAAACTAAACCCCCACCCCAAGAATCGGTACAAGGAAGCTTTTTTCGACAAAATTTACCGCCAACTAAGTAGATCATGAAAATTGACGAATTACTCAAAAACAAACGGGAAAAAATCATTGCTATTGCCGCTAAACACGGCGCAAATAACGTGCGAATCTTTGGTTCTGTTGCACGGGGAGAAGCTGACGAAAAAAGCGATATTGATTTATTAATTGATTATTGTAGCGAACGTCGGAGTCCCTGGTTTCCTTTGCCGTTAATTCGAGAACTGGAAGACTTGTTAGGCTGCAAAGTTGATATTGTTACCGAACAGGGACTTAAAGATAGAATCAGAGAGCGGGTACTTAAAGAAGCAATACCACTATGAGAGATGATAGCGAACGCTTGCGGGATATTTTAGAAGCAATTGAGCGTGTAGAAAAGTATGCTCGACAGGGAAAAACCGTGTTTGAACAACAAGAATTAATTCAAACTTGGATTGTCTATCATTTACAAATTATTGGTGAAGCAGCTAGAGCAACTTCTCAAGAATTTAAAGCAAGATATCCCGAAGTTCCTTGGCGAGATGCCAGCGATCTAAGAAACTTAACTATTCATGAATATTTTCGTATTAATCTAGAGATTATTTGGGATATTGTTGAAAATGATATTCCTCCTCTAAAAGGACAAATCGAAGCTATTTTACAGGAATTTATTTGACTAAACCCAACCCAATTACTTAAGTGTTGGGTTTCACTATCGTTCGGCCCAACCTACTTTATTCTTCGATTTACTTGATAGCTACCGGCAAAAGATAGCCACCAGCAATTATATTAATTTATCAAAGTTTGAACTTTTCCTATTCCCTTTGAGTTGCTTGTCTAACCTGTTCAATCTCTAATTCTAAAGCTTGTGCTATCTGTTCCAAGTTTAATCCTAAGGCCAATAAACGAGGAATAGAGGCTAATTTTGCCGCTAATTCGCCTTCTTGTCGGCCTTCCTCTCTACCTTCCTCTCTACCTTCCTCTAAAGCTTCCTGATACACTTTAGTTTGTTTTAAATCACTTAAACTAAACATCGCTTCTATCTCCTTTATACTGACTTGGGGTAACTTATAAACCAGGATTGTCTCTATCAATTCTAAAAGTTCTTGCTGTTGTTTGAGATTAGGCAATTCTTCTCTAATCCGTGGAATTAATTGTTTTCCCTGCTCGATCGCTCTGGCGGTTGGTGCTATAATTAATTGTAACATCGATATTCCCAGGGATTCCCCTTCTCTTAATTCCTCGAGATAAAAACGTAAAATCCTGCCTGAGTTGATTAACTCCCCATAACGAGCCGTCTCTACGCTTTCCACTGAACGCCGAGGATAAATAACTACTCCCTGCCAGTTGTTGCTTAAGTCCGTTTGGTGGAGATAGAGGAAGATTTCACTAAAGAAACGAGAATAAAACCTATTATCTTTCTGAAATTGTACTTCTAGGAAATAGATAGGCTGATTGGGTGTATCAGGCAAAAAGACTCCATCGAGACGAAAGGATAATTGTTTAACTTCCACCGAGGAGAATTGATAAGAATTGGCGGTTTCGGGGGGAAGGTTCAACAAATCAAAGAAACAAGCGGGAAATCTTTGTAAGAGTTGATAGAAAATACTGTCAGTTTTCACGCAATTAAACTCAAAAAGAGGCCTCCAGTTTAGCAGCAGTTTTTTATTGTGTTCTTCAGGAAGCTCCTGTTTTTGAGCAATTGGGATGACGAAGTAACAGCTTTTTCGGTAACTTGTCCCCAATTAAGAGATAGCCACCGGCAATTGTATCAATTTGTAAAAGATGGTTGACGTTTATGCCAATCGGTGGATTGTTCGTAGGCGTGGGCGACGTGAAATAACTGATCTTCGCGCAGCACATTACCGACTAATTGTAAACCAATTGGCAAACCTTGCCCATCAAAACCGCAGGGAAGACTTAACCCGGGTAAACCGGCTAAATTGACGGGAATTGTCATTAAATCCGATAAATACATACTCAGAGGGTCCGCGGTTTTTTCCCCAGCTTTAAAAGCTGTGGTCGGTGAAGTGGGAGAAACTAACACATCTACCGATTGAAAAGCTCGATCAAAATCCTCTTTGATCAAAGTCCTTACCTTTTGTGCTTTCAGGTAATAAGCATCATAATAACCCGCCGAGAGGGTATAGGTTCCCAACATAATCCGGCGCTTAACTTCCGCACCAAAACCCTTGGCGCGAGTCTTGGTGTACATATCAATTAAACTATCGGCATCTTCCCGAATACCGTATTTAACCCCATCGTAACGGGCTAAATTCGCTGATGCTTCCGAGGGGGCGATAATGTAGTAGGTGGGCAATCCGTAACGGAAACGGGGACAGGAAATCTCTTTAATTGTGGCACCGAGGGCCTTTAACTGCGCTAAAGCTTGATTAACTGCCTCAGCAACCACCTGATCCAAACCTTCCCCGAAAGTTTCCTTAATTACGCCAATTTTTAGCCCTTTTAAACTGGTTTTCAGGAATTGGCTATAGTCGGGAATCGGCAGATTGAGACTGGTAGAATCTTGGGGATCGTAACCTGCGATCGCTTGTAATAAAATCGCCGCATCTTCTACGGTACGACCAAAGGGACCGATCTGATCGAGAGAAGAAGCGTAAGCCACTAAACCAAAGCGAGAAACTAAGCCATAGGTCGGTTTTAGCCCGACAACGCCACAAAATGAAGCCGGTTGACGAATTGAGCCACCGGTATCCGAGCCTAGGGCCACCACACATTCTTGAGCTGCCACAGCCGCAGCCGAACCCCCCGAAGAGCCTCCAGGCACCCGGGATAAGTCCCAAGGATTAGCAGTAACGTGATAACCGGAGTTTTCGGTGGAACTCCCCATGGCAAACTCGTCTAAATTGGTTTTACCGACGATAACTGCCCCTAAATCCCGTAATTTTTGGGTAACGGTGGACTCGTAGGGGGGGACAAAATTCTCTAAAATCCGGGAAGCGCAGGTGGTGGGGATACCCTTGGTGCAGAGATTATCTTTTAGCGCAATGGGAATACCTGCCAACAGATGCAGAGATTCACCTCTAGCTATTTTCTCGTCCACTTTTCGGGCTTGTGCGAGGGCTAAATCTGGGGTTAAATGGAGAAAGCTTTTTACTTGTGGTTCGAGCGCTTCGATGCGAGCGAGAAATTCTGTGGCGATTTCGACGGCTGTTTTTTCTTTATTAACGAGTTGTTGATGCAGTTGACGAATCGAAGTCATGTTCAGTTACCGGTTACAACCACCGTCAGGAGCAAGCAACAACCCCGGACAGCAAAGACTATTTTAGCGTCAGTTTGGTCGTCGGTCAGCTAATCCCCTAAAATTAAAGGGAAGCCTCGCAGGAAAACTAGAGTTATGACTTTTAATATCCGACAATTAGATAATTTAGACTACGATGAAGCCGAACCCTTATTAGAAGATTATATTACTGGAGCGATCGAGGAATATATCAATTCGCCAGAGGGAGAGGCCTATTATCAAGAAAAAGAAGAAGGTGGTGGTTGGATTGCCAGCTTTATCGAGTTGGGCTATCTCTATGAAGGTTATACCCTTGCTACCATGACTAAGGCTGATGTGCAGATCTTAATGGAGAAGATTTTACCACGCAAAATTACTATCCTCGATCCGACGGAAACCGAGGACGCTATCCCTGAATTAATTAGTTTTTGGCAATTTTTGGGACGAGAATATAAATTAACTCAGGCTAAGGCTATTATTAAATATTTAGAGCAATTAGGCGATCGCTTTAGTCAACTGATGAACGATCCCAACAGTGGCGGTTTTATGAAAAATCTCCTGTTACAAGCGCATCAGCAGGGTTTTGATATCACCAGTCAGGAGGGTTTAACAGCTTTTCAAGAAAAATATAATGCTGAACAGCACGCCAAACAGCAAGCGGCAGCAACATCGAAAAAAACGCCCCCAGCTGTTCCTAAATCGGAAAATGTTCCCAAGGCAATGCAGGCCAAATATCAAGAAATTACCACTATTACTGATAAATTTGCCGCTCAATATCTTAATGAAGAATACGCCCAACTTATTCGCCAATTAACCGCAACTTTAGCTCGTAAGCGTCCCTCTCCCCTAGAAAAAGGTAAAGCCAATTCCTGGGCTGCCGGCATTACTCACGCCCTAGGAATGGTCAATTTTCTCTTCGATCCTACTCAAAATCCCCACATTTCGGCCACAGAACTTTATCAGGCTTTTGGGGTTGCTCAAAGTACAGGACAAGCTAAATCAAAACAAGTGAGAGATTTACTGAAGATGTCCTATCTTGACTCAGAATGGGCTTTACCAAGCAATTTAGAGAACCATCCTAGCACTACGGTCCGGCAGTTAATCACTACCATGCTCGCTGATAGTTAGGGTTTGCGATAAAAAGTCTGTTGGTGGAGTTAGGAGGCACTCTTGCAGCAGTAGATTCCTGAATGACCCAATCTCGATCGAGTTTGCCCACTAGACTCTAGTGACCTCTCCAGTTAAACTATAGTAGTCAATAGTTATAAAGTTTTAAACGATCACCTATTGTCAGCCTTTTTAACCGGTCACTTTATTACTTACCTATGTTAGACAGTTTCTCCCCCCAAACCTCTAGCCTCGTCCTCGCTTCGGTGGCGGACTATTTCAAAGTCCTGTCAGAAGTCAGTCGCCTACAGATTCTCAGTTGCTTGCAATTAGGCGCGATGAATGGTAAAGAAATCGCTGAAGCGACCGGACTAGGCCAGGCCAATCTCTCCAAACACCTGAAAGCTTTAACCCAAGCGGGAATTATCTCGCGGCAACCCCAAGGAGTCAGCGTTTACTATCAAATTACCGACCCTGTGATCTATGATCTCTGTCAGGTGGTTTGCGATCGTATTAGTCAGCAAATGCGTCAACGAGTCCGAGAATTCGAGAGTCTGCCGGCTTTCCATCTCCCTAAATAGGGTTTGCGGCAAAAAGTTTGTTGCTGGGGTTAGGAGTCGTTGGTCAGCCGGGGGGCCTGCCGAATTAGGCGATGATTTAATAATTTTGGATTTTGGATTGTCATACCATTTTTCTAAAGCTGAAAAAGTACGGGCGAAGCATTCGAATAGGAAATCCAGGGTTTCAGCGAAAAGAAAAAACTGAAATCAAGTCAGAATAAGGCTTGGATTGCTTCCTGAAAAAATTGTTAAGAAATATCCCTATAAGGGATAGCCCAGAAAGGGAGAGGGGCCGGGGTAAGGGACACGAATCAAGAAAACTGGGTTTTGGGAGCATCTCATTTGGGCAAGTGAGTAATTAAGTAGGTAGGCACAATTATTTGTAGGATGGGTTAGCGGTAGCGTAACATAATCGGGCGTTGGGTTTCATGCTTCAACCCAACCTAGGTTCATTTTATATTTAATTCCACCCACCTACTTATGCTTGTCCCTAAAACTGGTTTCTAGTAAGGCTTTCAAAATAGTTTGACATAATACCTGATTTAGGGGTTACAAAGGTGAGATGCTCCCCTGGGTTTTTTACCCTGCTCTCATGAATAATGCAGGCTAAGTGATTATGAAGATTGACATTTTTAAATAGTTGACGTTATAATCTCTAAGGGATTCAAAATATAAACAGCCAAACACTGTAGCCACTCTTTTTCGAGTAAGGGGTATGTGTCATCCTTTGAAGGCCACAAAATGGGATGCTTTTGAAGACCGATATGTACCATTAAGACACAACAAAACTAATGAATTTCAAATCCGCTTTAAGCCTAGCCTCCTGCACCGCCGGAGCACTAGGAATGATCGCCGGTTCCCTAGTAGTCGCCACTGCCCCCGCCCAAGCCCAAGCGGTAACAGCCTGTGCTCCTGGCCAGTTTCTTAGTGCATTCCTTGCCCTCCCTAATGGCTGTCAAGACGGGGATAAGATATATGTAGGTAATTCGACCCTAACCACAAGTGCCGCTGATTTTCGTGACCTGGGGGCCTTGGGCATCGATTTTATGCCGAATCCAGCGGGAGACGTGCACCGATTTGCCTACAATCGGTTTGGCCCCTTGGTATCTGCTGGCGCTCCCTATGTTCTGGCGTACAAAGTCTCAATTGCGCCTGGTAGCGGTGCGACGTTCAAAGATATATCCTTGGGTTCGGACGTGCCTGCGGGAACTGCTGGGATTACAGTGACGAAGGATATCTTTACTGGCGACTGGTCAGGACCGGGGTCGGTGCTTCTCTCTACACTAACGTCAATCGACGGCTCCACGGCTGGACCGCTTCCTGTCCCCGCTGGAATAACGGAGTTGTTCATCCTCGACACCGTCACATACACGAGTGCTACTGCACAGTTCTCCTCGTTCACTAACACCTTCACACAAACCCCAAAACTAGTCCCCGAACCCTCTGCCCTGTTGGGTCTGGGACTGCTGGGACTGGGAGGCTTAATCAGCAAGACTCGCCGCCGGGGTTAAACGAAGCAGCTTCAATTAGCTGTTTGTGGGTTGCTTCCGACCGGTTGACACTTCGGGGGATGCCGCTACCTTAGGGGTATTCTGATGCTGTCCCCCAAGTCCGTTTAAAGTCTCCGATTGCCCACCGGCGACCTTGATATTTACCACGGCGTTGATGTCTTGATTATGGAAAGTCCCACAGAAAAGACATTACCACTCGCAGATATTTAACGCCTTTTTCCCCCCAACGTTCCCGCCACAAGAACATCGTTGGTTTTTAAAGTCGGTTTTTTTTTGGCTATAATTTTCTGTTGACATTTTGCGTCAATTATGATAGTGAAAAAAATTCCATGCTCCTAGAAGAACTTTGTCAACGCTATCGGGAGGGAGAAAGAGATTTTCAGGGGATTAATTTGCGGGAAGGCGACTTAACTAATATTATCCTCCCAGGAGTCAATTTTTGCCGTGCTGATCTGCGACAGGCGCGGTTAGGAAAAATACGCCTCGCGCGATCGCTGCTGAGAGAAGCGGATTTAAGTGAGGCTATTCTCTGGGGAGCAGATTTAAGTCAAGTGGACTTTTATCGAGCTTGTTTACGCGATGCGGACTTAAGCGGGGCTAATCTGATCGAAGCCAATTTAGAAGCCGCTTATTTAACCAAAGCCGTCTTAAACGGTGTTAATCTCAACAGTGCTAATCTCCAGCAGGCCCTATTAATCGATGCGGATTTTCGCTCCACTTCCGACCAACGCACGGACTTAGGCAAAACTAACTTTCGCGGAGCCGATCTCAACTATGCTAATCTGAGCGGCTCCCTGTTATATCGAGCTAATTTCGCCGATTGCCGACTTTGCCGGGTTAATTTTCGTGCTAGTCCCGAAAGAGATGGATTTGTTACCGATCTCACCGGGGCCAGTTTCCGGGGTGCGGATCTCAGTTATGCGGATTTGCGCGGGGCAGTTTTAGAAGATGTGGACTTAACTGGTGCTGATTTAACTGGGACTTTGTTTTAATCTGGTAAGCTTTTTCAGTAATCAGTAAACAGTAAACCGTGAAAAGATGTCATTTTACTTAAAACTCAAATCTGCTCACTGATAACTGCTCACTGATAACTGATAATTGAAAGTCGATTTATTTAAAACCGACGGATGCTTGCCAAACAAAGGCCAGCAAGAGGAAAAATAGGGGAATCAGGGGCAAGACATCGACTAAGGGGTCGAAAATTTGGTATGCTTCCGGCAATTTGGCCAACAAAAGTGCAGTTTCCATCTCTCTATCTACCTTGACAAGAAAATTTTTAAACGTTTGCTGAAATTTTATCACGTTGGGGTCACATCTGCGGCATCCTCAAGCCAAGAGGCAAAATCTTGGGCAAAAGTCCCCCCGAGGATAGATTGACGAATTTCACGGGTAAATCTGATTAATTCGGCGATATTGTGCAGAGATAAGAGAATATAACCCAACATTTCCCCCGATTTAATTAAATGATTTAGATAGGCACGGCTAAAGTGTTGACAGGTGTAACAGGGACAAGTCTCGTCTAAAGGGGCGAAATCCTCCTTAAAACGGGCATTTTTGAGGTTCCAACGCTCTCCCCGCACCAAAGCCGTGCCATGGCGACCAAAACGGGTGGGAATGACGCAATCAAACAGATCTATGCCACTAGCGATCGCCTTGGCCATTTCTCGATAGGTTCCCACTCCCATCAGGTAACGGGGTTTATTTTCGGGGAGTAAAGGGGCAGTTATCTGGACAATGCGATGAATTAGGCTCGTTTCTTCCCCCACACTCACGCCACCGATAGCGTAACCGGGTAAATCGAGTTTTACTAAAGATTCCGCCGCTGCTGCCCGTAAATCCTCATAAATTCCCCCCTGGACTATGGCGAATAAGGCCTGTTCTTGAGGTCGTTGATGGGCCGTCAGACAGCGCTCTAACCAGCGATAGGTGCGTTCTATGGATGCTTTCATGGTCTCATGACTGACTCCTGTGGGGGGACATTCATCGAAGGCCATAATCACATCAGCACCGAGGGCATTTTGAATCTGAATCGATTTTTCTGGCGTAATTTCGATTATTCTACCGTCCCGGGGCGATCGAAAGGTGACTCCCGACTCTTTAATTTGCCGCAGTTGACTAAGGCTAAATACCTGAAATCCACCCGAATCTGTTAATATTGGCTGATTCCACGCCATGAAATCGTGTAAACCTCCGGCTTTCTCGATAATACTTTCTCCGGGCTGCAGATGCAGGTGATAGGTATTAGCGAGAATCATTTGCGCCCCCGTGCTGGCGATTTGAGCGGGGGTCAAACCTTTCACCGTGGCCAAAGTTCCCACGGGCATAAAACGGGGTGTTTCTACCGGTCCGTGGGGAGTATGCCAAACCCCAACCCGCGCACCGGTTTGGGGACACCTGGCGATTAATTCAAAGGAAAATCCCACTGTTTCAGTTATCAGTTATCAGTTATCAGTTATCAGTTATCAGTTATCAGTAACCAGTTATCAGTAACCAGTTATCAGTATTTCTGCTCGCTGCCTAAAAGGGGCAATCGTTGTCGTCTTCGTCTTCAAACTGTACATCCCACTTAGCAGAAAGTACCTGAGTAACCATAGCTTCGAGGGTATCGGCATTGAGACGGGCTTTCATATCGGGGTCTTGCAGTGGATTACTCAGGGGAATCAGCCGTAATTGCCGATTGTCTTGGATCAGATCAAAATAGGTTTCACCGTCAGGAGAGCGGGTTAAACGCAGATAATCGAAGCTATAGGTATTCAGATAAAGACTGTAGTTAGCAACTAGGGTGCTTTGCTGATAATCGGCGAAAACTTCCACTATCCATCCCTCCCCTTCACTCTGAATCACCCCTTCGAGACTATGGATGTAGCGAACTCGTCCGATATCATCAAGGAGACGACGCATATCTTCTTTAGCGATGACCACGCCAGAGTCAATAATACAGGGGGCGGGCAGGGGCTGTGAGGGCGGATGATAGTTCATAGGGATTGCCAGTAAAAAAATTTCCGTTAATAACCCACCGGGTGTTTCTACCGATTCCTGTTGCAATTTTTTTCGGGTTACGTCTCGATCTTAACCCAATCCGCTAGAACTTTTCACTGTTACTTAGGATTAATAACGATGATCGATGATTAATTTCTGTTTACTAAATATTTACAAAAATCTGGGTAGACAGGGCCTACCCGATCATGATTATTTACTGGGAGGGTTAGAAGCGGAAGGACTGCGATCGATGACTTGATCGATTAAACCATAGTCCAGGGCCTCTTCGGCGGACATAAAGAAATCCCTTTCCGTATCCTCGGCGATGAGGTCGAGAGGTTTACCCGTATGACTAGCTAGGTGTTGATTGAGTAATTGTTTGAGATAGAGAATTTCTTTGGCCTGAATTTCGATATCGGTGGCCTGACCTTGGGCGCCGCCGAGGGGTTGGTGAATCATGATCCGCGAGTTGGGTAGGCTCATTCTTTTGCCCGGTTTGCCGGCGCTGAGGAGAAAAGCCCCCATACTGGCAGCTAAACCAATACAAATGGTGCTGACATCGGGACGGATTTGATTCATGGTGTCAAAAATCCCTAATCCGGCCGAAACGGAACCCCCGGGGGAGTTGATATACAGGTAAATATCTTTTTCGGGGTCTTCTGCTTCTAGAAAGAGTAATTGGGCGACGATTAGGTTAGCTAGGTCGCTGGTTACTTCTTGTCCCAAAAAAACGATTCTTTCCCGGAGTAGTCGGGAGTAGATATCGAAGGCGCGTTCGCCCCGGCCTGTGGTTTCAATAACGGTAGGAATCATTGCGCTTTCTTGTCTTGCTGCTGCGGTTAGTTTTTTGATTTTGACATACTCCCACCGTCAAGCTACGCTGTGACGGGGGATTCTTTCCAGATCACTATCGGAAATTCCTTGTTCAACGAGACAGCTTAGATTCTCAATGTCTCCACTGAAAATCCAGAGGCCGGACTCTCCCCCCCCTTGCCCCCCCGACAGTCGGGGGGGTTT
>NZ_CAIP01000416.1 GCF_000297435.1 Microcystis sp. T1-4 | reverse complement strand
TACCTACTTAGATTCGGCCCTTGTGAACTGAAAACTCACATCTGATTACTGATGACTGATAACTGATATACTTTAGACCCGACATTCCGCACATCTTCATATACCTTTATATATTTTTACATTCCCCAAGATGTTTTGACGAAAAAGCTTCATTGTAGAAACTACTATTGAGAACATTTTCAATAATTGATTTTTTCTGAGAAAACAAATTACAATTCTTCACCTTGATGAAAATCGATCATTGTAGCTACAATCTTTACTGGCAAAGGGTTGTAAGCAATGTATTAGTAAAAATTATCAATTGAATGTTAAGAAGTGCGGAAGGTGGGTTAGACGTTCATAATCTGAGATTTATTAAACTTCTGAAATCCTAGAGTGAACAAGGAATCCAGTTCTTTTTTATGTTTCAGATAGGCATCATTCAGACATTCATAAATAGCTGAAGAAAAGTCGGAAAAGTTTTCATAATATTTACCATACAAACATTTCTTTTTGACAAATTTCCACAGGCTTTCAATTAAATTTAGATTAGGCAATAAGACGGCAGATAGAGTAATTCTATTGACAAAGAAAGAGCCAATTATTCAACAATTTTACATTTTTGATAGCGGGCATTATCTAATACTAGAGTGATTTGAGGAAAAAATGCAAGTTATAGCCGTGCAAAGTATAGCTCAAGAGAGCATAGGCTACGATCGCAATCACAATATTAACATCAAATATGTTTGCTCCACCAGATGAAGCAGGACTAATGAATAAGGTGGAAAATGGCGCAATGAAAGGTGCAGATAGATGATTAATCAACTGAGCAAATTGATTTTGTGGGTTCGCACCAAACAAACGCAGCAAGAACCTCATTACCAGTAGTATTTGCACTATTCCTGCCAGCCCGAAAATGCTATTAATTATCCAATTTAAGGTATTACTTCGTCTGGCAGATCGCAGGCGTTTCTCTTCTTGATCAAGTCGAAAAGCCTCTTCATCATGTAGCAGTTCTCGTCGCCGCTCAAGATTGGTTTCATCATCCCGATCGTGATTCATTCTTAGACCTCAGAGTCAATATTTTTCTGATTTAAATAGGGTTTGCGGCAAAAAGTTTTTCCTGGGGGCAGGGTGTGCCCCCCCAACCCCCCCGACATCGGGGGGGTTGGGTGTGGGGTGTAGGGTTTTACCGATTTTGAGGGGGTCAATTACCTAATTTTCAGGGAAAAAGTCCAGGAAATTTTCCCCCGATCACTCCCAGAACCATTACTTTTTGATGGCCAAAAGGTCTAAAAGTTTTACCCAACAAGGTTTTTAGATTTATTCAGCAAACCCTAAATAAATTCTCCAATCAGTGGCGGGTACAAGCCACCACTGATTGTTCCCTCCGACCTACTCCCTTTCAACTTCTGCCTCCTTTTTAGGATTGCTATCCTTTAACTCTATTGATCGAGAGAAAACGGGCTTGCGAGTTTTCAAGTTAAAGCGGAATCCTTGAGGTAAGATGTGCAACCTGACTCCACACACTGCCATCGCTTCATCTTTGAGCAGTTCGTCTAAATTATCATAAGTTGCTTCTGATTCATCGACAACTGTTACAGCCCCACGCCCCACCACTTTAAATTCGTCACCGTCCACAATTACTGCTGTATCTTCGTCAATGCCAAAGCCTAAGTTAGCTGGCTGCTGTAAGAGAGCGGAAATCAGGCGACCTAGCCGTCCGCGCTGGGCAAAATGCTGATCGATCACCACTGAGTGCAGAAATCCCATTCCCGGACCCATCTCTATCGCGTCCATGCGTGGGTTGGTTTCCGAGTCTCCTTCAATAATCATCAGATCGGGCATGATGGCAGCACCGGCACTTGTCCCACCTACCACCATTCCCTCCCGATTGCGTTGGTGAAGTAAGGTATCTAGCTGAGTTCCCTTGATGTGTTCAATGATTAGGGCTTGATCTCCCCCGGTAAAAAACGCTCCTGTGGCTTCCTCAATGATTTTCAGGTTTTCTGGATCGTCGGCATCTTCCCTGTGAATGGTATCGAGGACACATACATCCTCGACACCGAGTCGCTCAAACACTCGGGTATAGGCTTCTCCAGCCGAACGAGGCTCACTTGTTGCCGCCGTTAACACGGCAATTTTAGCTTTAGTCCCGCCAGCACAGCGAACAAACTCTCGCAAGATTTGACAATCTCCTTCTTTGTCTTCTGCTCCACCAATGATGATTAATTGCCCGCGCTCTTTTGTGGATTCCATACAAAAACTCCTTGAATAACTAAACAGCACAACAACATAAAATTAAATTATGATCGTTCACACCTCCCCTACCCAATACCGTTCGGTTGAGCAAACCAGCCCCCACCTCCCTCAGTCCCCACTCCTCTCTTATCTCCCCTTTCAGGGGAGACGATAGAATTACCCCTTAAGGGGGATTTAGGGGGTGGGATTGACATCCTCACCGCCCTAAAAGGGACGGTGATTCCTAGACCTCACGATCTAGGTTTCTGCTTCTTAGCAGTTGCCTTCACAGACTCACTCTGTTCGGGTCTGACACTCGCGACCCAGACTGATACCGCAAGCCCTGCGGCCAAAATGTTTTTACTGGCGTTAACATCCCTGTCATGGCAAGTTCCACATTCAGGACACTCCCATTCTCGGACACTTAACGGCATTTTCTCAACGATATGCCCACAATTATTGCACCGTTTTGAACTAGGAAACCATCTATAGCGTTTCTCGCATCTGTGCGGCACAGTTAAACCTTTGCTGATTAAGCTGTTCAGGCTCGGGAATGTACCTCTTGTGAATCAGAAATGCTATATCTATTTCCCGATAGTTTCTCCCATACCAACGGCATTTATAGGCTAATTGTCCAGTGATTTCTCCCCAACTAACATCTGATATAGCTTGAGCTAGTTTCGGGTTTTTTACAGGGTGAGAGCATCTCAAACGCTATTGACAATTGGCCAATTTTGTCATCTGCGTGGGCATTTCAAGTGATACCAGTCAATCAGAATAGTTACGAAATCGACCAAATGGGTCGATTTTTGCTTAACAATTGAGATGGCAAATTCTCCTCAAATATGCCTGAATCGTGGGCAAGCAACTCACATAAAGTTCATTTTGTCAAGGATTGTTAAGATGCGCTTACCTTGGGGTTTTTTACCAGGTCTTTTACCGCTAAATTCTCAACTACAATCGTTTGGTTTTCACGAACTAATTGAGTGGTTAGCTTATGTAAATGGTCTTTTCTGCCATCGGTGATTCGAGCCTGAATCTTAGCTACTTTGATTCTTGCTTTTTCCCGATTTTTTGACCCTTTCTGTGTTCGAGAATCAACAATTACCGTCGCCTCATGAACAAGTTGTAGACAACGCCAATCAGCACCAAAACCAAAAGCAGGTGGATTAAGCCGCCGCCAATGTTAATGGAGAATCCTAACACCCAGAGGATGAAAAGTATAACAACGGCAGTCCAAACGAGATCGAACATATTTCCCTCCTTGATTTAGAGAAAAGTAATGAAAATTCAGTCATCGATCCTTAATTGAGTATATCTTGAACCGTATCTTTTACGTCTTCTACTGCATTGCGAACTTGGCTTTCGACTTGTTTAGCTTTTCCAGCAACTTGATCTTGGCGGTTGCCAGTAGCTTTACCTATCGCTTCTTGAGCTTTGCCTTCAATGTTTTTTGTGACTGCTTTTGCCCTCCCTTTTAACTTCATCTGGTCTTTTATATCTTCTGCTGCGTTACGAGCCTGACTTTCGACTTGCTTGGCTTTTCCCATCATCTGATCTTTGGGATCGCCTGTCATGTTGCCAATCGCTTCTTGAGCTTTGCCTTCAATATTTTTCGTAACTGCCTTGGCTCGATTCATGCTTGCGATTTGAGTCTGCGATTGGGTGGGTAAAGTTGCAGCCCAACTATTTGTAGTTCCAAAATCAAAAGCTATAGTAATTGCCAGCATTATAGTTAAAATAATGGTGACAAAAAAGCGACGAATCTGTTGAAGTGACATCATTTTAACTCCCAAAAAGAATTTGATGAATCGATGATACATGGATGATGAACAACTACTGTCTAGACCCTTTCGAGAAAGATTTTTCTAGTCTTTGACGGTGTAAGTTTACCGAGGGAGAGATCTTCGACTTCTTTGAGAAGCTAGATATCTGGTAATATTGGGTTTATTTACGCCATCTTGTCCTAGTGTTTCACCTGTCTCGAAAGAAACCATTTTTTGAGGAAGAGTTCCGATGAAAGCCTGGTTTCAATCATTTGTCTGAATGGCGGTTGCTGTGACAAACGACCTACTAATCAATAATTTTTTTGACTTCATCTTTCACATCTTCGATAGTGTGACGAACTTTTGCCTCTGCCTGTTTTTCCTTGCCCTCTGCTTGAGCTTTGGGATCGCCAGTCAGATCTCCTACTGCTTCTTGAACTTTACCTTCGATATTTTTGGCGGTTGCCTCGGCTCTATCTTTTAAGCTCATGATGCTCTCCTTATTGAATTTGTTGGATTTGAGAACTGCTTACCTAAGTTGAGCTAACAATTCTGCTTCTGGTATTACTGTAACGGGTGGTTGTTTGATTTACTGTATGAATTGATTGAGTCTGTATGAATTGCTTGAATACGACACAAAATGTAACGGGCGATGCACTAGAACTACCTTTTTTTATTAATAAATAGCGCCGCCCTTAACAGACGGTAAGGCCACTCTTTTTGTCTCTGCTGCTCTTATTGCACTGCTAGAACAGAAATATGTCCGACCTCTTTTGTATCGCTACGAGGCCGGATGACGATCTCGACGTCTTGATTCAATGCCGTGAGAAATTCCATCAATCGTTCAACTGAAAATTGATCGAGCCGATAGTTTTTTAGTGCTGAAACCTTGGGCTGCGGGATATTAAGCAGTATGGCAATCTCCCTCTGTTTCAGCTTGCGACTTTTCAGAAGTTCGTTAACGGCCAGGGCTAGGCGTGTTTTCGTTTGCCGTTCGGTTGCGTCTGGATAACCAAGGTCAGCGAAAACGTTTGTGGTGCCACGAGTAATTTCCAAATAGCTCATTTTGTCCCTCTACTTTCATAATCCGCTTGTGCCCGTTTCATCCGTTCAACAATAAGCTTTACATCCTCTTGAGGTGTCTTGATTCCAGACTTCGACTTTTTCTGGAATGCGTGCAGAACGTAAACAACTTCAGCGAAGCGCACAGTATAGACCGCTCGATAAGTGTCGCCTCAATGATCTTCGACGATCTCAAATACTCCTGCCCCTTCACCCTTTCAAGGTTTAGCCTTTGGATGTTTACCCCCCAACTGCGCTAGACCAAGGGCATAGCCCATATCGTCCTGCACCTCGGCAGGGAAAGTCAGGTAGTCCTTTTTCGCAGAGGCCACCCAATACAAGGGTTTTTCCCGCGACATACTTTTAGAAATTCGGATCATTCAACAATATACCAAAACTGGAATAATCAGTCAAGGAATTAACAGAGCGGCGGTATCGCTTGAAGTTGCATCGCATGGTCAATATCAACATTCGATTCAGGCTGAGGCAATAATAAACCCCTTCATTTTCTTATTGAAGGGGCGTTTGTGGGGTTTTCTGATTGTTAGGAATCTTTTTCTAGTTCTTTTCCAGTGGATTTAGATGGTTTAATTTTGCGCGTGAGAATTGCACCTGCTCCTAAAGTGCCGAAGGCGATAATCCCAAGAATAGAGGAGGGTTCAGGAATTGAACTGGAAACAGGGGCAGTCGGGAGTTGTATATTATCTAAAGCAAAAACGAGGCGAACAGATCCTGAAATTTTTATCGAATCGAATGTGATACCACTAAATCCGAAGAAGTCATTTGACAAAGAGTCGGCATTTGTTGCACCGGATGAATCAACAAGATTAGTGCCTAGAAAAGCTTCAAAATATGTTGTTGTACCACTTTGTGTTCCAACAGCAAATGCTGCTTCAGTTTGTGGCTGCGTAAAAGATATGACAACCGGAGCAACAGTACCATCATGGGGTATAAAGTTAGTGACGACAGCACCAACAAAAACAGGGGGGGTGGGTGGTACGATAGAACCACCATTGTTAGAAAAATAAAACACATTTGGGGAAAAGACAACACCTTGATTTTGGTATTGATTGGTGATAGTGGTGCCGTCAGGATAGTCCTGTGACCCAAATGTAATTGTTGAATGAGAGTCGCTCAATCCGAAAGTATTTTGAAAAAAAGCGGCATGAGCTGGAGCAAAAACACCACTTAAAGCAATTCCACTAACCGCTAAACCTGTCACTAAAATAATTTTGTTGAAGTTCATGAAGTCTCCTTATTGAATTTGTAGAATTTGAGAACTGCTTACCTGAGTCGAGTCAACAATTCTGCTTCTGCTATTACCCTGATAGATGGTTGTTTGATTTGATGTGTGAATTGATTAAAACTGTATGAATTGCTTGAATACGACACAAAATGTCACGGGCGATGTACTAGAACTACCTTTTTTTATTAATAAATAGCGCCGCCCCTTGATTCAATGCCGTGATAAATTCGATTTTTGGACTTAGGAAGACGAAAACAACCAAACGCCGATTCAAAAATGAAGTGCACCACTAGGGTAGTCTTCCAATGAGGAGGCTCATCAAGGTAACCTGACTTGTACCACCAAGAGAGGAAAACCAAGACGAAGCTCCTCACATCAATTAGGAGTTAAATGCTACTTTGCTAATCCTTACCATTCTTGGGAGCGAGGACTCAACGAGCATACTAACGGTCTCATGCGGCAGTTTTTCCCGAAAGGGACAAATTTCTCTCATCGTCAAACAAGCTGAGGTAGACCGAGTGACAGACTTAATCAACCATCGACCCCGAAAAGCCCTTGACTATCGCACTCCATCTGAGGTATTCTTCAGTCAGTCAGGTACTGGTGCACTTCAAACTTGAATTGGCCTTTGCTAAAATCTACAATAGAAATAAATACTAACTAAACAGCTAAATTATGACAACTCAGCCTAAAGACCCTGAAATAGTTTTACGCGATGGGAAACCAGTGTCGGTTATTCTCGATATTGAGGTTTATCAAGAGATGTTAGAGCAAATTGAAGCGATTGAAGATTTAAAGGCTTTAGCCGAAATGCGCCAGAAACCCCTTGAGTTTCGTTCTCTAGATGACTTTCTCAAAGATTATTCAACGGATGTATGAAGTTCTTCTAGAAAAACAGGCGGAACGGGATTTAAGAAAATTACCTGCTGATTTATTTGAGCGTATTATTCCGGTCATTAGAGCCTTAAACACTAATCCTAGACCATCTGGATGTCTTAAGTTGAAAAACTCCCTACAAGATTACCGTGTTCGAGTTGGAGAGTATCGAATTATTTACGAAATTGATGATAAAAACCAAGTTGTGAAAGTGATGCGAGTTCGACACAGAAGGGAAAGTTATCGTTAGAATTTGTTTAGATGATCTCTGTAAAAAAGCAAGGTGAGGCATTTATAGGAAATGCCTCTAGCACTATCTTCAAGATTTGCGCTTTAAAGCTGCACCTATTCCTAATACTCCTAAACTCAGTATTCCTAGAATTGATGAGGGTTCGGGGATGGATGAGGATTCTCCAATTGCTACTCCAGGGTTATGATAGAGAAACTGAATATCCGAAGCCGATAAAGCTCCACTATATACTTGTACGTCGTCAATCAACCCTGTATACAATCCTGTTGGTTGAGAGCCTACAGCAACTCCTCCAACTAGGAAAGGAGCCGAGGTTGCCCCAATTGGATCACTGGCAGTGATCGCATCCAAGATACCATCTACATATAATAAAGAATTTCCACCTTGCTCGTACACCACAGCTATTTGATGCCAGTCGCCATCTGTTACTGTAGTGTTGCCATGCAATACGTGCCTGTTAGGAAAAGGTGCGTAGAATCCTGCTTTCGTCAATTGCCGTTCCCCAAGGTTGATACCATTAACAAATACCATATATCCAGACACAATCCCTGCTGTATGCCTTGCCACGACAAAGTTATCGTTAAGTACCGTTGAGTTAATCCAAGCTGAAATGGAAAAGTTGCTATTGGTGAAACCATAGATGTTTCCCATGTTAACAAGGTCATTAGTGGCTTGACTCAAGCTAATTGCATTTCCAGAAATTCCTCCACCCACAAGTGTGGCGTTCCCCTGTAAAATACCGTTTTGTCCCCCTACACTATCGGCAGCGATAGTGCCCCCTGTTTCGTCAAATGTCCAATGGGAAAGAATTGTTGCTGCCTGAACAGGTGCTATAACGAAGGTACTAACAGCAATAGCACCTGTCACTAAAATAATTTTGTTGAAGTTCATGAAGTCTCCTTATTGAATTTGTTGGATTTGAGAACTGCTTACCTGAGTCGAGTCAACAATTCTGCTTCTGCTATTACCCTGATAGATGGTTGTTTGATTTGATGTATGAATTGATTGAGTCTGTATGAATTGCTTGAATACGAGACAAAATGTAACGGGCGATGCACGAGTTAAACTCCATCGACTTTACCCGTCAGACGCTCATCAAACTTCTGCTCATAATCGGGGTCTTGAGTTCCGAGGAGTTTGTCCCAGAACGTGAAATATAGACCGTAATGTACGGTGTACTTGCGATGATGAATGGAATGATGGGCAGGACCAATAAACCACCGACCCAACCAATGATGGGGAAATGAGGAGGGCAAGCGATCGATCCCAAGATGATTTAACACTGCCCAGATCGTCATCGTGGTGAGTGCCGCAATTAACGTGATGAAATGCAGGGGAAGGACAAAGACAATGCCGACCAGGAAGAGAGACTGAACGATCGCATCTAGTGGGTCAAAGGCAAACGAAGTCCACGGGGTAGGATAGCGCGAGCGATGATGTCCCTGGTGTAACCACCGAAAGAGTGACGGGTGGTGAAACAAGCGATGGGTGAGATAGAAATAGGCATCCTGGAGAACCAACACAGCGCCATAACTAACCCCTAAATAACACAGCCCATACTGTTGAGGGTGGCTGTATAAGCGGGTAATGCCCCAACTGTATCCTGTCATGATGAAAGCCGCCGCCAGCGCAAACACCCCCGCCGAAAGAACCGAGAGCGTGATATCTTGTTGAATCGATCGCCAAGAGGGAGACCAATGCCGCAGGTTGTGATTGACAAAGGACTGACTCAAGGGCGAATAGAAGAACAAATAGGTTCCCCCAGCCACGAGAAAGTATCGCGCCAGGATGATCCCAAAGAAAGCGAACCCGTAAAATCCAAATGAGTGGTCTATCAATTTAATCTCCTTGCCATTCCCGATCTTCCAAGTCCTTTTGAGGTAACAGCAACGTGGCTTCAATTTCTTGCCGGATTGCGGCTGTTATTTCGCAGTTACTATTCAAACAATCGATCAGGAGTTGATTGGCATCATAGTAGCGTTGGAGCATCTGCTGTTGGTCAGTCGTAAACTGCCAGGGATGATGAATATTGCGATAATTGGCGATCGCACCCCGCAACTGTTCCACCCAGGCAGAATAGTTTTTCTGCCACCAGTGCTGAAGCCGTTCCAGGTTTTGACTCGGAGGTGGCAGTTGGTCTCTCAATTGTTGCAAAGACTTATAAAATCCAGCATCCAGAACCATCACCAGAATGTTGTTGAGTGCCTCGCTACAAGCATTGACGTATGCAAAATCCTGACTGTGGTCGATGGCAAACTCTACCAGCAAGTTCTCCAACGCCGCGTCTAACAACATCCCCTGATCGAGCGTGCTGGCTAAGGCAAAGCGATCTGCCGTATGTGGGCTTTGGGCAAGGGCAAGGTAAAATGCGCGTGCGGTCGCCACTTTGGGTTCGTCTGGGAGCTGCTGGGATTTTTGGCTGGCCCAACTCAAAAACTCTTGCAGATAGGAGTCTTGCGCGACTAAGGCATCAATTTGTTGCTTCATCAACTGCACCAGCGCATCTGCACTTCGCAACATGGCAGCCGTTAACAAGAAGACTTCGCGCCAGTGGGAATCGGTGATGTGACTCACCAACCCTCCCAGTGCTTGTTCTAATGCCTGCAAATTATGGCTGGCAACTATTTTTCGAGCCGTGAAGTATTCTTGAAATGCCAGATAAGAAAATGAAAAAATGCCTCGCGCCCGTTCTGTGAGGATTCCATGCTGTGCCTCGATCGCTTTCAGCATGGCTTCGCTTTCGAGTTGGAGTTCCTCTGCTTCTAGGGTTGCACCTGGCAAATTCCGCAAATAGTCGCCAATGTATTGCTCAATCGTGCGTTGCTCAAAAAAATACTGCCCCTGTTCAAAAGTCACTGCTGCAAGCTGGCTCAACAGCCTCAATTTTTGGGGCAATAAAAACCCCCGGTAAACCTGATCGCGTTCGACTCCTCGAGCTTCATCCCATTTACCCAGCAGCAAATCCAGCCCTTGTTTATAAAACTCAGCCCGCTTGCTCGGAAATTTCCCTTGACCCTGAAACACCCAGCAGGCGAGATGCAGAAACAGAGGTGTCACCACCAGTTGCCGAAATTGCCAGTTTTCCGGCAAGTCCAACTTCTGCATAAACTGAGCCGACTGCTCCTGCCCCGCTTGAGCAGTCGTTTTGCCCAGTGCCACAAACCACTTTTGCGCGAAGGTGCTGATTTGTGCCTGGGTAAAGGGGGCAATTTCTACATCAGTGAAACCTCGAATCTGGAGTTTTTGGGCAGCGGTGCGACAGGTTACTACAAATCGATTGCGATGATACTTTTCTGAGAATTGGCGAATTTCTCTCAGAACTGCTGTAATGTCCTGGTTGAGAACTTCATCCATGCCATCGAGCAACAGCAGGACTCTGCCCGCTTGCAGTAAGGTTTCCAGCACAGACGGGTTGGAAATTCCCGAGGTGAGCAATGCCTGACCGATGTAGTTGAACAGGCTAAATTCACCACTGGGCCTGGACTCCTCGGCAAATTCTCTCAATAAGATAAAAATCGGCACTTGATTCGCCGCAAACTCGCCTTGGTTGCACTGAATCGCCAGATGTTGCAAAAAGGTCGTTTTGCCAACCCCCGGTCTCCCCAAAACTCTGAGCTTTGAGTAAGTTTCAACAGCCTGCATTCCGGGTATTTGCTTCTGCTCAACCTCTCCCAAGCCGACGCGATCGAATTCAGCGGGACCCAAGTTTTGCCAATCGGCAATCTCCACCCACTGTTGACTGGCAATTTCCGCCAAAATATTGACATCCACATAGATGTCATCAATGTTGACTGGATGGCTGATGTCTAGTAACTGCAAGATGCCGCACTGGTTTTGGATGGTGTCCAGGCGTTGCGCTCGCACCTCTTGCACCAGAGCATCAATATTAGTTTTCGCCAGTTCTCCTGGTTCAGGAAATTCTGCGGGCGGAGCGAGGGCAATCTCCCGCCAATCCAAATCCAGAATCGAACAAATTTCCAGGAAAACCTGGCGATCAACGGGTTTCCCTGTGAAAAACCGCCAAATCGGCTGGCGGGTCTTTAAGTTCACTTCCCCTGCTAGATTTTCCTGAGTCCACCCCTTGAGCGCAAAGGCTCGTTTAGCCTGTTTAATTCCCGAAGGGGAAGCCTGGAGCGATCTCTTGACCATACAATCCAATCCTCCCTATCGAGTCAGAATGAGTTCTGGTTGGGACGACCAGAAACTTCTAAGGGATCGTAGCCTAGTTGTTGAGTAATCCGTTCTCTGGCTAAGGCCCGGTACTCCCAAAAATGTTCTCCCGCCGCGCACAGACCTAAATACAGATTGAGAACTTGGGGCTTTTTCCGCAAAATCGTCCATAATTGCCGCCAAAACTGTCCCCGAATGTCCGCTCGGCGGATACCCTGATGCCAGATTAACTGGGTAATCAGCCGTAACCCCTTCCCCACGGGAAATTGCATGGTTTGCTTGTGTTTTGACTGCAAACCCAGACCGAGACATTGTTGGAAACAGCGTCGGAGATAGTGGCTGGGTTCGTACAGCGTCCAGAAGCCTTCGACATACTCTCTGGCAATTTCGGCAATCGGGCGGGTGGGGATAAAATTCATCAAGCTATTCTGATCTCCCGTCGGATGGATGCTGTCACCCTCAACTAAACGCTGTTCCCGTTTGAGACGATTCCAGAGCGCCGTGTTGGGCGGAGCCTGGAGGATGCCTAACATGGGCTGAGGAATACTGGTTTCTTCCACAAAGGCTTGAATCCTTTCCCCCGCACCAGAGCGCTCTCCATCAAACCCCAAGATAAATCCAGCATAGATTAGCAAACCGGCTGCATTAATCTTACGACAGGCTTCCACCAGTGGATTGCGAGTATTTTGCAGTTTGCGCGTCACTTGCAGACTATCTTGGTCAGGAGTTTCAATCCCCAGAAAGACAGAATAAAACCCCGCCTCAGCCATCAGGCTTAACAATTCATCATCCTCTGCCAAATTGACCGAGGCTTCAGTAATAAAGGTGAAGGGATAGTCGTGCTGCTTCATCCAGGGAATCAAGTCTCTGAGAAAGCGTTTGACGTTGCGCTGATTGCCAATAAAGTTGTCATCGACGATGAACAACGAACCGCGCCAGCCTAGGTCGTAGAGAGTCTGCAATTCTGCTAAAATCTGACTCGGCTCTTTAGTACGAGATTTGCGCCCGTAGAGGGAAATAATGTCGCAAAATTCGCAGTTAAAAGGACAGCCGCGAGAGAATTGCACTGCCATCATTAAGTAATCGTCTCGCTGAAGCAGGTCGAAGCGGGGGATGGGGCTGAGGGTCACGTCTGGTTTGTCCCCAGAGCGGAAAATTCCCTGGCTTTGACCTTGAGCGATCGCCTCCAAAAACAGGGGAACGGTTAACTCTCCCTCATCCAAAATGAGATAGTCCGCTCCAGAATCCAGGGCATCCTGGGGGACAGAGGTGGGGTAGGGACCGCCAACGGCGACTTTTTTGCCTAACTGCACGGCTTTTTGAATCAGAGCTTGAAAATCTGGCTTCTGGACCAACATGGCAGAGAGGATAACCAACTCACACCACTCCCAATCGGCTTCTGTTTCAGGATTGACGTTGCGATCATAAAATCGAATCTCCCAGTTTTGGGGGAGGAGGGCGGCGACAGTAATGATGCCGAGGGGTGGAATGGTGGCTTTCAGTCCCGCGATTTCCATAAAGCGATCGTAAGACCAGAAAGACTGGGGAAACTCAGGGTAGAGTAACAGGGCTTTCATCGAAAAACTGGGTCTGAAACCCGCCCTTTAGCGATAACGGAGGGCGGCTTTACATAAGTTAGTGAGAAACAATTAAACCGTTAGAACGACGAATTAACTGAATCTTACTAACAGTTATCTGTCCCAATCGTTGACCATTGGCATCGCTTACAGATAGCTGTTTTTCGGTATCTCCACTAACATAATCAATTCCTTTGGGAGAAGAAATTAAATCTCCTTGACGGAACCCATGTCTTGTGGTAGAGCCACCATATTTACGTCGTTTACCACCTTACAACTATGTCTGCTTCTTCATTGGAGGGGAATATACCGATGATCGAGTGAATATTTGTCATGAATTTCCTGTTTTTAGTACATAATTAGATTATATCCAACATTCCGCAGGTCAGATTCCACTTCATAAATATCCCTCTTTGGGAGTATCTCATTTATGCAAGTGAGTAATTATACTTGTCCCTAAAACTGGTTTCTAGCAAGGCTTTCAAAATAGCTTGACATAAAACCTGATTTAGGGGTTACAAAGGTGAGATGCTCCCTCCCTCTTAGCAATGCCATCGTTAGCATGACTTTCGGGCGATTGTTCTGCTTTATTTTTAGACTTTTCTAGTCGCAAATGTTTTCTAAGATTAGAGGTTTGCCAACCAAAGCGAGTATGGACTGTTGCCAATTGAGACAGTTGCTCAATAGTCCATTTTTGTCCAACCATAACCGGCGAGAAACCTTTTCCAGACTTAGCCCCTTTTCTACCAGAAGTTAAATCAAC
>NZ_CAIP01000417.1 GCF_000297435.1 Microcystis sp. T1-4 | reverse complement strand
CCCACTTAATATACCTCAAGTTTCTGAGAAATTCCCTAACAGGGATTGCAATATCTTTTATTCTAGAGTAGAAATGCTTGATTGTCAGTAGCGGTTATTGCTGTACAACAATTAAAAATTTTTGTCTGTTACAATTTATACAAAATGCTCTGGGATTACCCCGACTGAAAACTCAAATCCGATTAGTGATCACTGATCACTGATTGCTGATAAGATTGTTACGAAAATATAAACACGAAATTCTATAGTTAGCCATGACCCAAAACGGAAGCTCGAAGTCGATCGTTGTCTCTCCCTCGATCCTATCGGCGGATTTTAGTAAATTAGGAGCCGATATCGAGGCTGTGGATAAGGCAGGAGCCGATTGGATTCACGTTGATGTGATGGATGGTCGTTTTGTCCCGAATATCACCATTGGACCCCTGATTGTCTCCGCTATTCGTCCCTATACGAAAAAACCTTTAGATGTGCATTTAATGATCGTGGAACCAGAAAAATATGTGGCTGACTTTGCGAAAGCGGGTGCTGACATTATTTCTGTTCACGCTGAACATAATGCTTCTCCCCACCTCCATCGTACTCTTTGCCAAATCCGCGAACTCGGTAAACAAGCGGGTGTGGTATTAAATCCCTCCACTCCCCTAGATTTAATCGAATACGTGCTGCATTTGTGCGATTTAGTCCTAATTATGAGCGTTAACCCCGGTTTTGGTGGCCAGAGTTTTATCCCGGAAGTTGTCCCCAAAATCCGTCAATTACGCCAAATGTGCGATGAAAAGGGCTTGGATCCCTGGATTGAAGTGGATGGCGGCTTAAAACCGGCTAATACTTGGCAAGTTCTCGAAGCGGGCGCTAATGCGATTGTAGCAGGTTCGGCGGTATTTAATGCCCCCGATTACGCGGCGGCGATCGAAGGTATCCGTCACAGCAAACGTCCCCAACCTCAATTAGCCACCGTTTAATTGCCGCGGGGGTGGGTTAGCTGTTGACTAATTATCTTGGCATTCGCACTAACCCACTCTACTGATTTGTTCTAAAACCTGCCGCCATAAACCGGAATTAGAGACGGCTAAAACTTCGCTAGAATCAGCTTTTAGGGGATTACCTGACCAATCGCTAATTATTCCGCCCGCACCTTCAATAATCGGGATTAAAGCACAAAAATCGTAGTATTTCAGGTCTGATTCTAGGATGACCATCGGCATGGCAGTGCAGCCAGTGGCTAACATCATATAGTTATAACAATCACCCCCAAAAGCGGTACGTTTACAGACGCTTTGCAGCTGACGAGCGATCGCCTGTTGTCGTTCTGTGATAAACATTAAGGGAGTGGTGGAGGCTAAACAGGCATTTTTTAAGACAAGTTCTCGATCTTGACGGTAGGGATTAACAATCATCTGGTTATTATAAAGACTCGCTTTTCCCTTCACTCCTAACCAGCGATCGCCTAAAATCGGTTGATCGACAATTCCTAAAATCGGTTGATTTTCTGCCACTAGGCCGATTAAAGTCCCAAAAATAGGCAATCCTTTGACAAAAGAGGATGTGCCATCGATCGGATCCAATACCCAATAACGACCACTTTGGGAGGGAATATTGGCTCCTTCTTCTCGAATAACCCCATCTTCAGGCAATTCTCGCCGAATAATCGCCACCATCGCCTCCTCAGCTTCTTGATCGGCGATTGTTACTATTGAGGAAACTTGCTCGAGTTTGGTCTCGGTTTCTAGATGGGGCTGCCGAAAATAGCGCCGGATAATCTCTCCAGAAGCGTCCGCTAATTGATGAGCTAGTTGGATAGTGCGATCGATATTCATGAGGGGAAACAATACAGCAGAATTTAGAAGACAGGAGACAGGAGTAGGGAGTGTGGGAAGTGGGGAAGTGGGGAAGTGGGGAAGTGGGGAAGTGGGGAAGTGGGGAGATGGGGGAATGGGGGAAATTTGCCTATCACCCTAAATCCCTATTGCCTCTTGCATAGTGCGATCGATATTCATCAATAAAAGTTATCT
>NZ_CAIP01000418.1 GCF_000297435.1 Microcystis sp. T1-4 | reverse complement strand
GGGAGAAAAGAAATTAGCATGATGTTTTTTAGATTGGGATCAAAGGTTAAGATTCTCTAAAACAAAGTGCGATTTTGACAAGTAATATCCACTATAAATAAGGACAATCCTAACTGTTTCGCCTGTAATCTGGCACTCCTTCTACAGCCTTTATCGTCAAGGTGAAGCACAATCTGAGAAACCCTGTAATAGCTATTTCAGTCATTTATTTGATTGGCTTTTACTTCAACAGATATCATAGCATCTAGCCCACATTCCGCACCCTCAACTGTCACATAAGCTGTCCCCCTCCAGAGACTTGAGTAAAAATACTTAAGTAGGTAGGCGTTAAAAATTATCAGACACCCCCGTTATCAAGGGTAGGGTTGATTCATGAATCAACCCTACCTTATCAAGGGGGACAGGAGGGATCGAACCTAAAATCCATTTTTAATTTAATTATAACCAGCTACTTAGCTGGTGAAGATTTTCTCGGTGGTCGCTAGGGGGGTCTTGAGACCCCTAATTATGAAAAAATAGGAATTGTTGGAAAACTGAGGCGAGTGGACTGGGAGCAAGTCAGTTTTGCAGAAGAGTGCGCTGGAGACCGGTAGAAGAATCGAGTAAAATAGGGATATATCAAAGGAGTAAACGGTCAATGAACCCAGAAAACCAGAAAAAACTCCAAGAATACGCCCGATGAATCGCCGAAATTCTCTATCAAGAGGCCGCTCCCGAAGACTTAGGCAGTTTAGGGGATATAGAAAGGCACTTGGCGATTTTTGTCAATTGTTTTTGCTCTAGAGCGAACTAATCAATTAAGTCCCTTGCCAGATAAGAATTTAGTCGATTTATGCGACCGAATCGAACCATACCAAGTAACGAAGAACCGTTATTTCTTACTCTATGGTGATAATTAAAAAAGAATACTAGAACAAAAGTAAGCAGAGGTACTAGAGGGATGAGAAACAAAAAGGAAGGTCGAGTTTGATAGGTTAGGAATAAGCTCAACGACAGAGCAGTTAGAAGAAAATAGTTATAGGTTTGTTTAACAAACATGAAGATAAAAGCTATGGTTAGGATAGCCATAGATACCTATAAAATCTCTGGCAATTGCGCCGGAACAAATCTCCAAAGAATTTGGGTATGTAGCAGAGGCAAAGCAGTGACAAGTGCTTGAATTTTGGAAAAGTTTGCTATCCTTAGACCTCTAAAAAAAACAAATACCGCTAAGGCATACACAACAAACTGAGCAGCTGGTAGAAGATGAAAATCTGGTGAGATTACTTTAACTAAATTGAGAAATAGTGGATAAAAAAAGGTTCTTTCTTGAGAAACTATATCGCTCAGAGAATTAAAACTAAAATTGACATAACTAAGTGAATCATTTCCCGTGTGTAGGTTGAAACGATCTTTAAATTGAAAGTATAAAAATACAGAAACTGCGTAAACTCAATAGATCAGAGAAGGATTTCTAATTATTTTTATTACCTTACTTTTCATGGTTCATATCCATTTATTTGATAAATTAAACTACTTTGCAGAAATTAATTTGTTTTTCTCCATCCTTTTCCAGAATAAATTAACAACAACAAAAATGTTTAGTAGGGAAAAGGCGGAAAATAAAGGCATACCCGGGAAAGAATAGCGCATATGCACCAACAGTAAGCTCGCATCTACCAAAGAATATAAAAGCAAGCGAAGAAAATTAATCACAATAATAAACAGGATAATAAATACATAATTAGATAACAAGGGCGATTTAGGCTTACTAGGAAAATAGTAGATCAGTAAAAATGCTATAGAAACCATCCCTACAGTATTGATGATATAAATAGCTCTAGTTATCAATTTAACTAACAGTAATCTTATTCTACTTGGCCGCTCCTTTCCCGTCCAAGCTGCACGACGATTAGCTACCTTATCAAAGAGGGTAATACTTGCCTTCGGGTTGTCCACAACAAAAATTTTTTCTACTTCTGAAAAGGGAGGATAGAGAAATTTAGTGAGAACTTTTACGGAAGAGTCTTTAAGGTGAGGCAACCAAATCCCAAAATTAGGATCTATATAGCTAAAGCCAAAAGCTTTTGTTGGTAAAAGACGATTACGAAAAGCAGTTTTTAACTCTTCATTAATTTCGGTAAATTTTTGATAAACTTGCCGAGTAGTTACCGACCTAGGGTTAACAGGGTTGATACTATCACGCACAGCATCTGCTAACAGCCAAACTGTAAATTTACCGCGAATTTCTTCTTTGGGAAGGAAAGGTTCTAGGGTTTTAAAGGTGGGACTAACTTGATAAGCTGCTTCTAACTGTGCTGGATTAATAGGAACCTGTCTGACTGGAGTACCAGCATCTATTTTCATTAATCCTGTGTACATACCCTTAAAACTAGGTGCATTCCACAAACTTACCCCCGGCACACCAAGGAAAATTGAGTTAAGTGAGACTATGGCAAAATTTACTATAATGAAGATTAAGAGAGGTAAAAATACTAAAAAACAAGACTGTTGGATTTTTTCTCTTAATTTCCACTGAGGCTTGGTTAAAAAGATAATTGGAATTAAACTTAACATATAGATGTATTCAATTCCTTTTTCTGGTCGAGTAATGCCGATAAATCCGAGGGTTAATCCAGCTAAACAGGAATAAATGATTTTTTCTGATATTTTTTTCTTAAACAACAAAAATAAGATCAACGCAATCAATATATTAAACAATGAAACCGTTATTGCTTCGCTTCTCGCATCATTAAAAAATCTGAAAGTCAGAGGATAGAAAATTAGCAAAGAAAAAACTAAAACACAGACAATTTTCGGTACTTTTAGTGAGCGAATAGAATAAATCAATAAAAACACTGAAAAAATGTAAAATAGTTCGTGGAATATTCGCAGGGGTATCCCCGTAAAACTAACTAGCCAAACAAATAAGGAATAACCTGGGGGATGGCCTAAATTTAAGATGCCAATTCCATCGGAAAACCAAACCGCTCTTTCCGCACGACTTAGATAATTCTGGGGATCACTGGGATAGGCCACTATTTCACTGGTTCTGGTTAAGAATAGTTTAATTAAACAAATTAAAGTCAAAATAATTGGGAAAATTTTCGACACGACTTGACACTTAATCTCTACTATACCTTTACTTATCATAGTTTTTATACTTAACCAATAGTTCATTTAATACCTCTCCAAATTGTCACAAAAAATGCTGATTATACCGATATTTCTTATCAAGTTCGTTTATCAATCATGTCTGCTAAAAGAGCAAACATTCCTGTTTGGGTTGCAGCTATTAATAGCAGGAGAGTTCTTTCTGTGAGATCTTCATGAACAAAAATATCTTGAATTAGGGTAAATAAAAACCCAAGAAAGAAAAACCCAGCAATGGGAAGAAAAACCCGGAGAGGGGCAAAATACATTCCCACCCGGAGGATTAACTGGACAAAGCGCAAAGTATCCCGGATAGGCTTAATTTTACTGTTGCCCTGGCGAGCAAAATAGTCAATCGGTTCATAATGGACTAAATAACCATTAGTCAACATGGCGAGGGTAATCGTAGTGGTAAAACTAAAAGTATCGGGTAAGATATTAAAAAATCTTTCGACCACGCTCTTACGAAAAACCCGTAAGCCACTATTAAGATCCGGAATGCGACTATTGCTAATCCATTCGGCAAAACGGACAAGAAACCACTTAGGAATTTTGCGAATTGTTGGATAACTGACATTCGCACCAGTGCGCGCCCCGACCACCATATCGGCATTCTCTAGCAGGGCAACTAATTGGGGAATTCTTTCGTTAGGATAGGTTCCATCCCCATCCGTAATCACGATTGCCCCATATTTAGCCTGTCTAATTCCCGTTTTCAGTGCCGCACCATAGCCACGATTTCTGGGATGTTCGATTACCCTAAATGTCATCAATTCCTGAAGTTCTCGCAGGATTTCACCCGTTCGATCCTTAGAACCATCATTAACCACCACAATCTCATAGGTACAATTAGAGAGTTTTAGTTGTTCTTGGAGAAGTTCTAAAGTCGGAGTAATACCCTTTTCCTCATTATAGACGGGAATGACAATAGAAAAAGCGGCATTGTTCTCCTTTCTTGCTGAACTTGACGATAATTGACTCTCCAATTTTACACTGCTTTCCATTATTTCCAGGTGGATTGTTATTGGTTGAACCTCTGATTATGATTGGTTTTTTCAGAGATAGCCTCGTCGGGGTTAACCATAACCATATTTAGTCAATGGCTATAGGCGAGCAAGGTTAAGAAAATTTTTTCCTCAACCGCACGAACTTTTTGTCCCTAGTTAGTATATAAGTGTATATTGAACAGTTGTCAAGTCTTTCAGAAAAAATTAAGGAATAGATTCATGGTAGAAAAATTAGGCATCGATTATTTTGGCAAAAACCGCCCTCTGGCAAAACTTCACGGCAAGACCACCCTGCAAATGCGCCGCAAAATGTATGATTTTTTAGAGAATGCAGTGGATGGTGTGAGGGGAAAAAAATTTTTAGACCATGGTTCTACACCGGAAACCACCAGACAAGCGAGTAATTGCTTGATTCGCTGGTTGTTGGAAGACGATGCTAGGGTTTATGCCTGCTCTCCCGAAGAAATTAGCCATTTAGCGGCAGTTTTTCCCGGATTAGTTGTCCTTGATTGGCCTCCCACACCTTCCCAAGTAGAGGGAATTGACTATATCATCTCATCTGCGGTTATCGAACACGTCGGCAATGAACAATCGCAGATTGAATACGTCAGCAGCCTGCTGCGATTATGTCCCCGCTTATTTATCACCACTCCTAATCGCTACCACTGGCTAGAATTTCATACGCGCTTGCCCCTCTTGCACTGGCTGCCGAGAAGTTGGCATCGCGCTGTCTTAAACTTAATTGGGATGAAGTTTTGGGCTAGGGAAAAAAATCTGCGCTTGCTTGCGGAAGATGAATTTGCCCGTATTATTGAACAAGCTGCCCGAATTAATGGTTTAAAAGTTACTCTCCACTGGTATAAGCCGAAATTTCTGGGCTTAGTGTCTAATCTCTGCGTTTTAGTTAACTAAGGCTGTCAGTCCTAAAACCACAAATCTATTCCTGGCCACAAACAGAAAATAAGTTATCAAAAAAAGACGAAAAGAAGGGACTTTTTCCGATAATACAGGGCAGAGTTAGACCTGCCCTTTGCTCTTCTTTAT
>NZ_CAIP01000419.1 GCF_000297435.1 Microcystis sp. T1-4 | reverse complement strand
TGTGGGTTACAAACGGGACAATTACCGCAAATTGTCAGCCATTTTGCCGTGGATAGTTTTCTGATTAATCAAGGAAAATATCCCCATTGTGACCCCCGGGGTTTTGATCTACAACGTCTCTACAATCTCATCAGTCAAGCTTTGGATTATGACCCCGGCACTGTTTATGGCATCGTCCCTCGTTACGGCACAAATATTATAGCCGGTGATAATATTTGGTGGCATAATCAAGTTTTTGATGCGGCCAATTTACCCACAACTTTAAATTAGACCTGATCATTTAGAAATATCCACTTCTCCCAAAGCTTCTAGATAGGTGATCGCCGCTTCTAAAGGAGAATCGTAGCTATAGGAAAACTCCTCAAACCAGCGTCCTTCCTCCGATTTGGCATCTAACTTATCTAACCATTGCTTCGCCTTTCTAGTTAAAGCTTCTCGCTTACGCTGCTTTTTTAATGCCGCTGCTTTTTCTTTTTCCGCTGCCTCCTGTTGTTGCCTTTCTTGGTTTTCTAAGGCTAAAGCTTTTAAAAGCGCATCGGTAGCAGAATCGCCAGCATAATTAACCTTAAATTCGTCTGGGTAACGATCTTTTTCTTGGCGAGAAGAAGGGGACGGCATCGGTTTTTCCTGATCCCGTTTCTGGTATTCTGCCTTCATTTGTGCCAGTAAATCTTCTATTTCTCCCATAATGATCAAGTTAGAAAGTAAAAAGTTAAAAAGCGGGTTTACTTATTTTTCCAAACGCACTAGATACCATTGTAAATAACCCTCCTCACCCAGGTCTAACTCACAGTAATTATCGCGCAGATAGAGAGCTTTTTCCTCAAAACTAGAGAATTTCGCCAATTGTCGGGGACAAATCTCCGGTTTTGCGGTGATTAAATCTTTTAACTTATCCCGCAACTGGTCGGGAGTCTGGAATTGTTCAGGTTGATCGGCCTCAAGGACAAGAAAATAGTCCCCTTGATACATAATAGAATCGGGCATCGCTGTTTGATAGTCTCACTAGGAAAATTTTTTGGCTATCTTTATCACTTTATCGCCTCAAAGCTCGATCGACACCACCACTATGACAGACCAAGACCATCTCACCAATCCCTTTCTCAGTCTCCCCTACGAAAGCGCCATGCAGGACTTGGGGGACCAATACTATGATCAAGTTGCGGCTGCGGATTTTCCCAGTCATATCCTTCGTTTTCGCAATGATGCTTTATTACCTTTGGTGGGAATCCAGCCAGAATTAACCTTAGATGAGCATTTTATCGAGGCTTTTGGTAAATTTCAATCCCTGACCCCCTTTTTGGCCCTGCGTTACCATGGTTATCAATTTGGCGAGTATAATCCTTTTTTGGGGGATGGTCGCGGTTTTCTCTACGGTCAAGTTAGGGGTATTGATGGCAAATTATACGATTTTGGTACGAAAGGATCGGGACGGACCCCCTATTCCCGTCATGCTGACGGTAGGTTAACTCTCAAGGGTGGAGTTAGAGAAGTCTTAGCCGCGGAAGCTTTACGCGGTTTAGGGGTGAATACCTCTCGCTGTTTGAGTTTGGTGGAAACAGGGGAATCCCTCTGGCGCGGCGATGAACCTTCCCCGACGCGATCTTCGGTGATGATTCGAGTTAGTAATTCTCATATTCGTTTTGGGACTTTTGAGCGTTTATTTCATATTAAACGTAGCGATTTAATTAAAAGACTCCTCGATCATGTGATTATTTATTATTATCCCGAAGTCAATCCCCAAGATAGCGATCGCTATTTAAAATTTTACGCCGCTTTGCTCGAAAGAACCGCTAAATTAGCAGCCCAATGGATGGCCGCAGGTTTTTGTCATGGGGTTCTCAATACCGATAATATGTCAATTACTGGGGAAAGTTTCGATTATGGTCCCTACGCTTTTATTCCTTCCTATAACCCCCAATTTACGGCGGCCTATTTCGACTACGGCGGCCGTTATAGTTATGGCAATCAGCCTTTTATCTGTCGCTTAAATCTAGAGTTACTGCAATCTCCCCTGTCGATGGTCGTGTCCTTGTTAGAGTTAGATATGGCTTTGGCTAAATATGACCAGCATTACAATTTTTATTATCAAAAAATGATGCTCAAAAAGTTAGGTTTTGAGGATATTTTTACTCCCGAATCTGCTTTATTGGTCAGCAAAACCGTGGAAATTCTCCAAGAAACTGGCCTCGGTTATCACGACTTTTTCTATCAATTAAGTGAACAATTTAATTACGGTTGGCGAGAAAATAGTTCTCTAATTATTGAAAATATGGATTTACCGAAAGCTGATTGGCAACGTTGGCGAGAGTTATATAGTTTGGTCTTAAATCAATTACCCTCAGATTCTTTGGTTCAAATTGGGGACACCTTAACGCATTATAATCCTAAAACTGCTTTACTTAGACCGCTAATCGAATCGGTTTGGGAAGCCATTACCTATAAAGATGATTGGCAACCTTTCCAAGAATTAGTGATAAAATTACAAAATAAACAGTAATTAAGTAATAAGTAGTGGTGCAAAGTTAATTTCTTGGTTAAAATAGGCAAGAGGTAGTTAAATATGTGTAATTAATTAAACCTCTTGTATAATTAATTTTTGAGGGTTTAAAAACGACAATAATAAGGATTAAATGACATAAAATCTGTAAATAGACCATTTAGTTAATTATTATTCATTCTTAATTCTCCTGACTACTGACCACTGGCTACTGACTCCTCACCCTAACAACAATTTTTGATTTTTACAAGAGGTCTATTATGTCTAGCTACTTATGCAGGTCATGTCCTGAAATGCGTTGGAAAAAAATTGACCAGACTTGGCGATCAATGTTTCCCTTCTAACCATTAAGAGTGTCAAAATAATAGTGAAATTTTGTGACAAAGTGCAGCCATATCTAAGAATCTTTGCTAGAACCCTAGAAGGCTTCTGTGATAAGTCTCCTTAAAAGGAGATTGTTTGCAGTAAGCTCATCTGGTTAACACGCTTTTGGGCGTGATAGACGAAGAACTTCTTGCGATTGCGCCTAAATGGAGTGATATGCAGAAAGTTGACCCATATCGTTACTCTGAAGAGTGTTATACAGAGAGTTGACCTATAATATGTAGTTAGACAGAAATTCAGGAGTAACTTAACGAGGCTATATCCATTAAGGTTTCGCAATTAATGGCGATAAGTTTACTGTTATTAGGAGAACAAAGCCCAATATCATTTTTAAAATGCAGTGAATAATTTTGTTTTTTTTATCATCCAAACAGACTATTAGTAGATAGGTTCAAAAGTTATGTGGTACTTTATAGAAGACAATCAAAAAAGAGGCAGTTTCAGTCTTGAAGAGATGGAATCTTTAGCCAATCAAGGTGATATTAATGAAAATACTTTAGTTTGGAAAAAAGGTATGAAAGAATGGCAACCCCTGAGCCAAACTGAATTAAACGATATTCTACCAGAGGATGCACCTCCACCCATTCCACGCGAATTACCTCCCCCGTTTCCGACTACTTATAGAAATGTTCAAAAAGAAAGAGTTGAAACAACAAGTCCTTATTCCCCAGCACCGGCCTCTCAAGAGGATGCTAGAATAAAGCTGCTCTATGCTGCGAAAGCTAGAATATGGGCGCACTGGCTATTTTGGCTTTTGATTCCCTTCATTGGAGGTATAATTAGTGTTACAAAAACTAAATTAGAAGGTGATGAACCTCGCAATCAAGCAATTAGTGTACTAATCTTGTCTATAATGAATACTATATTTCCAACCTGGTGGTGGTTCAGTTTAGCATTATTGGCAAATATGATTTTCGGTGCATACAAAACCCAAGAACTTATAGAAAAGGCAAGACATCAATTAAATATAAAAGATCCCTTACAAGCTGAAAAACAACTTTTTAACCATTTTTAGTTGCCGTAGGGTGCGTCCCCTAATCTGGATCCTACTGCTCCACCGATCGATTTTGGGGAACGCACCATGCACATTTATTGAAGCTGTGAGTTTAAGTGCGATGCCGATCTTGTAGGGTGCGAAAACGCGCGTGTAACGTACCTTTTTCAAGTTAGCTATAATGTCGGTTAGACAATACTCTTATGAAGCGTTTAACCATCAGATATACATTCATGAGCATATTGTTCCACCAGTAATTCGATTATTTTTTCCTAAGTAATTTGCTTTCGAGCTGCTTGAGATTTAAAGAAGGTTACACTTTCTTCTGTTGATTCTAATGTTACTTGAGTAGTTTTGGTTTTACCTTTAGGAACTAACTGGTCTGGAGGCGGTAAAAAATCTTTAACGACTTGTCCCAGTTCCATTGGTTCATCAGTATAAGTTATTTTGCTGTTCATATAGTTTACGTCCTTTTCGCCAATAACCAGCTCCAAAAATTCTAACTTTTCCTTCCCGGTAAGTAAAGCGTACCGTGATAATTCCTTCATCGACTTGCCCCATACAGTAAAATCGATTTTCTTCTTGACTGTGAGCCAGATCTTGTACGATAACTCTTTTGGGGTCAAAAAATGCGTATTGGGCTAATTCAAAGGAAACATCGTGTTTCTGTTGGTTTAAACGATTTTTATCTTCATCCCATTCAAAGCTTTCATCCATAGGCGGAGTTGATAAGCCCAACCACTATAATTTTAACATAGGCTTTAAAGAACATGAGTTGAATCAAATTGATAGGCTGGTGATAGAACATCAAACAACATTACTCGATACATGGCATGACTACTTTGACACTTGAGACAGAACCAACCTTAAATCAAGTGCGATCGCCGTTCTTGTAGGGTGCATTCCCTAATCTAACTTCTACCGCTCCACCGATCGATTTTTGGGAACGCACCATGCACATTGATTGAAGTTGTGAGTTTAAGTACGATGCCGCTCTGGTGGAACCAGTTGAGGAATGTTAGGGAAGATTCCCCATGTTTGATTAAAATAGAGGGGCAAAAGTCGCCCCAGGGTCGCTTCAATGACAGTTCGACAACCCCGCTACAGTAAAGAAGAATTTGCTCGACGTGGTAATGAGATTTATCAATCTCAGGTACGTCCCCAAGTCGAGGAGGGTAATCAGGGGAGAATTGTGGCAATTGACATTGAAACAGGGGCTTTTGAAGTAGCGGATGATTTGGTAAGCGCAGCGAAGCAACTTTCTGCACGAGTGCCTGATACTCAGACATGGTTTGTTCGCATTGGGCATTCAGCCGTCGATCACTTTGGCGCAAGGAGCCTGAGAACAAAGCCATGATGCAAGGTCGTGTAAATCAAGGGTGTGAGGCGACGTTGGCGATCGCAGTCAGAAACCATGAAACAACGCAGATAGTAGATGCTGTAATTGATACAGGATTTTCAGGTTTTCTCACCTTGCCGTCTGACATAATTGCTAGGTTAGGGTTTATTTGGGAGGGTCGAGATCTTGCGACATTAGGCGATGGGACTTTCTGCACGTTTGAAGTTTACATCGGGCTTGTGATCTGGGACGGGCAATACCGTGAGATTTACATCAACGAATCAGAGACGGTTCCGTTGATTGGGATGCAGCTCTTAAGAGGATACGATTTGCGAATTCAGGCAATTGAGGGTGGTTTAGTTACGATCGAAGCGTTGAAGTAGCGATCGCCGATCTGGTAGGGTGCGTTCTCTAATGTCAGTCTTACTGCTCCACCGATCGATTTTTGGGAACGCACCATGCACATTGATTGAAAATGTGAGTTTAAGTACGATGCCGAAGGCACTACGCCATTGCCGTATGTAGCTTAAGGCTTGAGGGCCAACTAACAAAGATATGCCCAGAGGTGGGTTAGTCATCTATCGGATTAAAATGTAAAGAGAATAATCACCCATACTTCAATCTAATATCCATCCTATGCAAATTACCCTCAACCTTGATGAATCCCTTCTCAAGGAAGCCTTTCAACTGACCAACCTCACCACCCAAGAGGAACTAATGAATCTTGCTCTACAAGAATTCGTAAGATCCCGCCGTAAGAAAAACCTTCTCGACCTTGCCGGACAAATTCAATTTGCCCCAGATTTTGATTATAAAGCCCTACGGGAAACCGGTCATGTTGCTGATTGACACATCTGTGTGAATCAGCGTCTTCCGCAGTCGTGGTGATCAAGTTCGCCAGCAACTGGAAACGTTAATTGCAAATCGTGAGGTTTTACTCACCCGCTTTACTCAGCTGGAACTGCTTCAAGGGAGCTTAAACGAGCAAGAGTGGACAATCCTCTCTACTTATCTCGAAGTGCAGGATTATGTTGAACTCACACCTTCTTCCTGGCCAGCAGCTGCACGTATTTACTATGATCTGCGTCGTCAAGGATTGACTGTTCGCAGCCCAATTGATTGCTGTATTGCTCAAGCGGCACTAGAAAATGATCTGCTTCTAATTCACAACGACCGTGATTTTGAAACCATTGCTCAAGTGCGATCTCTTCAAAATCTCCGTTTTCAGTGCGATGCCGAAGGCACTGCGTAGCAGTATGCCGATCTTAATAAGCTATATTAACAACAATACTTAAAGAGAAGGCTTAAAATGGTTAAATCAACTTTGTACACGACAGCAAAAGTCCTACCGGGAAATAGAATTGAAATTGAATCTCCAGATCTGACTGTAGGACAAACTGTTGAGGTAGTTATTTTGGTTGAAGAAGTTAGTTCTGATTCTTCTACCAGCGAATATATCTCTCCATCCTTAAAACAGCGTCTTGCTTTTCTGAAGTTACCAATGACTGAACGGAGGAATATTCTCAAAAGTCAAGCCGATATAATGCTCTCTCACTATCAACAAGATTCTGAATGGCAGGAGTTAATGGCAGGTGACATCATTGAGTATTAACCCTGAGCTGCCAAAACGTGGAGAAATTTGGTTAGTCAACTTCGATCCTACTGTTGGTGCAGAAATCAAAAAAGTGCGTCCTGCCGTCGTCATCAGTTCCGATTCAGTAGGAAAGCTTCCTATCAAGCTTATTACTCCTATTACAGACTGGAAAACATATTTTTCAGCAAATTTCTGGCACGTTAAAATTGAACCTAACAGTATCAATGGATTGAATAAAGCTTCTGCAATTGATACTCTTCAACTAAGGGGGGTGGATTTACAAAGGTTTATTCGTAAATTAGGAAGCGTTTCTGAAATTACAATGCTGGAAATTGTAGCCGCCATTGCTACTGTAATCGAATTTGAGGTCTAACAAATCATTGCACCCGACCGTGTGTTAGATAGCTCGTAATCATGTAAACGTAGTATAATATGAGCGATCGCTACCCAAAATTGTCCAGTTTAGCCTTTAACTATTTATTCAGGACATTACCATGAAAAAACTGCATAAATTACTGATGACCACCACCGCCATAGTTTCTACATTTGGGTGGAATATTCACAGCACTCCTGTTGCAGCCAAGCAAAATTATATAGGAAGATGGTAGAATGTGGGACTTAGCAATGAATACATTTCTAAATATAGGGTCTTTCAAAAAGATGGTAGACTTCATGATTACCAAGATCTGAAAACTGGTTTGGTTGGGGCATCCTATAAATGGGATTATCAAGTCCTTTCCAATGGTTCAATTAGGGTTTTTAGTCTATTAAAAGAGACTTGTGTGCTAACTGAGATGAATAAAATGCAGTGCTACTCTGACGGGGATAGCCTTGGTGATTTGGGACTTTACATAAAAAGGTAGTGCGATGCCGAAGGCACTGCGTAGCAGTACGCTATCGCCCTAGGGTGCGTTCCCTAATCTGGCTCCTACTGCTCCACCGATCGATTTTGGGGAACGCACCATGCCCAGGGATTGAAGCTATGAGTTTAGGTGCGATGCTGAAGGCACTGGGTAACAGTACGCCATCGCTGTAGGAATGTGAAAGCTAGAATATATTAAGCCCTATACGTTAGATGTTGTCTATGACTGAACGACTTGAGCAGGCGATCGCCCAATTAAAAACCTTGTCAACCGATCAACAGGACGCAATCGCAACCATAATTTTGGCAGAACTCGAAGAAGAAAAGCGATGGCATGACTCCTTTACCCGCTCACCAAACTTGCTGGCTAAACTAGCAGCCGAAGCAATGGCAGAACATCGATCGGGCAAGACTCAAGAATTAGACCCAGAAACGTTGTGAAGTCTTGGACCACTGCTGGTTTTCGGGAGATGTTTGCTGATCTTCCAAAACCGATTCAAGATCAGACTCGTAAAGCGTATCGGCAATTCAAAGAAGACCCAAGCTATCCCAGCTTGCGATTCAAGAAAGTCCATCCACAGCTGCCCATCTATTCTGCACGCATCAATAGGGATTATCGTGCTGTCGGTCAATTAGAGGATGATACGGTGATTTGGTTCTGGGTTGGTTCCCATGCAGAGTACGATATGCTGCTTGACCAATTGTAGTGCGATGCCGAAGGCACTGCGTAGCAGTACGCCATCGCCGTGGAGTGTGTTCCCTCATGGGGGTCTTGCTGCTCCACCGATCGATTTTTGGGAACGCACCATGCACATTGATTGAAGCTGTAAGTCTAAGTCCGGTCGCTGATCTTAAAAAGAAAAGGCTTAAAGATGATCAGTAACAAGGGTAAAAAAACAAGTCACCCCTGGTGTTTTTCCCCGACGATATTGCAGATTATAATTCATGAAACCGGTTTTGTTGCTATAGGGATTCGGTTTGACCAGTCATGACCGATAAAGACGATTGGCAACCTTGCCAAGAATTAGTGATAAAATTAGCAAATAAACAGTAATTTTTCCCCTAACCCTAATCCCTAATAAAATTATGATGCACGGTTTTATTCCCCCTCATCGTTATTTTCCCTATCTTACTTGGACTGATATAGATTCAATGCCAGATAAGGAAAATGTGGTAATTATTCAACCTATCGGTGCGATCGAACAACACGGACCCCATCTCCCTATTGCCGTCGATGCTGCCATTAGTTTAGGGGTTTTAGGCAAAGCTTTCGAGAAATTAAATACAAATGTTCCCGCTTTCGCTTTACCCTGTCTCTACTACGGAAAATCTAACGAACATTGGTCTTTCCCCGGCACGATTACCCTCTCGGCAGCCACCTTATTAACTCTCATTCAAGAGATAGCGGAAAGTCTCTATCGTTCGGGTTTTCGCAAGTTAGTATTAATGAACTCCCACGGCGGACAACCGCAAGTTATGGAAATTGCCGCTAGGGATATTCATCAACAATATCCCGATTTTTTAGTATTTCCTTTTTTCACTTGGCGAGTTCCCCACAATGCGGCTGAATTATTCTCGGAATATGAATTAGAATACGGTATTCATGCAGGAGATGTGGAAACTAGCATGATGTTATCATTATTGCCAGAACAGGTCAAAATTGAGCGGGCTGTCCGAGAATATCCCCAAGGTTTGCCAGAAAATAGTTTATTAACTATGGAAGGAAAATTACCCTTTGCTTGGTTAACTAAGGAATTAACTAAAAGTGGAGTGATGGGAGATGCTACTAATGCAAGTAAAGAAAAAGGCGATCGATTATTAGAATCTGTTGCTAATGGTTGGGTACAGGCGATCACTGATGTTTATCAATTCCGTCAACCGAAGTTCTACTAATAGAAGATTAATCAGAATTGTTAATAAGCTGTACTGCCTTTAAACCGGCTGTTGGTAATTTTATTACCAAGGATAAAACTCCATCTCCTTTTTCCTTTAATTCGGGGATTTGATCACTATCTTCTATTAGCATTAGTAGAGAAAATTTTAACCAGATAGGGGTAATTTTTAGCATAATTATTAATCTCAATCAATAGTTTTATACTTGAGTGTTTAGAAATTTTGAACCAGTAACAAAAAGAAAAGAAACGACATTTTTACCATATTTTTTGTACGGGATAAGAATCGAAAACAGAATTAATCTCTAGGATAATTAGGTTTTCTGTAATTGCTTGAGAAATTAATCAACCATCAAAGGGCTCTTTGTGATAATAAGGTAAGGTGTCTAATCTCCAAATATGAGATAATTTCATGGGTAAAATCTGCACATCATTAATTTTAGTTTGATCCTTAACTATTTCCGAGAGAGAAATATCTAAATTTAATTTGCCTAACTGTACCTTGATCTGTATTTCCCAGACGCTGACCAAACTCAAGAAAAGAAGATTATTTCTATCTTCTAGTATCTTAATTGCTGATGAGGAAAGCTGAGGAGAATTCTGGGAAGACCAGATTAAAGTATGACTATCTAAGAGAATATTCATGAGTCAAAATTCCAGAAGTTATCGGGTAAGGGTTGATTGAAATCATCACTGATCCAAATTTTTCTCTGATGCAACCCAAAGACTCGTTTTTTGGGGGAAGATGACGGCTCCTTTTTCTCCGTGAGAGCTTCTAAATATTCTAAGATTTGTTTTTGTTTATCTAGAGGAATTTCCTGTAGCTTGTTAATAATGCTTTCTGTAATTTTATTGCCAGAAATAGTCATGGTTTTCTCAATACCTACTGAAATCTACGATGCAAGCTTCATGATAGCATTTTAAACATAAATAAAGTTAATTTTTGTAGAACCACTTCCCCAACTTGTTTAAGAAAGTTCCTCAGTAGAGTCTGCTGAAAAAGTTTTTGCTGCAAACCCTAATTAAGCGGTTAAATCGATTAACTTTTGTTTTAAAGTTTCCAATCCTAGCCGACGAATAGCCGAGATAAAAACAGCTTGGGGATATTTTTCCTTCGCTATTTCTAAATCATCGCTTTTTACCTGATCCAACTTATTAAACACCATTAACATCGGACCGGTTTGAATCGGCATCTCCGAGAGGATTTTTAATACCGAGGCGATCTGACTTTCCCAAGCTGGATGGGACAGATCTACCAGATGGAGTAATGCGTCTGCTTCCGTTACTTCCTCTAAAGTTGCCCGAAAAGCATCCACCAGCGAGGGGGGTAATTCATGGATAAAACCCACCGTATCGGTTAGTAAAAGGGGGTGAGATGCTTGGGTGAGGGGATCGGTAATAGTTAAACGTCGGGTGGTGGGATCGAGGGTAGCAAACAGTTGATCGGCGGTATAAACTTCGGCAGCGGTGAGCGCATTAATTAAAGTGGATTTTCCCGCATTGGTATAACCGACGATCGCCACACTGGCCACCTCTTGTTTTTGCCGTTGTTTGCGTAAACGGGAACGATGAGCTTGCAGTTGATCCACCTCATCCTGGAGACGGGATAAACGACGTTGAATAGTTCGGCGTTCTGTTTCTAATTTTGTCTCCCCCGGTCCACGAGTGCCAATTCCTCCCCCTAATCTCGACATGGCTAATCCGCGCCCAGTGAGACGGGGTAAAGTGTATTCTAATTGGGCTAATTCTACCTGTAGTTTACCCGCTTGCGATTGGGCCCGTTGGGCGAAAATGTCCAGGATCACCTCGGTGCGATCGACCACTCTCACCCCGATTTGGTTCTCTAGATTGCGAATTTGGGCGGGAGAAAGATCCCGATTGAATACAACTAAATTAGCCCCCGAAGTTTGCACCTGTAGGGCGATTTCTGCCACTTTTCCCGAACCGATCACTGTTTGAGGATGGGGATGATCCCGTTTTTGTCGGGTGACTTGCAAAACTTTGCCCCCGGCGGTATCAACTAAACGTTCTAATTCGCTTAAACCGTCCTCAAACTGGCGATCGCTGATATCGTCGGTCATTAAACCAACCAATAGCACCCGATCTTCGGCTGTATCAACGGTTAGAGCGGTAAATTCTCGCTGAAACTCCGCCTCTAGTCCTTCCACTAACTCTAAAAAGTCCTGTTTGCTTAAATCCTCTAGATTTAAGGGCGGGGAGACAGACCAGTATATATTACTATTGACATTTGTTTGACTTTGTGGTATGAGATGCGCCAGATAGACCTGCTCCACATAACCGGTTGCCCCACCACCGCGACGGATCATGCCTGTGCCGGTTAGGGTTAAGACCACCAGTGCGTCTAATCTTTGCAACGCCATGGCGGTTAAACTGGATTCTTTTGGCGGTTCCTGCTTGAGTTCCGTGGCGATGCAACGAATTCCGCAAAGACGTTCGGAACCGTAGCGGGGTAGTTCCAAGAGAGAAAATTGGGTTTGTCGGGGGGTTCCCACTCCCACACGAATTACCTGGCCGCGACGGTTGATATAGGTGCAGAGGGGCTGATGGATATCGCTACTAATAGCCGCCAGTCTTTGGGCGAATTCTGGGGTGGTGAGAGTATCGATGGGCAAGCGTTCATGGTACAGCCTTTGTAGCTGTTTCATCTGACTGGCTTTCAGTCCCTGGGTATTGCCGAAGATGGTATCGATAGGCTTTCCTCGCAATTAGCATTTTATCTATTATTGTAGCGATTATGAGACTCGCTGCTCCTGGACAGCGTTTCTATTTCCTAGATAAAAACCCAATAACTTCTCTGGTACTTGTATCCATAAGTACCTAAGCAAAATTAATTACACATATCTAACCCCGCTCTTGCCTATTGCCTTTTGCCTCTTGCCTATCTTCACTAGGAAATTAATTTTGCACGACTACTTAGCCCATCAAATATATACCTTGACTTTTTGAGAGAATACGAAGGACTGGACTACATCTGATCAGCTTCCACCCCACTTGACTATCTTGAGACGGATGACTCATTGTACCAAATCCGTCCATACCCCACTTCCCCATCACCCCACTCTTCTATACTTTTTAAACAGGATTTAGTATTAGGGGTATTTCTAGACCATTTCCCTAGTGTGAGAAGACAACAGGCGATCGCCGCCCTGGAATTAGCCAAGGAAATGCTGACAGCCTTTTCCTGATCAAGATAAAGTTTAACCTCATTGGCTATGGGCGGCCGACACCCTGCCCCCAGAAAAAATTTTTTCGGCAAACCCTAATTATCCGGTATTGACCTTGAATGGCCCTCGTTGCTCCTTGTTTCCCGTCGCCGAACGAATCATTAATAATTTCTTTGTAAAGAGTAAAACAGATAAAAAATTTCTATCGAAAAACTGGACAAAATTGGCAAGACGAAAAATGCCGATCAGCTTGGAACAACTGAGATAGAGCATCGTCAATCTGGACATTCAAAATGTCACTAACTCGCCGTGATCCCGATGCTAATAGTCAGAGGGAGACTTGCATAATTTCAAAATCTGAGTTAGTCTCTCCTAAAAGTCACCTTTAGGTATTTTGACTAAAAAGAAAGTTGCCTAACTTCTACTCTAGCCTCAAGGCTAATGCTGAAAGCTAGAATCATCGGCTCAATCCACTGGCTCTAGCTAACTCTTTACACCACAGGAGGTCTGTTTGAAAGAGACTTTTATCCCCAACCCCATGACATCCGCTATCCCAGAACAGAATTGCACTGCTGAGTCTAACCGAGTCCGTTACTCAGTTGCCCTGCTGGGATTAGCACTCTCTCTGGGAGTACCTAGTATTATCAACTCCACCTCAGAATCAGCCCAGGCCGCCAATTCTGTACCCTTGGAATGGGAAGTGATCGACCTGTCCCCAAAAGCCAAGGATGCGGGTAAAGAACTGAAAGAACCGCAAATAATCCCATCCCAAGCACTTGCTACCGTCAAATTCATCGCCACATCAGTGGTTGAGCATCAGGTAAAACCAGGAGAATCCCTGTGGAGTTTAGCCGACACCTACGAAACTACCCCTACAGCGATCGCTAGTAGCAATAATCTCTCCCCCCAATCCGATTTGATTATCGGACAAACCTTAAAAATTCCCACTCCTGAGCAGTTGCCCCCGGCAGCCCCGGCAGCAACTCCTGAGCAGTTGGATAGTTCCTCTGCTAGTCTGCGTCAAACCCGTCAACGTCTCCAAGAAAGTTTGGCCGCCTTACGGACAGAGGAAACCCCCCATCAGTCCAATTCCGGGGAAACGGTCATCGTCACCGAAACTACCGCTCTCGTTCCCGATAATTCACCAACCGGTGTCGAGATTCCCGTGATTGCTCCCGAAGAATCGCCCCGACCAACCAGCCAGGTGATCCCGATTCCCGTTCCCACCCCTGAAAGCGATCGCCCGATAGCCACAATTCCCCTTAATCCTCCCTTAACCAGCAGACCGGAAATTCCCAGCCTCGCCCGACGAAATCCGGCTCCTTTGACTGAAATTCCCGCCATTCCCAATCCTCGGGTCATAGTTCCCCCAGAAAACCAAGTTTATCGGGTTCGGCCAGGGGATACCCTAAACACGATCGCTCGCGCTCTCGGCATCACCCCCGCCGAATTAGCTAGGGAAAACGGCATTGACAACCCCAACCGGATTAAAGTTAATCAAACCCTAGTGGTTCCCGACCGCTCTGCCAACGCTAGAGTTAATCAAAATCTTACCCCCTTGGTCGGCGATCGCCCTAGATTGTCCTTTAACCCCAGCAATCGGCCAAATTTGCCCGCCGCCACCACGGGGACGGCGGAATTCCCCGAAAATATCACCAGCAGCTATCGGGAAAGATTGCGCCAAGAGGTGGCTAATCTGCGGGAAACTAACCTTTCGGAAACCCAGAAAAGTATCGCTATTCCCGTCGATAATCCCGCAGAAACCAGCGATGATCGGCAAATAACCGCTAATCCCCAATGGACCGCCCTTCGTTCCCGTTCTAACCAAAGCACCCCCCCACAGATTATCGGTTCGGCTCCTACCAATGTGGAAGAATACAATGACCGCCTACGAATCCCCGTCGGCGAAACCGTAGAACCTTCCCTTCCTCCCCTCGCTAATCCCGATGAGCATTTACCCAATCCCACGCCAATTTTTACCGGCTTTATCTGGCCCACTAGGGGGGTGTTAACCTCCGGCTTCGGTTGGCGCTGGGGCAGACCTCATCGCGGCATCGATATCGCCGGTCCAGTGGGTACGCCGATCGTGGCGGCGGCTGCCGGTGAAGTAATCGCCTCCGGTTGGAATTCGGGCGGTTATGGCAATCTGGTCAAACTACGTCACCCCGATGGTAGCACCACTCTCTATGCCCATAACAGCCGTCTGTTAGTCCGTCGCGGCCAAACTGTTCAGCAAGGCGAGCCGATCGCTCAGATGGGCAGCACCGGTTTTAGCACCGGCCCCCACCTACATTTCGAGGTTCACCCCTCCGGCCAGGGAGCAGTCAATCCCATCGCTTTCCTGCCAGGCAGACGTTAAAGATGCCCAGAAAGGGAAGATTTTTTCTTCCCTTTTTTGCTCTTGTGCAATTGGGTGATTGTGTGTTATGATTGATAACTGTGTAAACAACGGCTTAGTAGCTCAGTTGGTCAGAGCAGGGGACTCATAAGCCCAAGGTCGGCAGTTCAAATCTGCCCTGAGCCATCGGACAAGATCCAAGAAAACCAGCAAGATTATGGTCAGGTGATATCTCTTTCCCTTTTACTTGGGGACGCTCCCTTCGGGTTCTACCTGATAACTTTTTACTGATAACAGCAGCAAGGGAATTCCAAAATTTATTAGCCCAATTGTACTATAAATTTTGCCGATACAGTCACTACCATAATATTCTGGTAGGAGTACCTAGTGGTCAGTGAGTTTATCGAACTGCGTGCGCCCAAAATGTCCTATAGATATTTCGACCAAATTGAGATGCAGTCACGGAAACGAAGCCAAGAGAATGAAAAAACCGGAATTTGAATTTGATCCTAATAAAAGCCAAGCTAACAAAAATAAACATGGTCTAGATTTTGTTGAAGCTCAAGTATTATGGTTAGATTCCCAAAAAGTCGAAATTCCAGCCCGAACAGAAAATGAACCACGATTTGTTGTTATTGGTATAATAGCAGGTAAGCATTGGTCAGCCGTAGTTACCTATCGTCAAACCAAAATCCGTATTATTTCAGTCCGACGCTCTAGACCTGAAGAGGTAGAAATTTATGAAAGCTGAAGATTTTGACCGCAAATTTGATGATGGAGAAAATATCATCGAATACTTGGATTTAACTAAAATTAAACGTTCTAATTCCGAGGAACAAACAATTGCGTTTGAGTTTCCCTCATGGATGGTAGAGGCTCTTGAGCAAGAAAGTCAGCGTCGTGATTTACCGTTACAAGCTATTGTCAAAGACTGGATTGGGGAAAAATTGGCGTTGTCAAATTGAAAGATGATCCGAATCAGCACCGGAACTCAAATTACTTTGACTTGCCCTGAGCCAACTTGCCCTGAGCCAACTTGCCCTGAGCCAAGTCGAAGGAGTTGAAGGGGTCGAAGGGTAGCAAGGATTGCATTGCATCTTTCCTATTCTGATCTGACAACGCCTAATTATCAATCGCTGCACTGTAATCATCGCCAAGCTGATTATTTTTTCCCTTGCAGTAAACCAAAACGAATTAAACCCGAATCGTAACCGCGCCGCATTAACCCTAAAGATAAAGCCCCTTGGATAGTAGTGTAACCGCTTGCTAACAAACCAGCGATCGCATCTGTGCTGAGGGCCGAATCAATCACCACATCCCAAAAAGCGGCCACCGATAGGGACCAATCATCGGTTTTTAGGTCTCGAAAGCCAATGTCACGGGCAATATCAGCGTATTCTGGCAAAGAAATCACATAGGGCAGACAATAAACCCGATAAATCTCGTTTAATAGTTTAATCTCCCCTTCCGTTAAATTACTAGCCAGGGAAGTGGTGGGACGATGACACCAAGTCGCCATCAAAAAAGTCCCCCCGGGCTGCAAAACCCGATAACATTCCCGCAGAAATTGCCTTTTATCGGGCATATGTTCGCCACTTTCCAAAGACCAGACCAGATCAAAATTATCGTCAGGAAAGGGGGTTTTTAGGGCATCAGCCACACAAAAACTGACTTGTTCTTCTAAATTGAACTCTTGCGCTCTTTGGCTGGCTCTAGCGGCTTGTACCGGGGAAAGGGTAATCCCCACCGCTTGGCTGTGAAATTTTTCGGCCAGATAAAGAGTACTGCCACCAATACCACAACCTAGATCAAGAATCTGATTAGCGCCAGTGACGCCACCCCAAGTTAATAATTCTTCTATTAAATCAATTTGTGCCTGACGGCGATCGAGTTTAATCTTGCCGCCGCGACCGTAGTAACCATGGTGCATATGTTCGCCCCAAATCCTTTCCCACAGTCCACTAGAGGAGTCATAAAAATTGGCTATTCGTTGATAAAGTTCCATGGTCATTTCCTAGTTAAGAGAGGCACTCTTGCCAGAGATTAGCTGGATATGTTACACCAAATCCTGTTTAAAAAGTACAGCAAAGTGGGAAGAGGGGAGCGGGTTTTTAAATTTCGATCTGTTTTACTTTATCTTAATATCATAGGTTGCGATTTTTGCAAGAGGTCTTATGATTAAGGCAGGATTAAAACTACTGGCTGTTTTGATTTTTAGTATTTTTATCTTCCATGGGGCGGTCTTGGCCGAGGAAGCAGCCAAGCTATCTGGTTATCAGGCAGATTTAAGCCAAACATCTGTTTCTGGCCTTTCATCAGGGGCCTTCATGACGGCCCAATTCCATGTGGCCTACTCAGATAGGCTGGTGGGAGCAGGTATCATTGCCGGCGGCCCTTTTTATTGTGTCGGTTCTTACGAGACGAACCCATATCAATTTCTCCGGCAAGCGACATCCACTTGCATGACTCCTCTGACTGAGTCAGTAGGACCGGATGGGAAAGGATTATTTAAAAAAGCGCAAGAACTGGCCAGTGACAACAAAATTGCCGATCTCAACAACTTAAAAGATGATCGGGTCTATCTATTCAGTGGTTCAAGTGATCGCGTAGTTAAAACTGTCGTCGTTGACAAGGTAAAAGATTTTTATCAAGCTGCCGGCTTGCCCTCAGAGAATATTAAATATGAAAAGAATATCAATGCCGGTCATGGCATAATTGTCGAGGAGGCCAAGGTGTCATGTTCAGATACTAAGTCACCCTTCATAAACGACTGCGATTTCATGCAATCCCATCGGATTTTAGAGCATATTTATGGCAAGTTGAATCCACCAGTTGAATCTAATAGATTAAGTGGCCAGATTATTCGGTTTGACCAGAGCGAGTTTATTGAGGGTAAAAACACGAGTATGAGTCAGGAGGCTTATGTTTATGTACCTGAAGCCTGTAAAAAAGAAAGCTGCAAAGTTCATGTAGCTATTCATGGTTGCAAACAGGGGGCCAAGCAAATTGATAATAATTACTACTCTAAAACCGGTTACAATGAAATAGCTGATAGCAACAGCATAATTGTCCTATATCCCCAGGTTGAACCGTCAGCATCAATCCCTTACAATCCCCGGGGATGCTGGGATTTTTGGGGATATTCTAGTGCAGAGCCAAATAATCCTGTCTTTTATACTAGAGAGTCTCCCCAGATGAGGGCAATTGTCGCTATGTTAGAACGGTTGGGCCAACCGCGCCCTCAATAATTTAATCTTTTTGCTGGCACAGACAGAGAAATACATTAAGCAGTTTACGAGGAAACTACCATGCAAAACGAGCTAGTTAAACAGTGGATTGACTCGAACAAGTTGGCAATAGAGTCCTTCAAGAATATTACGGCCACTAATGTGAACGCGATCGATGCCATGTTAACAGGTTTTGTTAACCCCAGTGCTTTCGCTGAACTAAGCAAGGGTTATCTAAGCTTGACCAAAGAATTGGGGGAAGTTTATACTGATAGTATTAATGAACTATTTAAAAGCCAACTGAAGCTGGTGAATTTGCAGGCAACCTCTGAGTCTTTTAAGGACTTGGGTGAAATTTATGTCAGTTCGATGACCAATATCGGACTAAAGCAAGCAGAATTGATGAGCCTCTATCTAGAAACTACAGCCAAGTATCTAGAGATATTAAAGGGTGCTCAAAAGGTAGATGATCTATTCAATATCCAAACCAGTATTTTTAGCGAACTTCAAGAAAAGTTGCAGGAGAATATGCTCGAAACAATGGGAGTTTTTAACTCTATCAATACTGCTCTGGACAATTGGACTCAAAAAAGCCTTGACGCATTCGCATCTGATCAGAGTTAAAAAAACTTGATCTTGCCAGTTATGTCTTTAGCCAAGTTCTCGGTTTGTTGCCCCAAACATATCCCCAACGGCGGGCAAGTGCCAGCGCCGCTGCCTTGGCCGTCGGGGTATCGGGGAAGACTGGCGCAGCAGGAGCATCAGCTAACAGGGCTTGTAGCAGCTTGTTATCGCCCTTCCGAAAGTCCAGGAAGAGCGATAACCCGAAACTCTCAGCGACGGACAAAACCCTTTAAAGTCTATGGTAGGTGGGGTGAAGACAATCAAACCCGACAGCAACCCCGAAAATCGTGTCAGAATAGATCAGTGTAGTCACTGATGATCTTCGAGAAAAATATTTATATGTTAAGACGGGACAGCTACGATTTAATCATTGTCGGGGGCGGTATAGTCGGAACCACCCTAGCGGTGGCTTTAAAAAATACAGGATTAAATATCGCTATGATCGAGGAACGTCCCCTAGAGGTGGCCGCCTCCCGTCGTCAAGCCTATGCCCTCTCGTTGATGTCCAGCCGGATTTTTACAGGCTTGGGTATCTGGGATAAAATCTCGCCCAGTATCGGTAAATTTCGTCATATTCGCCTTTCTGATGCCGATTACCCGATTTTTGTCCCCTTTGTGGTCGATGAGCTAAAAACCGATTATTTGGGCTATGTGGGCGAACATCAAGTGATTTTAACCGCCCTGCACAAGGCCAGCCAAGATTGCGATCGCATTGACTGGTTATCCCCTGCTAAAGTGTTAGAAGTGGAGTACGGAGCAGAAACAGCCACTGTCACCCTGGAAGAAGCTGGTCAAACCCGAAAAATCACCACAAAATTAGTCATCGGGGCCGATGGAGCCAGATCCGCTATCCGGCAAGGGGCGCAAATTAAAACCAAAGGTTGGAAATATTGGCAATCCTGTGTCGCTTTCACCATTAAACATCAACTCGATCGCAACGATACCGCCTTTGAAAGATTTTGGCCCACCGGTCCGATGGGCATTTTACCGCTCCAGGGTAATCGCTGTCAGATCGTTTGGACAAATCCCCATGGGGAAGCGAAAAAACTGCAAGAAATGCCCGAAGCGGAATTTATCAAGAAATTAGAGGCATATACGGGGGGATTACTGGGAAAACTCGAATTAGTTAGCCCCCGCGCTCTCTTTCCCGTACAGTTAATGCAGAGTGATACTTATGTTAAACCCCGACTGGCTTTAATTGGTGATGCCGCCCACTGTTGTCATCCCGTCGGTGGTCAAGGTTTAAATTTAGGCATTCGCGACGCGGCCGCTTTAGCGCAGGTATTAAAGGAAGCAGTGGAAAAGCAGGGGGATATCGGAGCGCTTTCTACCCTAAAATCCTACGAAAAATGGCGTAGATCGGAGAATTTAGCGATTTTAGGCTTCACAGATTTTCTTGATCGCCTGTTCTCCAATAACTGGCCGCCTATCGTTGTCATCCGTCGTCTCGGATTGGCAATTATGCGCGGTTTCCCCCCGTTGAAATTGTTTGCCCTGCAATTAATGACGGGATTAAAAGGACGTATTCCTCAATTAGCTAGATAGCTGGCCACTAATTCCGGGGATGGGGGAGAAAGGAAGAAAAAAAAAGCTTGCAAAATGCCGCGATTATCGCTATGATGGTTAAGGTTCAATATCGGGGCGTAGCGCAGCTTGGTAGCGCACTACTTTGGGGTAGTAGGGGTCGTGGGTTCGAATCCCGCCGCTCCGATTGCAGAAAAACAGAGAGTCAGGTAGGGATGCAGCCAATCTCTACCTTGTCCTGTTTACTCGGAATTTTCTTAATTTATCAGCCTTTCTGATCAAGTTAGTTCACCATTAGGATCACTGCTCTAGTCGAAAATGTCTCATCAAATATCAGCTTACGGTTCCTGGAAATCGCCGATTACTTCCGATCTAATTGTGGCAGAATCGATTAGTCTTGGCGGTGTAACTCTAGATGGAGAAGATATTTATTGGTTAGAAGGCAGACCACAGGAAAAGGGGCGAAATGTTTTAGTTAAATTAAACCCCGACGGCACAACCACAGAAATCACCCCAGCACCTTTTAATGTGCGAACTCGTGTCCATGAATACGGGGGAGGTTCCTATCTAATTGTTGCCGGAATTATCTATTTTTGTAATTTTGCTGACCAAAGAATTTATCACCAAACTGCTGATAGTTTGCCCCAACCTCTGACCCCAGAAAATTCCTGTCGTTATGCGGATTTAATTCTCGATGAATTTCGCAATCGTTTAATCTGTGTTTGTGAAGATCATAGCCAAAAAGATCGAGAACCAGTTAATAGTATTGTCAGCATCGATGTGGATACGGGAGAAATAAAAACTTTAGTATCTGGCAATGATTTTTATACCTCTCCTCGCTTAAGTGCCGACGGTTCTCGATTAGCTTGGATTAGTTGGAATCATCCTAATATGCCCTGGGATAGTTCTTTTCTTTGGGTGGCCGATATTAATAATCTTTATTTGAGTAATATTCGGGTCATTGCTGGTGGTGAAAATGAGTCGGTGTGTGAACCGCGCTGGTCTGCCGATGAACAGTTATATTTTACCAGCGATCGCAATAATTTCTGGAACTTTTATTGCTTTAACTACGATGAACAAATAGAACCAGTTCTCGAACCGATCGAGGCTGAATTTGCCTATCCTCATTGGGTTTTTGGTTTATCTAACTACGGATTCTCTGGGGAATCACAGATTATTTGTAGCTATACAAAAGATGGCCGTTGGTATTTAGGAAGTATCGATACTGTTAATCGAGAATTCCAAGAAATTATTACTGCTGATACTAACATTTCTTCCCTACAAGTTAGCGATAACAAAATAGTTTTTATTGGCGGTTCTTTTAGGGAAGTAACGGCGGTTATCTCAGTGGATTTAGCCACAGGAACTAGAGAAGTTCTCAAATCTTCCAGTAATTTAACTATTTCTAGCGATTATTTCTCGATTCCAGAAATGCTCGCTTTTCCCACCAGTCAGGGACTAACGGCATTTGCTTGGTATTATCCCCCCAAAAACCCCGATTATACCGCCCCCAATGGCGAATTACCGCCCCTTTTAGTCAAAAGTCACGGTGGACCGACGGCTGCGGCCACCTCTAGTTTAAGTCTGCGGGTGCAATACTGGACCAGTCGCGGTTTTGGCTATCTAGATGTCAATTATGGCGGTAGTACGGGTTATGGTCGTCAATATCGTCAGCGTTTGCAGGGAAATTGGGGAATTGTCGATGTGGAAGACTGCATCAACGGGGCAAAATATTTGGTTAATCAGGGATTAGTCGATGGGGAAAGATTGGCAATTTCTGGGGGCAGCGCCGGTGGTTATACAACTTTAGCAGCCCTAACTTTTCATGATACTTTTAAAGCAGGAGCTAGTTATTACGGAGTTAGTGATTTAGAGGTTTTAGCCACCGATACCCATAAATTCGAGTCGAGATATTTAGATAAATTGGTGGGACGTTATCCCGAAGAAAAGGAAATTTACTATCAGCGATCGCCTATTCATTTTACCGCTCAGTTATCCTGTCCGGTGATCTTTTTCCAAGGTTTAGAAGACCGAGTGGTTCCACCCAATCAAGCGGAAATGATGGTAGAAGCTTTAAAAGCGAAAGGTTTACCCGTTGCTTACGTTCCCTTTGCCGGAGAACAACACGGATTTCGTCAAGCTGAATCGATAAAACGAGCATTAGATGCAGAATTTTATTTTTATTCCTGTCTCTTTGGTTTTACTGCTGCCGATAATTTAGAACCCGTAGAAATTAAGTAGGGTTTGCGGCAAAAAGTTTATTGGTGGGGTTAGGAGTCAGTAGCCGGTCGTCAGTAGTCGGTCGTCAGGAGTTTCAGGCTTTGTTGTCCTCTCTTTTTATACTAATTTATGTACTACAAGAAGAATAATGCAAGGTTTTTGAGGGTTCCAATCCGATTTTCGCAGCATGAACATCGGATTTTAACAGGTCAAAAGCCTTATTTTAAAAGGGTTTTACCATTATTCAGCAAACCCTAAATATACCGCTGCCTGCGGTCTCGCACCCCCATGGGTCTAAAATACCCTAAATGAAACTTAATGGCAGACTGTGCGGTTTAATCACTATCGGTGCAGTGCTTAGGAGCCACATCAGGGAACGCGGCCCACAGCGATGGCCTAATACTAGGCAGTGCCTCCGGCATCGCAATCAACTTATGGAGTAGGATCAGACTGAAGGCGATGTTAGTCCAAAATTATTGATTTTGAATTACCATTGTTGCACAAGTAATTATATTTTCTAGATTGTTATACTCGGCTCTTTGTTTTTCAATATAATTATCAAATAAATATTTTTTCTCTGGATATTTTACCGCTAATTCTTGGCATCTTTGTTTAAGATAATTAAACTGCATTTCATACGCATCATTTTGATTTATTTCAGTTTCTGTATATTCTTTTATTAATTTCATGCCAGCTTTCTCGATTTGTTTTAACAGCATACTTTTTTTGATTATAAATTCATGCTTATAGGGTTGATCATCTTCAAAATATCCATCATCCAAGATAATTAGACCATCTTTTGTCAGATTTTTTTTTAAGATAGTCATAGTTTGAAAATAATTTCCAAATACAGGACCGATCGAGCCGAGAATAATCAGATTGAATTGGTTTAATGTCTTGATTATTTCTCGTGCGTCTCCTGAAATAAATTTACACCTTGAAGTAATTGCTTCTTCTCTAGCTTTTTTATTAGCGATTTCAATAAATTCTGGTATTGCATCGATTCCAAGACAGTAGCAATCCAGTTCAATTGACAATTTTATCGAGACTGCACCTTTGCCGCAGCCTAGATCTAGTACATTTAATTCAGAATAATTATTTGTATGTGCTTTGACAATTTTAAGAATAGAATTGGCAGAAGAGCCTATTTCCCAGAAGTCCTGTAAGATATATGGAAGAAAAGGTAAGATCGACTTATCTTGGCAATCCATAGCCTGTGCAATAGTTTCTTCTAAGGTCTTCATTCTCTCTAAAAATTTCTGGACTAACTATTAATCATATCGCTCCCTGCGGTTCCACACCCTCCTCTATCCTACTTCTAATTGACGTACTGTTAGGCCGTGGTTTCGACATCATACTAACTGTCATTGGCTAACTTATGATTGATTGTTATCAGCTTTGAAAAACAGGATTTATTATCAAAAATAACTTGGAAGCACTGTCCCCATAGAAAACCTAAGCCACCTAACGGTGAAGTTAGGTGTACTTTCACAACTGATATCTTTAAGAACGCTTTTCTGGGTTCTAATATGGACCTAGGAATCTCTCTCCATTGAAGTGAATCATGTGATCGGGCTGATCAGCTACCCAAACTTCTGTTTCCCAGGAAATTTCAGCAAGATAACGAGTCATTTCCCTACGACTGGGAAAAGCAGTAACAAAGACAAGACCCTTACAGCTTAATTGAAAAAGTTGCTTTAGTTCATTGTGGCGTTTCAAATTCACTGGACCATGACTCGTCACCGCTTCTATAAGGACAAGCCAATCTTGGCATCTATGATAGATAACAAGATCAGGCATTTTCCCGTGAGGATCTAATTCAATCCCCATTTCTCGGAATTTTTGTGTTTCGTTGATTATAAATTTATCACCAGCATCGCCAATATATAGAACTACGCCCCCTGGCGTAAATCTTGGACAAAAGCTTTCTAAGATGTCTTTAATTAAAATATTTTGCCCACCTGATGAAAGCTGAATCGCCCGACCATCGGTTAAGGTTATAGGAATCATGGGCAGATTTCGATTCCTGGCTTGCAACCAATTAGTCACTGAAAGCGCATAATTTCTACGAGCTTCTTCCCACTGCTCAGAGCCATAAACTTGAAGCAGTGATAACGCTTGCCGATCAAGTTGGTAGCACCACCTAGGGCTATTAATTGGTCGGTCTGGTTTGTCTGGATTCTGAACCACCAGTCCCATCTGCACAAATTGATGCATTGTCTGTTTTCGAACAGTTTCCCGTGTGTTTGGTGCATATTGTTTTCCGTAATGATCACGGAACCAATCCATCATTTCTGTAATTCCGCGTTTTGGTGCAGTAGCTTGGCTCCAGGGTTTATCAGGTTGAATATCTGCTAACGCAAGTAAGCATAGTGCAGACCTTTCATTCTGTTGCTCTCTAGGAGCAGAGATAGCCTTGAGAATTGTAAGTGCTTCTTCGATTCGTTTGTTTGCTTGAACTGCGGTGCTTGCTTCATCCATAATTGATAGAACTTCATGTACAACTTGATCGATTTCTTCTTGGTTTAAGTCATTGTCCCCAACTTGAACTCCTATTTGGATTAAGTCATTTTTACATGGATACTTAACCCTACGAAGGTCGGTAGCATTGACTTGTGTATGTCCACTAAATTGACGAAAGTAGCTATCAAATAAAGTTGAATTAAGAAATGCGGCTAACCCTTTAGCTACATCAGGAGGCATTCCTCTGCCTTTAGCATGATAATAATTAAGATGATTTTCGACACCTAGAGATTTTGAACCAATAGGAGAACACACAGCAGCAACAACACGACGCTTTTCTTCTTTGGATGAAAAACGTTTTGTCAAAACATACCAGCCAGGCTCAATTAACCATTTTTCTGTTTCGTTATTTTTTTCTACCGCAATGGGCTTGCGGGGATTATCAGGAGGAAATACTACTTTCCTGACTTTTACAGATTCTGGATAAAGTAGGGGAACAGTTCTATCACTCAAATGGTTTCTTAAAGACGATTTCAGGCGAAAATCAACAACTGGACCTGTGGAAACTTCTAAGCCTATCTCATCTAATGTACAGGGCATTTTATTCATTTGAACTCTCAAGGAATTCTTGAGAGAATTTGTAACAATATGAATAAACTGTTCAGAATCATTCGGCTCAATCACTTCGTCATAGGGGGCATATCTAGATTCTGAAATCTCGTCTAATGCCATCTCAGAATTACTGGTTATTTTTACAGTGCTAGGTTTTTGTTTAGATCTTAGGGCGTGAAAAATAATATTTTCCTGTAATACCTCATCTTCTGAGAAGGTTGCTGATCTACTCTCAAATATATGGATTTTATCTAGTTTCATATATTCTAGGAAGGCTTTTCGGAAAGGGCGAAAATACTTGCCATTGCAAAAACTTCTCGGCGTAATCGCAACCACTTCGCCATCGTCTATAAGTTGTACGATGGCAAGCCAAACAAATGCGCTGTAGAGATTTACAGTATCAATCCCAATACTTGCAAGAACTTTCTTTTCTGCTGATTGGCTGTGAATCTTTTTATAAGGTGGATTCAGAATCGCATGAGTAAAGCCTGGAACTACCTTCTTAAAGAGTGGCAAGTTCATTTCACTACTAGCTTTGATGAAATTCTCCTCCCGCAAGCAATAATCTGCTTGAATTCCTTTTCCGTTCAAAGCGGCACAGCATTCTGTGAGGGTTTGATTTAGCGAGGGGAAGAAGACTGGTTCGACTTCATATGCTGTAATGCTGCAACTACTAACCTGATTGGGGTTTGCCAGTAACCGCTCTACTACAGCAGCAGTTAAAGTTCCAATTCCAGCTCCAGCATCTAGAAGGCGAATATTACCAGACAGGTTGTTGAATTGTCCTGCCATGAAACGCGCAACAGTTGCGGGGGTCAAGAACTGACCCAACTGACTACGCTGTTTCAAGTTCAATCTTGAAGAGTAGTAGACTCTGGCTATATCAGCAGAATCAGTAAGGAACGTTGACATCTGGTCATTTAGTAGCAGTTATGAATCAATACCACAGAACTCCTTCCCGGTACACCTAACTATCAATTATACCGCTCCCTGCTGTCAACTCCGGCACTCATGGACAGCCTTAACGAGTAATTTAGAGAGTCAACAGCTTAGTGGTCTGTCAATCTTGAAATTGTCGATAGGGGAATCGGGCCAAATTATCCGCCCCCAATCCCTCAAAATCATCTTAACAGACCCATAGAATCGCCCTTAATTTTTGTCAATTGTCGGCCCCTAACTATATTCTTCTCCGACACTGAGATTAAAGAGCATTTGCAGGGATTGTAAACAGCGCTTACGCGCTTCGATATCCTGTTGGGCGCGCAGTTGTACCATGGGTTCGTGAAGGATTTTATTAACGATACCGCGGGTCATCGCTTCGATAACTTCTTGGTGTTTTTCGGCGAATTCCGTCCCCAGACGGGAGAGGGCCTTTTCTAATTCCTGTTCGCGAATATCTTCAATTTTGCTTCTTAAACAGCTAATTGTCGGTACAGTGTCCAAAGAACGCCACCAAAGCTCGAAAGCTTCCACTTCCTGCTCTAGGAGTGCCTCTGCTTCCCTGGCCATCTGACGGCGACTTTCCTGATTGGCGGCAACCACCGCTTTGAGATCATCGACGTTAAAAGCTTGCACCTGTGCCAATTCCTTCACGTCGGTGTGGACGTTGCGGGGAACAGAAATATCGATTAACATCAGCGAGTTAGCAGTAATCGTCACTTCTGTCAATAAATTTTTAGTTAAAATTGGTTCCGTGGCTCCGGTACTGGTAAAGACGATATCCGATGCCGCTACGATGGCCATCATCTCTTCTAAGCCATATAGTTGGATTGGTACGTTAGGAAATTCACGGGCCAACTCCTCGGCCCGTCTTTGGGAGCGATTGACGATCGCAATTTGCTGAGAACCCTTAGCCAGAAGGTGAGTAACTAATAATCGGGACATTTTCCCTGCCCCGATAATAGCGATTTTCTGGCTGCTGAGGTCTGCCACCTTAGCATGGGCTAACTCCACCGCCGCCGAACTGATCGATACGGCCCCCGTGCCGATGCTGGTTTCCGTGCGGACGCGCTTACCGGCAGTCATCGCTTGTTTAAACAGGCGATCGAGTAATTGGCTAATACTATTGTACTTCTGGGCTAATTTATGGGTATTTTTAACTTGAGCGAGAATTTGCCCTTCCCCGAGGACAAGACTTTCTAAACCGGCCGACACCCGGAGCAGATGACGGACAGCATCCTGATGCAGTAGGGTAAACAGATAACGACGCAGGACATTAAGGGGAATATGCCCGATTTCAGCGAGAAACTGGGTAATTTCCACCACGCCCTTTTCCGTATCCGTAACCACGGCGTAGATCTCCAAACGGTTACAGGTGCTGATAATCGCCACCTCTTGGATATGGGGATAACCCTTGAGGTGGGTAAGGGCGGACTCGATTTTCGCTTCCGGGATACTCAATTTTTCGCGAATTTCCACAGGGGCTGTCTTGTGACTCAAGCCCACTACAGCAATATTCATTTATGTTCTCCTACAAATGTTGCTCAGGCTACAAAAATTATTGATAAAGATCAGTGCGTTATGTCTCTAATTGTTGCAATTTAGTCCCAATCGGGATGCAAATAAAAGATGTTTGAAAAAAAACTTTATATATTTTTACCAATGGGGGCGAGGTGAGCCATGGCCACCCCACCCGGTCAGAGAATTATCTCAGTTGAATGTATTTGGGTCGGTCGAACAGGTGAACGGTATCGACAAAGCGAGCGGTTTTCGATTGGGTGGAGATAACCAAGCTTTGGGTACGAGCGCCACCGTGGAAGAAGCGTACTCCTTCCATCAGGGTGCCGGGGGTGATCCCACAGGCGGCAAAGAGGACGGTTTCGCCACTGGCTAATTCTTCGCAACCGTAAACGCGATCGGGATCGGTGATGCCCATTTCTTGCAGACGAGCGAGATTACCCTCGCGGCTTTCGCCGATTAAACCGGTTTTGACCACTTCCGGATCATAGATCAATTGTCCCTGGAAGTGACCCCCCAGACAACGCATCGCCGCCGCCGAGATTACCCCTTCCGGAGCCGCACCGATACCCATGAGAGCATGAATATTAGTTCCCGAAAAAGCGCAGGAAATAGCGGCCGATACGTCACCATCGCTGATCAGACGAACTCTGGCCCCAGCGTTGCGGATTTCTTGGATTAATTCCTTGTGACGGGGACGATCCATCACCACTACCACCAGTTCTTCGATCGAACGATTGAGACAATCGGAAAGAACTTTCAGGTTTTCCGTCGCCGATTTATTAATATCCACATGACCTTTAGCTGCCGGGGGAGCCGCTAATTTTTTCATATAAAAGTCAGGAGCGGCGAATAATCCACCTTTTTCGGAGATCGCTAACACGGCCATAGAACCATTTTGACCGTAGGCGACCAAGTTAGTGCCTTCGCAGGGATCGACGGCGATATCGATTTCGACTAATTCGTCGGGATTACAATATTGTTTGGCATCAACTTGGGTACAGATACCCACTTCTTCGCCAATATAAAGCATAGGAGCCTCGTCTCTTTCCCCTTCTCCAATAACGATGCGACCGCGCATATGGATTTTATTCATCCGTTCGCGCATCGCTTCCACCGCCACCTGATCAGCGATATTTTTTTCGCCTTTACCCATCCACTTGGAGGAAGCAATGGCAGCCTGTTCGACTACTTCGATAATTTCTAACCCTAGCGTACTTTCCACTCGATGATCCTCCCTACAGCTGATCTATGATTTATCTAGTGAGTTTGTTTCCTTAACAGTCAAAAGTCTATCACCAGACGGGGATCATTCTTAAGTTTTTGTGTAGATCATCTGGAGGAGACCGGTATGCCTAGGGAGTTTTTGCCGGCACTGTCGCCTCCATCTCGGTTATGGAGACCTGGATCGCTGATTTCGGCGTTAAACGACGGATAAATTCCAGGGGTAAACCGTCTGTGTCGGCAATAAAGGTGACTTCATAGACGTGATCGCCGATCATCTGTTGTTGGGGGGGCAAAAGAATTTTTAAAGGTTGATATAAATCGGCATCCTCTTGATGGGCTTGCTGAAAGTTATTTGTTAATTTTTCTAACCATTCTGGTAAATTGCTGACATTTTCTGTTAAGTCAAAAGACAAGTGATAATAACCGACATAATGCTGATCGCTAAAGGCATCGGGGGCGGGTTTCGGTTGAGGAATTTGGATTAATTCGATGCGTCCATTTAACCCCGTTAGCCAACAGGCTAAAGTATAACCCGTGGTGAATCTTTCCTCGAGGGTAAAACCGAGAAGCTGGTAAAAAGCGATCGCTCGATGGATATTAGCGGTACGAATAGAAGCATGGTGCATTTTCAGTGTTGCCAAAGGCACGGCGTAGCCGTCCAGTAATCAGTAATCAGTAATCAGTAATGAGTGAGAATTCGGGGTTGATAAGCAATCCTTCATCGATCTGCCTCCCGATTCAGTTTTGAGGTTATGAGTTTATTAAGTGAGATTATTCACTGATAACTGTTTACTGATAACTGATCACTGATAAATGATTAATCAAAAAGACGAAAATAGGGATAACGTTTGGGAACCCCCGGTTCTTTTTCCAGATCAAAATTAATTACATCCCAACAGGGTTCATCGGGGGCATCGGGACTAAATTCTACCGGTAAACCGTAAAGACGGGGAATAGTGGTCTCAGCCGGTCCATTACCGCGCCAAGTGGTGTTACGTTCTAGGTAGGAACTAACTAGATCGCGATAACGGTTGGCAATAATTACTTTAGTCGCTTTAAATCCTTGAGTATAGAGGCGATCGAGTGCTTCGTGAATCTCAAAACGAATACCATCCGGGTGAGTGTGTTGACGATACCACTCACCATTCCAGAGTCGCCAATGCCGTCCTGACTGCAAGTGAACCAACTCACCCGTTTTGGGATCGGCTTCAAAAGCTCCATGGCGCGGACACAAATAGGTATCCGTCAAAGTGAGGGCGGGGATTAGCTGCCGACAGTGAGGACAATGGATATCGGGGCCAAAAACAGGGTATTGTAAACTTGCATTGATCATGGGAGAACCTAAACTAAAAATTGCTATCTTTGTACCAATAATCCTACCCATATTATACCCAACCAAATTGGACGGGTATTCTCTTTCGACTTTAGTGCAGATCCTTCCATGTCTTTAGATAACTTAAGATCAACTTCTAATTTCTGGCCCCTTGTCGATGTCAGTCAAGCGGCTTTTATCGCCCCCAATGCCACGGTAATGGGCGATATTTCCCTAGCTGTGGGGGTAAGTGTTTGGTATGGGGCGGTATTGCGTGCCGACGTGGAACGCATCGAAATTGGGGCCTATACTAATATCCAAGATGGGGCGATCCTACACGGAGATCCAGGCAAAATTACTATCCTTGAAGATTACGTTACCATCGGGCATCGGGCGGTAATTCACGCAGCCCATATTGAACGCGGTTGTTTAATTGGCATTGGGGCAGTGATTCTCGATGGTGTGCGCGTCGGGGCGGGTAGTATTGTCGGGGCGGGTAGTATTGTGACAAAAGATATACCACCGCGATCTTTAGTGGTGGGTATTCCCGCTAAACGCGTCCGGGAAGTGTCCCCACAGGAGGCTCAAGAGTTGATCGAACACGCCGAGCGCTATGCTAAACTTGCCCTCGTTCATGGGGGAAAAGGTACTGATACCGGATTCCCAAAACGGGCGGATTAGGGTATAAATATAAAATGAGAATCAAGTAACAATCTTTTAAGCACTGACCGAGGAGAAGGAAATCTATGGACTGGAGAGTGTTAATCGTTTTAACCCCTTTGTTTATTGCTGGTGGCTGGGCTGTCTTCAATATCGGCGCTGCCGCTATTAGACAAGCTCAACAGTTTCTCAGCAAACAAAGTTAATAAAAGTTTATACTTCTTAGTAAAACCGACCGCCTAGGCGATCGGTTTTTAATTTTTCCTGTTTGAATTATGAATTATGAATTGGGGTATGGGGAGAACAAATAAAAATAATCTCCTGTCTCCTGTCTCCTGTCTCCTGTCTCCTGTCTCCTGTCTCCTGACTCCTGACTCCTAACCCCACCAATACACTTTTTCAGCAATCTCTACCTAACCATGAAATCTAACTATCAAAATCTCATGCAAGAACTTTCCCATCTAGAAATTATCACCGATCCGGGACAAGTGGCGAAACTTTCCTTAGATTATTATCATTTTAGTCCCATTTTAGAGGCACAACTGCAAGATAAACGGGCTGATTTAGTCATTCGTCCCCACAATAGCCAAGAGGTTATTGACATCGCTAAAACCTGCGTTAAATACCAAATTCCTTTAACAGTCAGAGGTGCGGGGACAGGTAATTATGGTCAATGTGTTCCCTTGCAGGGGGGAGTAATTTTAGACACAACCAAACTAACAAAAATTATCTCGATCGAACCGGGTACAGCACGGGTAGAAGCGGGGGTAAAAATGGCCTTTTTTGATAAACAAGCTCGCGCAATTGGTTGGGAATTAAGAATGGCTCCCTCTACCTATCGGACGGCGACAATTGGCGGTTTTATCGGGGGTGGCAGTGTGGGCATGGGTTCAATTAATTATGGACAATTGAAGGATAGAGGCAATTTGCAAGCAGTGCAATTAGTCACCCTAGAAACAGAACCCAAAATTATCGAATTACGGGGGGATGAAGTAGAAAAAGTCAATCATGCCTACGGAACTAATGGCATTATTACCGAGTTAGAAATAGCCCTCGCTCCCTGTTATCCTTGGGCAGAATTTATCGTTACTTTTGCCGATTTTATCACCGCCGCTAAATTCGGTCAAGCTCTCAGTGATAGTGATGGCATTGTCAAGAAAATGGTTAGTGTTCACTCTTGGCCAATTCCCGCTTATTTTATCGCTCTTAAGGATTATTTACCCCCAGGAAAAGCGGCAGTTTTGTTAATAGTATCGGACAGCGATCGAGTCGCATTAGAATCTTTAATTAAAGAATATAATGGTGAACTTACCTACTATAAAACGCCAGAAGAAACTCAAAAAGGCAACAGTATCTTAGAATTTACTTGGAATCATACCACTCTCCATGCGCGTAGTTTTAACCCCAAGATAACTTATCTACAAGCTTTTTATTTTAATCTAGCCACGGTAGAGAAACTCTATAATTATTTTGGGGAGGAAATAATGATGCACCTAGAATTTTTGAGATTTCAAGGTAAAGTTATTCCCGCCGGTCTTCCCTTGCTAGAATTTACCACAGAAACTCGATTAAATGAGATTATTGCTATCTATGAACAACAGGGGGCAGCTATTGCCAATCCTCACACTTATATCATGGAAGATGGCGGCAGCAGACAGATTAATCCGCTACAACTAGAATTTAAACAACTCGTCGATCCCTACGGATTGAACAATCCGGGTAAAATGCGAGCATGGGTTGAAGCAAGGGGGTAGGGGTTCGATTCAGGCTAAATTAAGCAAGATAGTTCACCGCGGCTCTCTTGGATTTGGTGGGTAAAATGTATTCTAAGATATAATCCTCCTAGAGAGGGGGTGGAACGAACCACAAAGACACAAAGGACACAAAGATCAATCAATCCTATGTAAGTTAAACTTATCACACACAACCTAGAAGAGCCTCACCGCTACTACCGAATTACTAACCGGAAAGAAGGGAGTGGGGAAAACAAAGCTCCCCGCTGCCCCTTGCCTATTCCCAGACTTGCCCCGATCCGATACAATTGAACGGTTGTCTTGGAAGAATTAATAGTGATCGAGCGTTATACTCTCCCTGCGATGGGGAATTTGTGGACGGATAGATATAAATATCAAACATGGCTAGAGGTAGAGATAGCCGTCTGTGAAGCGCAGGCAGAATTAGGCTATATTCCGGGGGATGCAGTAGAAGAAATTAAGGCAAAAGCTAATTTTGATCCCGATCGCATTTTAGAAATAGAAGCAGAAGTGCGCCACGATGTCATCGCCTTTTTAACAAATGTTAACGAATATGTGGGCGAGCCGGGGCGTTATATTCATTTGGGTTTAACCAGTTCTGATGTATTAGATACCGCCCTATCCTTACAATTAGTCGCCAGTTTAAACCTGATTCTAGAACAATTAGAAGATTTTATCCAAGCCCTGCGCTATCGCGCCCAAGAACACCGTTATACAGTCATGGTGGGACGTTCCCACGGCATTCACGCCGAACCGATCACCTTTGGCTTTAAACTAGCGGGATGGTTAGCGGAAGTGCTACGGGGACGCGATCGTTTAATTCGCTTGCGCCAAGACATCGCCATCGGTAAAATATCTGGTGCAGTGGGAACCTATGCCAATATTGACCCGAAAATTGAGGCGTTAACCTGTCAGAAGTTAGGATTAGAACCGGATACCGCTTCCACTCAAGTTATCTCCCGCGATCGACACGCCGATTATGTGCAACAATTAGCTTTATTGGCGGCTTCGATCGAACGTTTTGCCGTGGAGATTCGCAACCTGCAAAGAACCGATGTCCTAGAAGTGGAAGAATACTTTTCCAAAGGACAAAAAGGCTCCTCCGCTATGCCCCATAAACGTAATCCCATCCGTTCAGAACGCTTAACGGGAATGGCGAGAATTATCCGTAGTCATAGCGTTTCCGCTTTAGAAAATATCGCCCTCTGGCACGAAAGAGATATTTCCCATAGTTCCGTAGAACGGGTAATGCTGCCGGATGTTTGCATTTTGACCCACTTTATGCTCAAGGAAATCACCGATTTAGTCAAAAATCTGCTGGTGTATCCCGAAAACATGAAGCGAAATATGAATGTTTACGGTGGCGTGATTTTCAGTCAAAGAGTTCTTTTAACTTTGGTGAGTAAGGGAATTAGCCGGGAATCTGCCTATAAAATCGTCCAAGAAAACGCCCATCGCGCTTGGAACACCGATAACGGCAATTTTAAAGCTTTTATCAGCCAAGATGAGCGAGTTACCGGCATTTTATCCCCCGACGAGATCGAAAGTTGCTTTGATCCCCAGCAGCACCTAAATCATCTTAATAGCATCTACCAAAGGTTAGATATTTAGGGAGCTTTCAGTGATCAGCTAACCACTAGCTTGTTGCTTTAGAAAGGTAATGACAGCGTTTTGGATTGTCGGTTGGCGATCGATCTTTTCTCAGAAAGCGATCGCTGTTCGTTTCTCGATCAAGGTCGCGTTTGAAGATAAAACTAAAGAATCGGCGCAAGCGAGTACGAATCGGGTAAAATAAGGGTCTGTATTCGGAGTGTTCGTTTTTATGATGAAAATCAAACTCTTGAATTTAGGTAGTATTAAAGAGGCAGAAGTGGATCTTCGGCCTCTAACCGTTATTATTGGCCCGAATAATTCTAATAAAACTTATATCGCCTACTCGATTTATGGGTTATGGATTAATCAGCTTGACGGCTTTTATTTTTCTAGTGAAATTTTAGAAAAAATAGAATTTACAAATCAAGCCGATCATTGGTCTTTAAAAATAGACCGACATTTTTATGATGTTATATCCGAAATTGTTCAAAAGTCCGCATCTGAATTTAGCGGGATAAAACTACAATCTTTTTTCCAAGATTCTAGCGGCAAGATTTTTGAAAAAACGAAATTCAGTATCGAAATTTCCGAAGATGATATTAAAACAGCTATAGAAAAAGTTTTAGCGGATACAATTGAATATCGCGGGTCATTAGCTTCACTTGGAATCAAGAAAATCGAGCGAAGCGAGAACAATAATGAGATTTTATTTTATCAAGAAAAGGAAGATAAAATTAATAATTATAAAGACATAGTTTTTCTTAATTTTGTTGCTGCTGTTGTAAAATTTTCATTTTCCGACGCACTTCCTTTACCCGCCGAAAGAAACGCTTTTATAAATACCTATAAAATGCTGGGCAATAGAAGATATAAGCTACTTAAAGGGAATCAGAGAGAGCTATTGACACAAGGACGTATTAATAGACGTATTAATCGAGATAGACAGTTAGAGTTACTGAAAGAACAGGGAGATATTCGCTATCCTCAACCAGTAGAGGATTTTTTAGATTTTTTAACTGACATAGAACTAGAAAATAAGCCCGATCCCATTGCCAAAAACAAAAATGATTTTCAAAAATTAGCTGATCAAATTGAAAAGTATATTCAAAATAACAATAAAACAATCTTTAAAAAGACTAAAATTGGAGGCAGAGAAATTAAAGTTTCGGTAAAAAGAAGTTTAGAAATCGATCTTTATAATGCTTCCTCGTCTATTAAACAATTAGCCCCGCTTTTACTCTATTTACGCTATCGAGCAAAATCGGGGGATTTTCTGGTGATCGATGAGCCTGAAATGAACTTACATCCAGAATCTCAGGTAAAATTGTTAGAATCTTTAGCGATTTTAGTAAATTTAGGAGTTAGAATTTTATTGACGACTCATAGCCCCTATTTGATGGCTCATCTTAACAATATCGTTAATGGTAATCACCAAAATCCAGAACTTTTAGCCGAACAAGCTAAATTGCTTTATCTGCAAGATAGCCGAGCTTTTCTTAAAATGGAACAGGTTAGCGCCTATGAAATGAAAAATAATCAATTACTTTCTTTACACGACCCTGAATACGGTATTCGTTGGGATACTCTCAGCGATGTATCAGTTGATATTCAACAAAAGTTTTTTGCAATTTATGAAGCAGGACAACAAAACCAAGAAACCGAAGAAGAATGTTCCTCAGAAGAAGAATAAACTCGATTGGCAGAAATTTAACTTTTTAGAAAATTTGCTTATTTTCTGTACCGTACCCGATCGGATCGCTCCACCCGAAAGCGGTGTCAGCTTTCGGATTACCAAGCCAGAAAAAGATTCCGTTTGTATTTTATTTAAAACTGATCGTCAGAAGGATCCTCTCGTTAGAGATCAAAAGCAGAAAAGACCTGATTATTTATCTCTTTTTATTCAGAATGACTTACTTCTGCTGACAATTATCGAGATGAAGGGAACTAATAAAAATTCCACGAGTACAGCTATCGAACAAATTACAACTTTTAGAGATATTTTAAAACGAGAAATTGCCGCTCATGTCACCAGTAAACTCAAATATAAATTACAAGCTATCCTATTAACTCCCTATAATGCCGATATTCCTCGAAAGGCGATCAAAGAGGAAGCGGAGAAAGGATTTATTATTTTACCTATCCCGTATGATTCTAAAGCGGAGCTTTATCGTTATGTTTCCAAGACTCACAGTAAAGAGGATTTAAGCAAAAAAAATTATATTCACGACGAGCAACATAAAGAATCCGATTGTTTGTTAATCGAAAAATTGTTGGCTAGACAAGCATCGGACAAACGTAAACAGGATAACTATTATTCATGTAAATTCACTCCCGCCAAAGATAGAAAAGGCATCTATATAGATTATCAGGTGTCGAGCGATCAAGACTGGATCACCCTATTAACCGATCCGCAGGGAAAGAAAGTTCAATTGGCTTACTGTAGTGATGATTCTCAAAGTTCAATCGATCAAATTCAGGAAGAGATTAAAAATTTAAACCTATGTCGAATGGTAGAGATGGTAAGTCGCCTAATCAATAGTTAGTATAAAAAAGTGGTGTAGAGAAATCGGCGTTGCTGATTTGAGATATGAATCTTCTTTTCTGGTATTTTTAAAACCTAGAGCCAAACTAACTTTTGCACGGGAACCTGCACAGTTGCCATTCATGCCTTGATTCAGCAATGCCGAAAATTAACCATCTCTGCCATTACTTTAGAAAAATGGTATTAGCAAGGTCTTATTCACGTTTGATCAGGATTATCTTCTATATTGTTGACTTTCGTTAATTGTGGAAAAATATCTCGTACTGCCTTTTCAAATTTTTTGTAGGAAGACAAGGATTCTAATTTCGACAATGGGATGTTTGTACCAATCTGTGAATATAAATCGTCAATTTTTAGTTTATTTCGATAGCGTTTAGTCATACCTTCTCTGGCTTTATTGATGGCATTTTTAATCGTTTCTTTCGGATTGCTAAAAGATTCGGGTTCTTTATCGATTGCTAACTCACTATCACTTTTCTTTGTACACAATTCTTTTTTTAGTAATTCTTTGTCTGCTAATATCCAGGCTTCAGTCATTTGTATTGGAACGATAGCAACTAAATTTTTACATAAGTCTCGCTCGTCTGATTTAATAGCATTAAAAGCCGGATCAATTCTTTCCTTAAATGCGTTTTCATCTGTTTTATCATCTGCGTCTGCATGGAAGCACAAAACCATTGCTCCCTTCTCCACCGCTTGAATTGCGTATTGTTTAGCTTTTTCTCGGATATTTTCGCCAGAGATTTGTGGAAGACAAATTGGTTCAAAAATTTCTATTTCTTGTTCATCGTCAAAAGCAACTCTCTCGAAAGTGCGCTGAATAATATTCGGTAAAAATCTATGATCGGAACTGCCTTCTGTAGCTAAGGCAATAATTATTTGTTTGATTTTTTTTGCCATCTTAATTGATTTACATTAATTAGTTTTGTTGATTTTTAATATTTTTAATCGCACTTTCAGCATCAGCAGTTTTTAGATATTCGACAACTTCCGAGAGAGTTAGCTTGGCCTCATTTTCGGAGTAAAATAAGGTTAATTGTTTTTTATTCTCTTTGATAACAGGGTGAAAATTACTGCTTTTCATCTTAATTCGCTTCCCTTCAATAGTGGATATTATAGTGGTAAGTTGAGAAAGCCAAATGCTGACATTTTTATCATCTTGCCAATTAATTAATTGACTCACCAGAACCGGAGAATGAGTGTTCACTATTACTTGGCGTAAAGGCATTTCAGTATCTTCAAAATCGACAGTTAGCTCTTTTAATAATCTTGCCATTGCTTCAATACGAAAAGGATGAATGCCATTTTCTGGCTCTTCAAAACATAGTAATCCTGTGTGTTGTCGGTCGTATTGCAGGACACATAATGTTAATAAACGTAGGGTTCCTTCGGAAAGCACTCTCGAAGAAAACTCCCGATTATCATCACTTTTTACCTTGATAATAAATTGTCGATTTGCTTTGTCATCATAAACATTAACTTCTGTAAGATTTGGTAGCAGATTATTGAGATCACGGGAAATTGCTGTGAGGGTATATTCATCATCTTGTTTAATGCGAAATAAAGCAGCGGCTAAATTCTTTCCGCTTGCTGTTATTGTATCTCTGATGCCTATATCTTGACGAGTAGGTTCTCGCAAATCTTCGGGATTAAGCTGCATAAACTTCCAACTCAGCATTTCTTGTTTGGCGGCTAATATATGTTTAAAATCTATGGTATTAATGCTGCTTAAAACAGTTTGTGATGCGTTTTTTGCGGGAAATACTTTTTTATTCCCCGCTTGACCGTCTTGAGGTAGAACAATGGTAGCAATACCATTAATATCTTCAGTCTTAATATAAGGAATGGCTCTCCTACCCGTTACTACTTTTGGTCGCCAAGTTTCCAATACTGTCTTAGGAATATAATTTTTTACCCAATTATCTTCATTGTGCTTTAAATTTTCTAAACTTTCATCAACAATATACAAGTTTTCAAATCCACTTATATTAGACTCTCGTTTAATTTTTAATTGATAGCGCAACCTTGTATATTTAAGATCGACTTCCCCACCCCAATTATCTTTTACCTTGCGATTGACTAACATTTCAACTATAAATTCCATTTCTGTGGCGTAGTCGTCCTCATCATACTGGGTAAAAAGTTCGCTAGGATGTCCTCGTTGCTCGCTAAAAGCCGTCTTCAGATCCACTTCTGCCAGCCGCGCCAACAATTGCAAAGCATCAAATAAATTACTCTTACCAGAAGCATTAACCCCAGCGACTACAGTAAGCGGCGTGAATACCATTTCAAAATTATGAAAGGATTTAAAGCCATGAATTTTAATATAAGTAATCATAGTTTTAGGCGATAGGTAGTATTAAAACATCAGCGCAATATTTAACCATACTGGAAAATCTTATCAACTTTCGCCCGATACTGTCCTACTATAATCTAGACATTGGCTGACAGAGGGAGAATAATTATGATCTTAACCAAGTCTCTCAGAGATTGATTTTATCAGACTCTGTAGGATTTGACCAAGAACAAGAGGTAACAATCCTCTTCTTTCAAGGGGATGAAAATTAAAATATCTCTTATTTCAGGCTCCCGACGACTGGGGGTAGGCAATGATAACTGATAACTCTCCAGAAACTAAAACCTATTGTTTCTCCTGATGACAAAGATGGAGTCATTTGGGGGGACAGTTGGGTTGACGTAACTTTCAATATTGCTCGCTCCTCTAGTGGGAACGACTGCTAACGAATCTAGTTCAATCTTTGGACTTCTTGGCTTCACAGGACTCTGCCAATTCTCCCTACATCCTTCTCATTTTAACTCTCCCAGAGTGATGAAAGAGGGCTAACTAGAAAAATGGCTGATTAATCCCATAAAAGCTGATAGCTAAAAAAAACTGATAACCGATAACCCGGGAGAAAATATAATTGTAACTACCTACCCATTCCAGATTAATTCCTATGGCAGAAGAAACCACCACCCCCGCAACTCCGACAGCAGCAGCAGAAAAACCGGCTCAACCCGCGCCTGCTAAAAAACCCAAGGATCCTACCGTCGAGGAAAAACCCTTTGCTGAATTTATCGAGCAGCATTTTCAACCCGCACTGGCGGCAGCCTTGCAAAAGCTGGGTATAACTGATATGAAGCTGTCCTTTAAACAGGATAAAATTGCCGTGCAGGGCTTTTCTAGCTCTCCCTGTTGGCAGTTAACCGGCAATTGGCTCGGGGGAATGCGTCAATTTAGCATTTATTTTTTGGAAGAAAACATCAATGGCAAAAAAGCTTTTTCCCAGGCTGAGGGCGGCGCTCAACCTAGTACAATTGAATCATTTATGATCGATGAAAAGAAAGTAAGTCTTGATTTACTGTTGTTTTACACCCTGCAACGGCTTAACGGTCAAAAGTGGTTGACGAGAAACTAAAATTGCTGAGGATTAGCGATCGAGAAGGGGGGTAAAATGAGCATAGACGACCACTGCTTATCGATCGCTAATAGTAACTATGCGTGTATTTGTACTACTTTTTAACGCAGGCACAGAAAACGAAGGTATCCACACCATTCAAATGGGAGCTATCAATAAGGTTTTGATGTTTGAATCGGAAGATGATGCCACCCGTTATGCACTGCTGTTAGAGGCACAGGATTTTCCGACTCCCACGGTAGAGAAAATTGATTCGGAGGAAGTGGCAGAATTTTGTCGCGGCGCCGGCTATCAAGCGGAAATGATTGAAGCGGGTATGTTGGTAATTCCCCCCGAAAGCAATGCCTCCGAGTTGGATTGGCAAAAAGAGGAAGTCCCCCCCGCCGAAGAGGAGTTTTCCGAGATTCCCGATGCGGAGTTAGACAGCATCCGTCGTCGTCTAGAAGGACTTTTGTAATAGACCTCTGGTAAAAATCGAAAATTGTCCTGCTTGGTTAGGAGACAGGAGACAGTAGCCAGTAGTCAGGAGTTCGGAGTCAGAAGACAGGATAATAAATCAACGTTGTTCCCTGTTCACTGATAACTGACCACTGATAACTGACCACTGATAACTGACCACTGATAACTGACCACTGATAACTGAACATGACAACCGTGGGGGAATTGGGCGAAAATTTGGTGGCGGATTGGTTGCAATTACAGCAATGGCATATCCTCCAGCGTCGTTGGCGTAGTGGCAGCGGTGAAATCGATTTAATCGTCTTGTCTAAGTCTCAGGCGATTCTCGCTTTTGTCGAGGTGAAAACCCGCAGCGCTGGCAATTGGGATTTAGGGGGCAAATTAGCAATCGATGACCGTAAACAGGGGAAAATTTACGAAGCCGCCCAGATATTTCTCTCCTTTTATCCCCAATGGTCCGATTTAACCTGTCGCTTCGATGTGGCTTTAGTTAGTTGTCAAAAAAGTTCTCTATTCGCTTTACCTGAGTTTTCCCTTGATTATCCCTGTCAGCTACGGGCAGGTTATCAATTGCAATTACAGGAATATCTCGTGGCGGTTTTCTAAAAACATAATATGCCCGCCTAGGGAGGCGGGCTTCATCCTGTACAAACGATATGGACTCCTAAAAATTTAACGGACTCAATACAATAGAGGTTTACGGAACTCACAACAGTCTATCTGTCAACTATCAAGATTTCTCAGTTTACCGACTCAGGTGCTGATTACAGCCCACTCCATCTGTCCTATCTTGAGCGACAGAGGCGAAACCATACTTTACTTTACAAACTTTGAGAATCTGCGTCCGATTTAGCTGTTGCGTTGAGCTAGAGCAGGTGGCACAGGCTCTAGGTCTTTTTGCCTGTAAGGAAGTTGAGTCGCTTCCCTTGTGCCTTATGTTTTTAATATAACACCTTTGTCAGGACTAGATCGAGCTTGTGATGAAAGTTTACACTTATTGATTTTTAGCAAAATTTGCCGTTACAAAACTATAGATAGGGTCTGCTGAACAAGTTTGTTGGTGGAGGCAGGGTGTGGCCCCCCCAACCCCCCCGACATCGGGGGGGCAGGTGGGGTGTGGGGTTTTACCGATTTTGAGGTGGCCAATTACCTAATTTTTAGGGAAAAAGTACCTGAATTTTCCCCCTGATCACTCCAATGGTCGGCACTTTTTGATTGACAAAAAGTCTAAAAGCCTTACCCAACAAGGTTTTTAGATTTATTCAGCAAACCCTATTTAGGAATTTTAGGCAATTTAATCCTTATTTTTGCCGTTTTTAAACCCTCAAAAATTAATTAAGTAGGTGGGTGGAATTAAATATAAAATGAACGTAGGTTGGGTTGAAGCATGAAACCCAACGCCCGATTATGTTACGCTACCGCTAACCCATCCTACAAATAATTGTGCCTACCTACTTATGCAAGAACTCTATTTAATCAGCCAACCCTAATTAAAAAGAATACACGGCTGTTTTGATATTTTGGTAGTTATCATCTAGATCTGATTCTAGGAGAATAATCGCAGTAATTCTCCTAGTCATCTCTCTGACTTCCTGCACTTCTGCGATAGTTAATCCCCGTCCTAATAATTTTTCCTCGCGATAACTTAGCCATTTTTTAATAACTTGATAACCCCCGATAGTATATTCCCAAACCCGGGCCGGTATATTTTGCCAATAGGCTCGATCGTTGAGATAAATATCATAGGTTTTGGTTCCTAATAATTTTCGCATTTCTGGACTAATTACGCTCATTTCTGCGGTTGTATATTGTCTGGCGATCGCTTTTCCTTTACCCGGCATTGTCACACCATTTTTACCCCCATGTCCCCAACCGACGTTAATAATTAAATCCCCCTTATCCGGGTTTAAATTTCCCCCATCAGTGCAGGAAATCAAGGCGATTTTTTGCAGTGCAGGGGTCGGTTTTTTGGTGACTCCTATAACGGGGTTTTCTGTGTCTAAAAGAGAGGCGATCGCTTGTCCTAGTTGGGCAGATTTAATTAATAATTCTTGGCTATTGGGAAGGGGAATCCTTGGGAAGTCTTGACGAATCCCGTCGGCATTTTCCCCAAGATATAAGGGAGAGTATCCAATCGCTAATGTGTGCAGCCAAATTAAGGAGGCATTCTCGATATTTTCATCAAGATTATTAATACCCAGTTGATTTAAGTATTGACGAGATTTTTCTGAGAGATTGGCTTTTGTTTTAACAGTTGTATAACTTTCAAAATTAAATAATTTATCTTGTTTTTTTGCTTCATGTTTCGCAGAAGGATAAATTAACATGGGAAATGCAACTGCATGACCTCTCATACAATCCCTAGCAAAAAGACTTTGAGTAAATAGAAAGGGAATTCCTTCTGGTTGAGCAACTCCTTTAGAACGACTTAATAAAAATAAATTTTTATATGTGTACTGTACATATAAATCTGGCCTTACTCTTTTCCAAACATTAGGGGCTAAAGTAATATAACACCATCTTGTATCATAGGGACGGAAATTATATCTTTTCAGGTTATTTTCTTTAAACGAATCTAATTGATGTGCTTTTTTTCGTACAGTTTTAGCATCAAAAGACGCACTATCTCGACTTAACCCAGTTTTTAAAGTTAAAAATTCATCCCAGTCAGTTGTTTTATCAAAATACTTTTGCATTCTTAATGATAAAATATCTTGATCACAATCTATAAGTGCATTTGCACGATCTTCATCCATACCCTGTAATGGAATAATTAATGATGAATCTTGACAAGATAAATCTGTTAACTTTGGCCATGCTAAATAGTGAGAAGAAACATCGGAGGGACGGAAAGAATAACGATTAGATTGTTCTGGGTTAGAGACTTGATAAAAAGCATCAAAATCTTGATTATTTAAACTATCTAATAACTGTTCTCGTTTAGCAACTCCCCAGAAATGGCGAAAATAGACATCAACATTTTTATTCCTTACTTCCTTTCTTACCATTAGTCCGATAGTTGTCCCGACTCGAATCCCTTCCTTATTGTATTGAGTAGAAAAAACACTAGGATCGGGATTACCTTCAGGGGTTAACTTTCCTGTTTCGCGACTATCACCATTGAGACAATCAAACCAAAGGCGATCAAATTCTTGTAAAAATCTTTGTCGCATCACCACAAAAGAAGGATCACCGAGATAGGAAAAATTAGAAATATAACAAACAACTCCTTTGCCAGTATTTTCTGAAATACATCTTTCCGCTAAACGAAAAAAGCGCACATATAACTCATCCAGATTAAACTTTTTAATCACCCAATCGGAGATTAAACCCTGTTTATACACTTCCACTAAACCTGCTTCTTCTGCGGGACTGGTTCCAGCAAAAGCATTGTAGGGAGGATTACCGAGAATAACTAAAATCGGTTTACCGCGCTTAACTTCATCGGCTGCTTCTCGTTCCTTATTTAACTCCGGAAAACTTAATTGTAGCTGTTGAATTTTCTGTTTACTTTCCTCATCGGGAGGTTGCCAACCGGTTAAAGCATTAGTCAGATAAATCCCGACTCGTTCACTATCTTCTATTAAAGGTACATCCAAACTTTGCAGGAATAAACCTAATTGTAGATGAGCGACGACAAAAGGAGCGGTTAAAATCTCGAAACCGAAAATTCTTTCTATGGCTGCCTTTTTCACCAAAGCCATGGCTAAAGCACCCGCGCCATTTTCCTGTAAAGTATCGGTAATATAGCGCAAAACCTCGACTAAATAAGCACCAGTTCCACAGCAAGGATCGAGAATATAAACATCGGGATTAGCTAAACCGTCCTCAATATTTAATTCTTCTCGTAAAACTCGATCGACTCGCGCTACCATATAGCGAACAATTTCCGGAGGAGTGTACCAAACTCCCAATTCTTTGCGTAAATCAGGATCAAAAGCTTGCAGAAATGGTTCATAGAAATACTGTACCGCTTGTCCCTCATCGAATTGACGAAAAAATTCCTCTCGTCGCACTCGATTTAAAGCTGCACCGGTCCAGTTCAAAACTTCTACTAATCCCAAAGATTTTAACTTACTCGGTGCGGCGATCTGCTCAAATAGGATCGCTAACATGGGAACATGGAGATGGTGGGCTGCGGATTTCCAATCGAACTTATCCTCTTTATCCTCGCGATTGAGGTTTTGCTTGTGCCATAATACCCAAGCGGAGAATAAACCATAAAAGAGGGTTTGCACGAGGGTAGAACGAAAAAATTTATTTCCCTGTTCCCGTTCAAATTTGATACCTAGGGCATTTTCTAAAGCTTGACGAATATTGGCCAGAGCGGGAAGATCGGAATGATGTTCTAAGCGTGCTTTTGCGTCCCGCGCATAGGAAGCAAGAAACCAAGCAACATCGGCCGGTGAGGTGATAGGAGCCGCCTGTAAAAGCACTCTCTTTAAGTATTCTAAGAGGCTATCACCGTGTTCGGCGGCAAATTTGGATGGATTTGAGGTTTTTAGCCAAAACTCGGCTTCTGACGGGGCTAAACTATAGGCTTCTAATTCCACCGGTTGACCTTGGCTATTGCGACCGATGAGCAGAAAATCGCGATAATTGCTGACTAATACTTGACCGTATTTTTGCCAGTATTTTTGTACTTGCTCGCTGGCGGCGATTTTTTTGACATCTTCTTTGGTTCCCTTAATCTCGATCGCGCCTCTTTCGGGAAAAATCGCCGTAAAAGGTTCTAATTCTTGATTTTTGGGGAATTGATCGACGTTAAAAAGTCCCCCGTCCGGCAATCCCGCACCCTGATTTCTGAGGTTGATAATGCAGCGTACTCGCGGTTTTAGGGTTTTACCGATTTCGTTGAGGAGAGTTTCGAGAGTGCCGTAGTAGGAGGTTTCTTTTACTGCTGCTTGGGATGAGTGGATTTCTTGCAGGTTGCGAAAATAATTAACGAGGGGATTCATGAGTAATAAAGTAATAGGACAAAATTAACTTCTTGGTTAGGATAGGCAAAAGGCAAAAGTATGTGTAATTAATTGTGTCTAGCTACTTAAAAAGTGTAGTCTAGATAGGGTTGGCCGAAAAAGTTTTTCGTGGGGACAGATTGTGGGGTGTCGGTCGTCGATACCCAATTAGGTTACACTTCATCTTAAGAAAAGCTGTCACCAGAGATGGTATATTTTGGCCATAGTATAGCTCGCTAGTTTAGATTTGTTCAATTGGAGAAATAAGATTAGATAAAATTTCGTTCCATTTTAATTTATGAATAGTTTGTAATTCCGAATCTATTTCAATCAGATGGGAATAGCTATTGACAAATTCTTCTGGAGATGATATCAGTCTCAGATAATATTTAATTGTCGGTATAATACCATTGGTGATTATTTGACAACCATGATTGTTTTTGATAGTTTGAATCTCAGACATGATTAACTCCACTTCTGTGGGTTTAACATCAAACGATGATAGGATATAATATCTTCTCGGATTAAATTTGATAATTTTATCTTTGGCAATTCGGAGAATTTGTAAATCAATGTACTTACCATGCTTAATTTCAATAACTTCTACTAATTGTTTATTTTTATCAAAAATCTCAATATCTCCTGCACTACCAGAAGTTAGATCAGAAGCTGTGTGACTGCCTAGAGGTTTTAATGTGCAGGATTTGTATCTTTCTACTTCTATAATTAACCTTTGATAAATTGCATATAGTGCTAAAACAGGTAATTTGGAAGCTCCGCGAGTTTGATAATTGAAACTAAAATGATTTTCTAGGCAACTGCTCAAAGTGTTGATATCAAAAGGTTCAGGATTATCTATCTTCAAAATTTTAATCTTTTGAGTCTGGATAATCTGATTAACTTGATGAAGTAAAAGCCTTAAAATAACTTCAGCTTGTTGAGGATTAGTTTCAATAAAATCAATTAAACCCAGAAAAGCATCTTTGGTTTTTTGATTACTAATTTTACCTTGATAATCTAAAGTATAGGGAAAGGGTTGTTCTAAAGAACGAGTTAGCCAGCCACTTTCTGCCATAGCTGGTAATCCCAATTGTTTCAAGGTGGGAGTAATATACTGAGTATCAATAGTTCTTCCTGAAAATCCTCCAGGTAAATTAGTTTGATGGTATCTAATATCTTGATTAGGATAGAGAATTTTATGAACTAATAAAGTTATTAAAACCGTATAAACTCCCTTTTGTTTTGAGCAATTAGTAGCAATTTGTTGGATATAGTTTTGATAGGGTTGAGGGGGCAGTGGTTGCCGATCATCTAAATTTAAGGATTGGTCATAAATGTCTAATAACTTTTCTTTATGGTTCATAAAATCTAATCCGATAATTTCCAATTGAATATTCTGACGAGAAAAAGAAAACTCCTTTAAGGATACTCTAGAATTGTTTTCAAAAATATGTTTCTTAATGGCAATAGCCAACTCTTGAATCATGGGAATACAAACCGAATTACCCACCTGTTTATAAGACTCAGCTAAGTTAGGATGAATTTGAAAGCTATCGGGGAACTTCATCAGTCGATAGCATTCTTGGATAGTTAATTTACGCACCTGATCTTGTTCGGGTATATAAATAAAAAAACGTCCAGATGTTTCCTGAGATGGTATAGTAGGATGTACTCCATCGATCGAATAAATTCGGTTAGGTTGATGATGAACCCGGGATAAATGTTCTGTATTTGGTCTGATACCTTTTTTCCAGATAGTTTTATTGCGATAACCGACAAAAATTAATCCTGATGGTTGTAAGGTAGGATTATCAATGAGAGTATATTCTTTTTTATCTAAGTATTCAAAATTGCCTTGAGGAGACAGAAAATCGCGTAACTTAGGTATTGGTGAAGTATATTTTAATGAGTTGAAATTAAATTTTTTATTTTGGGTAGCAATAATAATAATTCTTTCTCGATTTTGCGGCACACCAAAATCCTTGGCATTTAAGAGCTTATAATCAACTAAATAACCCAGTTCTTCCAAAGAATGCAAAATAATATCTAAGTTTTTGCCTTTGTCGAGGTGAATTAGGTGTTTAACATTTTCCAGAAGAATTATTTTCGGCTTTTTTAATTCTACTATTTCGCAGATGTGAAAAAATAGAGTTCCCCTTGTATCTCTAAATCCGGCTCGTTTTCCAGAAATGCTAAAGGGTTGACAGGGAAATCCTGCTGTCAACACTTCAAAATCAGGCAGGTCATGGATAGCAATTTTTCTAATATCTTGATCGGGAATTTCTTGAAAATTATTGAAATATACTTTTCGACAGTTTTCGTCTATTTCACAAGAATATACACAGTCATAACCAACGCTCTCGAAAGCTAATCTAAATCCTCCAATACCAGCAAAAAGATCGATAAATCTGAGTTTTTCGTTTGTCATTGCCAAATTATGACATCAAAGAAATTAATCAATGGGTGCGTTAACCAAGAGTAACGCACCCCGAGGAAATTACACCGAAGTTAAGGTTTTCTCCGCGCTAATTTGCGCTTCGGGACTATCCGCTTCCGAGGGAGGGACTACTTGCCAGAATTGACCGAGATAGCTATCCCAATTAGCTAAAATTAACTTACCTTTGGGGCTATTAGTGCGTTCTACATGGGCCTCAATTAAAGATTTTAACTGTTCCGCACCGGCAGCCGTGCCAACCCGTTGAATCTTGACAATTTCGGGGTTGAGTTTCTCCGGTAGGGACGGATCAAGGATATAAGCTAATCCTCCCGTCATCCCGGCGCCGACGTTGCGACCGACGGAACCAAGCACGACAATTACCCCCCCGGTCATGTATTCACAGAGGTGGTCCCCGGCCCCTTCGATAACCGCTTGTGCGGTGGAATTGCGGACAGCAAAACGTTCACCAGCGCGACCATTCGCGTATAACACCCCACCGGTAGCCCCGTAGAGACAGGTATTACCGATAATAGCGTTATCTTCGGGCTGATAATTGGCGTTTTGGGGCGGTAAGATGACAATTTCGCCGCCGTAGATGCCTTTACCCACATAATCGTTAGCTTCTCCCTCTAAATGGAGATTGACACCGGGTAAATTAAATGCTCCGAAACTTTGACCGGCCGCACCCTGGAAATTGAGCTTAATTTCGCCTTCAAAGCCATCATTACCGTATTTTTGGGCAATTACCCCCGCAATTCTCGCCCCGACAGAGCGATCGGTATTGACAATCCTGTAGGTTTTGCTGACGGTTTCCTGTTGCTCGATCGCTTGTTTAATCTCGCTATCGGCTAGAATATCGTCATCGAGAACAGCACCGTTACTATGTACTTCCTCGTGCTGCAACCAAGAGCGATCGCCACGTCCATCGGGTAAATTCAATAAACAATCAAGATTGAGGGATTCTGTCTTAGTTAAACGAGCATCGGAGCGCACTTTTAACAGATCTGCTCGGCCAATCACCTCATTTAAACTGTGATAGCCTAATTTCGCCAATAATTGCCGCGTTTCCTCAGCCACTAAAGTGAAGAAATTGACCACATGAGCGGGAATTCCTGGAAAACGAGCGCGCAGACGTTCCTGCTGGGTAGCGACTCCCACAGGGCAATTATTCGTGTGACAGACGCGGGCCATGATGCACCCCTCAGCAATCATGGAAATGGAACCAAAACCGAATTCCTCCGCACCCATCAGAGCAGCCATGAGGATATCCCAACCGGTTTTCAGTCCCCCATCTGCACGCAAAATCACCCGATGACGCAGTTGATTTTCCATTAACATCCGATGCACTTCCGTCACTCCCAATTCCCAGGGACTACCCGCGTGTTTGATCGAACTTAGGGGTGATGCACCTGTACCACCATCGTGACCGGAAATCTGGATAATATCAGCGTTAGCTTTGGCAACTCCGGCCGCAATTGTACCGATACCGATCTCGGCCACTAATTTGACGGAAACTTTGGCCCGGGGGTTAATTTGGTGTAAATCGTAGATTAATTGTGCTAAATCTTCGATCGAGTAGATATCGTGGTGAGGAGGGGGAGAAATCAAGGTAACACCCGGTTTTGATCGCCGTAACATGGCAATATAGGGACTGACTTTTTTCCCCGGTAATTGACCTCCTTCTCCCGGTTTTGCTCCCTGGGCCATTTTAATCTCTAGCTGTTTTCCACTCATTAAGTATTCGGGAGTGACTCCAAAACGACCCGAAGCTATCTGTTTAATGGCAGAATTAGCCGTATCACCGTTTTTTAAGCCGTTTAGGTGAGGCATGGTCACGGAATGTCCCTCGGCATCCACATCGCTTAAGCTGGTGTAACGGATCGGATCTTCTCCCCCTTCTCCGGAATTGGACTTACCTCCGATGCGATTCATGGCGATCGCTAGGGTTTCGTGTGCTTCCCGGCCCAAGGCACCGAGGGACATTCCCCCTGTGCAGAAGCGTTGCAGGATACTTTCGATCGATTCTACTGCTTCGATGGCAATTGAGGCTCGATCGCTGTTAAATTCTAATAGATCGCGCAATGCAGTAGCGGGTCTTTGCTGCAAGATTTGACGATAGGTTTCGTAATGGTCATATCCTTGACCTTGGGAGTGAGCGGCCACGGCTTTATGGAGTGCTTTCGCCATTTCCGGAGAATTCATGTGGTATTCTCCCCCCGGACGGTAGTTGACAAAACCGTAGTTTTCTAGTTTTTTGGCGGTAAGATTGGGGAAAGCTTGACGGTGGAATGCGATCGCTTCTTGGGCCACTTCAGCAATGCTTAAACCCCCAACGCGACTGGTAGTACCGTTAAAAGCTAGTTTAACTAAATCTGCCGATAATCCGATCGCCTCGAAAATTTGCGCCCCATGGTAGGAAGATAGGAGAGAAATACCCATTTTCGAGAGGATTTTCAGTAATCCCGCTTCTACGGATTTGCGGTAGTTAATTAGGGCTTTTTCGAGGCTAATAGCTTCTAATTTGCCGTTTTCCATCAATTTCTGCGTTCTTGGCTCGATCCACCACTGGGCGATCGTTTCTAGGGCCAAATAGGGACAGACTGCGGAAGCTCCATAACCAATTAGACAAGCGAAGTGATGGGTACTCCAACATTGGGCCGTGTCGATCACGATCGAAGCTTTTAAACGCAAGTGTGAGCGAATCAGGTGATGATGGACGGCACCAACGGCTAATAAGGGGGGAATATAGCTAGTTTTTTCGTCAATAGGAGCAGTTCTGTCACTGAGAATTAAAATTTCTGCTCCCGATGCTACTTTCTTGGCGGCCTCAGCGCACAAATTAGCGATCGCATCTTCTAATCCCCCCGGTCCGGTGGTCAGATCATAAAGGGTAGAAAGTTCGGCTGTTTTGTAGCTAGAGGTTTTAACTTTGGCTAATTCCGCATTATTGAGCAGGGGAGAGTCTAATTTCAGTAAATGTGCGTCATCAACCCCTAATTTCAGGATATTACCCCGTCGTCCCAGATACATAGTCAAGGACATGACTAAACTTTCGCGTAAAGGATCGATGGGAGGGTTAGTAACTTGGGCAAAACGTTGTTTAAAGTAATCGTAGAGAAGATGGGGTTTACTGGAGAGGACTGCTAGGGGAGTGTCATCACCCATACAGAAAGTCGGTTCTTTTCCCTGTTCTGCCATGGGGACGATTATCAGATCCACATCTTCGGATGTATAACCGAAAGCGGTTTGCAGGGGAAGGAGATTACTAGGGGTGGGAATGTCTATCGCTGTTTCTTTGTCAATAAAGGTGCGTTGGGATTTCACCCATGCACCGTAGGGATTAGCGCGGGCAATTTCCTGTTTAATCGGCCAATTACGCTTAATTTCGCCTTTTTCTAGGTCAACTGCGATCATTTGACCGGGGCCGAGACGACCTTTTTCCATAATGGTGGTTTCATCGAGGGGAATAGTTCCCGCTTCCGAGGAGACGACGATATAACCGTTGTTAGTAATGCTATAACGGGCCGGTCGCAAACCGTTGCGATCCAAACAAGCGCCGACGATTCCCCCGTCACTGAAGACCAGTAAAGCTGGGCCGTCCCAGGGTTCCTGTAAACCGCTATAGTATTCGTAGAAGTCGATAATTTCGGGATAATTCTGTAAATCCGGCTGATTATTGTAGGCCTCCGGCACTAGGATCATAGCCGCTTCTAGGGGACTGCGACCGGTTCTCACCAATAATTCTAGGGCGCTATCGAGGTTATAGGAGTCGCTGTTAGCGGGGTTAACAATGGGGGTCAGGGATTGTAATTCTTCGTGGGTCCAACCTTCCGTTTCTAAAGCTGGTTCCCGGGCCGACATCCAGTTAATATTGCCCAAAAGGGTGTTAATTTCGCCGTTATGACCCAATAAGCGCATCGGTTGAGCGAGGGGCCATTTTGGTTGGGTATTGGTGCTAAAACGTCGGTGATAAATGGCAAATTGACTGCTATAGGCGGGATTTTGCAGGTCTAGATAGAACTCTCGCAGGATTTCGCCCCTTACCATGCCTTTATAGACTATGGTGCGACAGGAAAAGGAACAGAAATAGAAATCATCGGCCAGTTGCTTACCCACTTCAGAACGGGCAATATAGAGTAGGCGATCGAATTGAGAACCGGCTAAATCGGGGGAAGTCACCAGAATTTGCTCGACGTAGGGTTGATTTTCCCTTGCTTGTCTTCCGAGGACTTGGGGACGGACGGGAACAGCACGCCAACCTAAAATCTTAATATTATATTTATTGACAATTTCTTCGATGTGTGCTTTAGCGTCGGCTCGTTCTTGGGCCGCTTGGGGAAGAAAGACCATACCCACCCCTAGACGCTCAGATTCTGGCATATTTAAGCCATTTTCGGCGAACCAAGGAGCGAGGACATCTCTGGGGATAGCGGTCATCATACCGGAACCGTCCCCGGAATCCTGATCGGCGCTGCAGCCTCCCCGGTGTTCCAAACAACCTAAGGCTAAAAGGGCCTGTTCAATCAGTTGATGGCTGCCGGAACCGCGCACATCGGCAATAAAACCGACTCCGCAAGCGTCCCGTTCCTCTACGAGCCATCGGGGACCCCAATAGGGATCGATTTGGTGTATATTGTCGGTTTTTAGGTTATTTTGTTGCGCCATAGAAGTTATCCTTAGGGTCGTTGTCTAGAAGGGTGGGATAGTTGGTCTGCTGAAAGGGTCAATCTAGAATAGAATTTTTTTTGATCTTGCCGTTTCGATTGTCGCTGATTTTTCCTAATTTTTGCCTGTTGCCATCTTTATCTTGGCCGGTCTGAGGAATCACAGGTGATCTACCATGATATAGTAGCTCTCAGGAATTGTCATCGAAAATCCCCTGGATGGGGGTGAAACATCTAAATTTCCCTGTTCTATCAATTGCCAGCCAAATATATACCTTATATCTTCTTACAATAAACTAAAGACCACATTTGATCACACTCTATAACTAATTGGCCTTTTGATTTTTCAACGAACCTTTACTTAACGGGGGACAGCTCCCAATTTATTGTTGACCCTTCGGCTTCGGGATGGGTCAACGTCGAGCGAAGTCGAGACGTTGACGTAATTTTGTAACCACGACCAACTTACACCTGTAAGTCTGGTAAGGGACTTGCGCTTTGATAATGTAACATTTATGGCTTGTCTGATTCCTCTACAGAGCGACTGTCTGGCTGGGATATTATTCCTACCCAGGTCCCTAAGCTGTTCGTAATTTAAATTGCTTGTTGAGATCAGGCGGTCGGCAGGGGGCAGGAGGCAGGAGGAAAAATCGAATATGCAATTTAGATTCAAAACAGCTTAATACTTCCTGGAGAAATTGCCGATAAATTTCTGGAACTGAAGAGTTTTTCGTTGGGGGCAGTTAACCATCTATGGAGAAAAGCA
>NZ_CAIP01000420.1 GCF_000297435.1 Microcystis sp. T1-4 | reverse complement strand
GTGTTTACTATTCCCTAGGAAAATACCAAAAAGCGATCGAGTTTCATCAACAGTCCTTAGCAATCCTTCGGGAAATCGGTGATCGGGGGGGTGAAGCACAATCTTGGTTTAATCTGGGACTTACCTACTATAAACTCAAACGTATATCGGAAGCGAAAGAAGCATTTCTTCAGTCGCGGGAATTATATCAAGCATTGGGGTTAGCAGGATATGTTCAAAAGTGCGATCAGGCAATTCGGCAATTAGAAACCCGAAAATATCCCTTAATCGTTGCTTTCTTTCTGGGGGTGGTTATGTTTCCTTTAGTTTTAATTGGGGGGATAATAGTGGCATTGTGGCGATTGTTAAAAAGATGGTTGAGGAAAGCATAATTATCGGTAGGATGGGTTAGGAATCCCTTATTTTTAACCTGAGTTTCACATCTGCTAATTTCCCCTGATAACTACCATAAAGTGAGAAATTATAGTAATATTTCTAAGGATTACCAGAAAAGAAAGAGCGCCATGCTGCTGTTCCGATCGCTCCTCCTAAAAGAATAATTAACGTCCAAACTTGATTTTTTTGGGTTCCTTCCAGCTTTTCTAGTCTTCTATCCATCCCATCGACTTTCTCAGTTAGTTTTGCTTGTCCTACCTCTAGCTTAGTTAGCCGTTCGTCGATTTTATCAAATTTCTGGTTAACATCCTTTTGTAAGCTATCAAATTTCTGGTTAACATCCTGTTGCAAGATGTCGATTTTTTGGTTAACCTCCTTGATGCTGTCTTTGATTTCCTTGAGGACAGATTCAAGACTATAAGTAACGGTTTCGTTAGACATTTTGGTAACATCCTTGGGAGTAATGATAGTATAATAATTTTATTTTAATCCTAAATCTGGTTATTAAAGACTGATTATTTATTGCCTGTCCTGATAAGTAGGGAGGCACAATTATTTGTAGGATGGGTTAGCGGTAGCGTAACCCTTGCAGGTGTTGGGTTTCATGCTTCAACCCAATTTACGTTCTGATTATCTATTGCCTGTCCTGATATGTAGCCTATACTCAACGGATTTAGTATAACTATCTCTGCCATTACTTTTGAAAAATGCTATAAATTTCCTCGGCAATATTTCTGCTACCTCCAGACTCTCCCACTCTAATTTTGCCATTTTCTAAACATCTGTGTAAATAAGGAGAATCTGTCAAAATATCAATAATTTTAACCGCGGCATTTTTAAATAAATTCACCTCCGTGGGTTTCTGTCCAATAGTTATCACCGATTCCCCTAATAAGCGCATCTGTGCCTCAGCAAAAGGATAGGTAAATTGGGGACCAAATCCGGGTATTTGTAGGACGGGTTTTCCTAATCCCACCGCTTGTTCTACTGCTGTCCCCGCCATGGCTAAACAACCGTCACAATGGTGTAGAATATCGGCAAAAGCATCACGATAACAGCACAATAAAGCCCCATTTTTCTCTAATTTTCCCGCTCCTAAATAATGCCATCCCTCTTGTTTAGCTAAATTTTCTAAGTCGGTTTCTCTGATACTAGGAATGATAGCAGCCCGAAACTGCATCGGTTTAATTTTAACTATTTCCTCACAGACTTGTAACTGTAAAGCCAAATTACTCAAAGCTTCGGGTAAACGACTCCCCGCTAATAAAGCAATCATGGGAATTTGACTATCTAATTCTAAATCTTTACCCGTTGGTGTTAAGACATCCATAATCGGATAACCGGCAAAAATCGCTTTTTTAATACCCCGATTTTGTAGGTCTGTTGCTGTATATTTATCCCGGGTAAAAACTCTTAAACAATTCTTCGATCTTAAACATAATTCTGTCAGTAAAGGTAATTTAATTGTGCCTTCGTAATAACTGGAAGTAGAAACAATAAAAGCCACAAAGGGACGACCGGTTAAACTAGCGATCGCAATCGGCACTATATCCCCCACTGCTATCAATAAATCACAATCCTTGCTAACTTTAAAAGCTGCCTGAATTTGCTGAATAGTTAGACTAATTAATCCCGCACCAATATCCTTAATCCAATTCAAAGGATTGGTATAAATAATTCCCCCCGATGGCATAGTGGCAGTGGGGGCAATAATTGGTACTGACAATTTTTGATAAGCTTTTCCCTCTCCCACTAAAGGCAAAGCAGCTATAGATAATTGGGGCTGAATTTTTTGTAATTCCCCCAGAATTAAACTAGCATTTAAATCCTCACCATGACCATTACTAAGAAATAAAACCTGTTTAAGCATCGATTTGTTATCCTCTATATTCCCTTGCTGCCAAAGAAACCGCCACCGTCACCGATTTTGCTTCTATTTGCTTGCTGACTAGCAAAGTATCGCCCATTTTTAAAGCGGCAGCTTCAGCGACGCTAGGGGTTCCTTCTTTCTTGTTGACAATAGCTGAGGGATTGGGGACATTAATATCTCTCAACTCCTCAGCAGTAAAGGTTTTTAGTGGCAATCCTTGCTCTTGACAGTAGGCAATTAAACCCTGTTCATTAGCTTTGATGTCAAGGGTGGCGATACCAGCAATAGCGGCTAAAGAGAGGTGATAACGCTTAAAAACATCCCTAATTGCCCTATCTATGACCGCTTTCTCCGTCCCACGGATGCAACCTATTCCTAGCCATAATAATCGTCCATGGTACTGCACTTTTGCCCCGGAAGGATCGGGGTAAAAACCAGGTTGGCTAAAACCTGTCCACAGGGGACCTATCCCAATTAAATCGATTGCGGGTGAGTGGAAAGCAGGGGAAGCGCTAGTCATACAAGACTATAATATTTTTACCGGTTGAAATTGTTCGCCTTCGTCCAGTTGCCAAGCTTGTAAATTGATCGCTCGTCCTGAAACTACGGAGACAATTAAATAAGTATATCCTGACCAGGCTAATTGGCGATCGATTTCCGAGGGAATGGCGGCATGATCGGGATGGGAATGATAGATACCGATAATTTCTAGCTGGTTTTCCCGCGCCGATTTTTGAGCTTGTAAAAGCACTTCTGGCGCAATACTAAAGCGGTTTTTCCTATTACCTGACCAGTTATTTTCTGTGGTTTGCACGGTGATCACTTGGGCTGCGGTTTCGGTAATTTTTCCCACGAGTAACCCACAACATTCTTCGGGATAGGTGGATTCGGCGTGGGTGACAATGCGCTGGTAAATTTGTTCTGTAATCAGGATCATAAGGGAAAATTTTCAAAACCTATCTATCTCAATCCCTCAAAATCAGTTATTTGCCCAGACTCCGAGGTACAAAGTCTTCTTTTTGGCGAGTCGTTCCTCAGCAGTCGATGGCAAATTCGGTTATACTTTATGCTGAGGATCAACGCCGTAGAATTAATTCTAACAAAATTGTTTCAAAAAAAGCCGGAGGTGCCTGAAGATGAGAAAATTCATAGAATTGATTTTAAGAAAACTTTTCAAGCCAGAGGTGCCTGAATTGGTACAGATTGTCCACAACCGGGAAATGTCAGCGCTGGGGGGATTTGCCAAGACAGCAGAATCGATCGATAGTGATAAGTTTAGCGGTCAAGAATTTCTCATGTTTGTGAAGATTAAATACTGTCTAGCTAGAGGAATTGGAGAATACGCAGGACTAGATGAAAGTATTAAACTACTGCAAGGAGCGATCGAAGCAAAAAATAGTTATTTAAGCCTTGATCAAACAGAATTTCGTTATCGTAGTTCTAAACAACAGGATTTTTATCAATATGTGGAATCTCTGCTTGCCTCTGACTACGAAGATAAGGCGGCTTTTCAAGCTAGAGTAGCAGAAAAGTTGCTGGAAACTCTGCCCGATGTGAAAACGGAGGAGGGAAAAGTTGCCCTAAAAGCCTATCAAACTGAATTGGAACGTCTGGCAGAGTACGAATTAGGATTAAAACTTTTATCCCTATTTAAAGCCTACCAACTAGCGGACTATTCTGTCCTCAGAACTGTTTCTGATATCGTGGAGACTTCTCGCGAAAAACAAACACTAGATTATCCTAGTTTAGTTGTTTTGGTAATTAGTAAGTACGAAGTTTTTGAGAAGCTGAAAAATATTATCGGTGTGCCTAATAATAAGAGCAAACCGGAAACCTATGCTCGAATGCTGCAATACATTGCCCTGACCTACAGACATAGCAAATCCTACGCTCAATTTGCCGAATTGTTGAAAGTAATGCGTAAATGGTATCTTCCCTATCGCGCCATTCTTGACATCCGCCAACGCTATCCCCGCACCTCTTTTAAACTACCGAAGCAATTCTCGGAAGATATTCCTGGGGAGGCAATTTATGATAAATATCGTAAGTCCCTAACCGACGCTAAAACAGGATTAACCTATGTGGATTTTGGGAAAGACTAGCTATTTATTGGGGATGATGGCTAAGGTGCAGCTATTTGGTTTGATTCCTAAACCGTTAAAGAGAAGGTTGAGCAGCAGTATCTAAATTTTCCCCTTAAAACTTGGCGAGAAGGGAACCCGAAAAGGGATAAATTGGCCTGGGAATTGAGAGTAAACTTAACCCGCATCGCTGACTCAGGAATAACTTATTCTTGGCCGGTTCCAGCCAATGTTAAATTTATCTTATTGTCCCCTAACCTTTGCACTGAACTGATAAATGTCGATCGATTTTCGCAATCTTAATACACTTTGGGGTTCTATTTTAGTCGAAACATTGGCCCGTTTGGGATTGAAGATAGGGGTGGTTTCTCCCGGATCGCGATCGACTCCTTTAACGATAGCCTTGGCAAGACATCCCCAGATTGAAGCTATTCCCATCTTAGACGAGCGCTCGGCCGCTTTTTTTGCCCTGGGATTAGCCAAACAATTATATCAACCGGTGGTTTTAGTCTGCACTTCCGGGACCGCCACGGCTAATTTTTATCCCGCAGTCATTGAAGCAAAAGAAAGTCATGTCCCCTTATTAATTCTAACCGCCGATCGCCCCCCAGAATTGCGTCATGCTCACGCCGGTCAGACTATCGATCAAGTCAAACTCTACGGTAATTATCCCAACTGGCAAGCGGAAATTAGCTGTCCTAGTGCCAATATCGAGCGTTTACGCTATCTCCGTCAAACTGTCATCCATGGGTGGTGGCGCTGTCTCGATCCTGTCCCCGGAGTGGTGCATCTGAACTTACCATTTCGGGATCCCCTCGCACCGACTCCCGATCTAGAAATTAACAATTTAGAGGCTAATTTTGACCAAGAGGCTTTTTTTAGCCACATATCTCGGCAAAATATGCCCATTAACCGCTCAATTCTCGAAATTCCTTCTTTACCCCCCAAAGGAATTATCATCGCGGGATTAGCTTCCCCGCAAAACCCCGAAAGTTACTGTCAGGCGATCGCTAATTTAGCCCGATCGCAACAATATCCCGTCTTAGCAGAAGCTTTATCTCCTCTGCGAAACTATGCAGGGTTAAATCCCCATCTGATCACCACCTATGATTTATTATTGCGGAATCCTGCCCTTAGAACCCAATTAACCCCCGATGTTGTCCTACAAATTGGCGAATTACCCACCAGCAAAGAATTACGGACCTGGTTAGAAGAAATCGACTGTCCGCGTTGGATTATCGATCCCCATCCCGATAATTACGATCCTCTACAGGGAAAAACCAGACATCTCAGGGTAAATATCGAGCAATTAGGGGATTTATTCCCAGAGCAAACCGAGAATAACCAAGAATATCGGCAATTATGGCAGAAATTCGACCAGCAAGCCAGATTAACCATCGATCGCCTTTTGGCAGCAGAAACTAAACTGATTGAAGGGAAAATCCCCTGGCTGCTCTCCCAATACCTCCCCCCCCGCACCCCGATATTTATCTCTAATAGTATGCCTGTTCGCTATGCGGAATTTTTTAACCCGCCTAGCGATCGCCAAATTCGTCCCTATTTTAATCGCGGGGCCAATGGCATCGACGGCAACCTCTCCACTGCGATGGGAATAGCTTATAAAAATGTCCCTAGTCTGCTATTAACGGGAGATTTAGCCCTATTACACGACACAAATGGTTTTTTAATCAAAAAATATTTTGTTGGCTCCTTGACCATAATTTTAATCAATAACAAGGGGGGAGGCATTTTCCAGATGTTGCCGATCGCCAAATTTGACCCTCCCTTTGAAGAATTTTTTGCCACTCCCCAAAATATCGACTTTTGCCAACTCTGTCACACCTACGGTATCGATTACCATTTAATCAGCGATTGGACTGATTTTCAGGAAAAAATCGCAGTTTTACCGGAATCAGGCCTAAGATTACTAGAAATATCCTGCGATCGAGCTTTTAATACTCAATGGTTCCTCAGTAATTATGTGTAGGGTGTGGGGT
>NZ_CAIP01000421.1 GCF_000297435.1 Microcystis sp. T1-4 | reverse complement strand
ATCAGTTATCAGTTATCAGTTATCAGTTATCAGTTATCAGTTATCAGGAGTCAGTTATCAGTTATCAGTTATCAGTTATCAGGAGTCAGTTATCAGTTATCAGTTATCAGTTATCAGTTATCAGTTATCAGTTATCAGTTATCAGTTATCAGTTATCAGTTATCAGGAGTCAGTTATCAGTTATCAGGAGTCAGTTATCAGTTATCAGTTATCAGTTATCAGTTATCAGTTATCAGTTATCAGGAGTCAGTTATCAGTTATCAGTTATCAGGAGTCAGTCTCGATGAAAAAATTTTCACCCCCACAGATGAAAGAGGTTTCCTTCCCTACACCCCACACCCTACACCCTACACCCTCTTTCAAGTCAGGAGATTACTTTTTATTTATTCTCCCCACTCCCCAATTCATAATTCATAATTCATAATTCATAATTCATAATTCATAATTCATAATTCATAATTCATAATTCATAATTCATAATTCATAATTCATAATTCATAATTCATAATTCATAATTCATAATTCATAATTCATAATTCATAATTCATAATTCATAATTCCCAACCCCTAATTTACTAACAAGAGGTCAAATACTATGTCTAACAACAATTCTGAACGAGTAGTGCGTCGTGGTCGAGTTTTTCCGGAGATTCAATCTACAGAGGAAGAAAAGGCCAAACATCGCGCCCGACAATTAGAATTTTATCATCGTTGTTGGCCGATTTTTCAGAGTTTACAGCCCCGGTTAATGAAACATTATTATGGTTGGTACATTGCGATCGAACCCGATAGCGGCGATTATTTTATCGATCCCGATCAAGAAGTGGCCAGTAAAAAAGCAAGGGCAAAATATCCCGACAAAATCCATCATATCTTTGGCATTAATGAAACTGGAGTTAGTGGCAGAATATGATTGAAGGGAGATTTGGAACCAAAGGACAAATTTATTTTGATATCGATTTAGTTGGCGATGATGGATTGATTCTACCCGCAGAAGTTATGCTGGATACGGGTTTTACCGAGTTTTTAGCCATAAATAGTCAAGATGCTGACAGTCTTGATTGGCGTTTTTTGCGACAAAATAAATTGATAACCGCTCAAGGAGAAGCATTTTTTGATATATATTTAGGCAGAGTAAGAATTGATGGTCAGGAATACGAAATTCCCGTCTTTGCAGGGGAGGCAATTAAGGAGATTTTGTTAGGTTCGCGGTGGCTCAAACAATTTATCTTAGTAGCTAATTATCAACAAACACAGGTGACATTAGGATAATGACAAAAAAGGCGATTATTTTACTTTCTGGGGGATTAGATTCAGCGACAACAGCAGCGATCGCTTTAGCGGCTGGTTATCAATTAATTGCCCTTTCCTTTCGTTATGGACAAAGACACGAGCGTGAATTAGCGGCGGCGAAAAAAATTGCTAATTTTCTCGATATTAAAGAACATCATCTGATCGAAGTCAATCTATCTTTGTGGGGAGGTTCCGCTTTAACCGATCAATCTATTGCTATTCCCCAAGAGGGAATTAACCCGAATATTATCCCGATTACCTATGTGCCGGGGAGAAATACAGTTTTTATTTCGATCGCTCTTTCTTTAGCGGAAGCAAGGGAAGCGGAGGCGATATATTTAGGAATTAATGCGGTGGATTATTCCGGTTATCCCGATTGTCGTCCCGAGTATTTAGATGCCTTTCAAACTTTAGCTAATTTATCATCGAAAGCGGGTTTAGAAGGGAAAGCACCCCAATTAATTGCCCCTTTGGTGATGGATAGTAAGGTAGATATCGTCCGTCGTGCCGTTAGTTTAGGGGTTCCCATTGCTGATACTTGGTCTTGTTATCAAGGAGAAGTTGAACCCTGCGGTTTATGCGATTCCTGTCGCATCAGAGATCAGGCTTTAATTGAGGCCGGTTATCCCGAATTAGCCACTGCCCTGTTGAAAAACAGCCGGGGAAAATAGGGAGGATAGTGAAAAATGGAGATAATCTAGGCAATTAAATGTTCAATGAGGATTTTACTGCCGATTAATATTAAAACTAAACCGCCGAGAATTTCCACCTTTTGACTAAATAAATTACCGAATTTATGCCCGATAAAAACAGCTATAAAACATAAAGCAAAGGTAATAAAACCAATGACAGTGCAAGCTAAAAGTAAGGGAGTTTTAATCATCGATAAACCCAAACCAACTACCAAAGCATCGATGCTAGTAGCGATCGCTAATCCGATTAAAGTATAGCAATCTAGAGGATTAAATTTTTTTTCTTCGTCGTCATTTTGAACAGCTTCGTAGATCATTTTACTGCCGATCGCCCCTAAAATAATAAAAGCGATCCAATGGTCAAAAGAGGCGAGGAAATCGCGACAGGTTAGGCCGATCCCCCAACCAATCATCGGCATAATCGCTTGAAATCCCCCAAAAAACAAAGCAATTTTCAGAGCCTTATTAACATGAATATGACGAATCATCAGGCCACTGGTCAGAGAAACGGCCACGGCATCGGCGGCTAATCCCACGGCAACAAAGGAAGTGGTTAAAAGTTCGAGTGAAGTAAACATCTATAGTTGTTTATCCTTTAATTTCCCCTTATCTTAACTAATTTTTCCCCAAAAAACTTTCATATTTCTCTCATGATCCTCTCATTTATCTATCATTTCTCTAACCTAATTAGGTAGGCGTTAAAAGTTGTCAGATACCCCCCTTATCAAGGGGGGATTAAGGGGGGATCGGCACCCCCCTTATCAAGGGGGGCAGGGGGGATCGAACCTAAAATCCATTTTTAATTTAATTATAACCAGCTACCTAATTAGTGAGAGGATCGAATTGAAAACGTTTAAAACCACATTACCGGTTCCTGACCGATTGCCTCGACCTGATGGATTGCTTCTGGGGTAAAACTGATAATATCCTCAGCTTCTAGGACTTTTTCGCTCGCTACTGCCATTTTATCGGGAAATTCAGCCGTAGGAGTCCGAGTAACCAATGCTGCTGTTTCATAAATTCCCCTGAATTTTTTCCCAGACAAAGTTAAGAAAGATACTTTTTCCCATCATCGATCATCCCGTCTGCTTTTAAGGTGGCGAACGCTACCATATAGGAAAAGTGCCAAGTAAAAAATTATGATAATTTCGAGAATTACCGGAGAATGAGGTGGGAGAGAACGGTGATAAAATTAGCTAATTGACTCCCCTAACTGAAGCCCCCAATAACCGCTCACTGAAAATATGGCTGATTTTTTTACCACCTATGGTTTTTTAATTGTTTCAATGATATTTGGAGCCAGCTTAGGCATTTCAGTTTATCTGCCCTTAATGGCCGGTCAATTATCCTTAGCAACCCCCGGTTTTTACGCTTTAGGGGGTTATGTGGCCGCCATTCTTTCCACGAAAGTTTTTACTAATACCGGTGGCAATTATCCCCTGGCTTTGGTCTTTTTAGAAATGTTAATTGCTGGCATTATTGCGGGAATATTAGCCATAATTTTAGGTATTCCTGTTCTCCGTTTGCGAGGTATTTATTTAGCTATTGCCACAATCGCCTGGGTAGAAATTTTGAGAATTATTGCCCTTAATCTCGAGATAACCGGCGGTGCGGTCGGTATTTTCGCCATCCCCCAACCTTTCACCACTCAATTAGGCTACCTTTGGCTGGCTTTGCCCCTCTTATTCCTAACTATGCTGTTTCTCTACCGGTTAGAAAACATCAAAATTGGTCGGGCATTTAATGCCATTCGTGCCGATGAATTGGCAGCTGCGGCCATGGGAATTAATCCCACCTATCACAAAGTTTTATCCTTCACTTTCGGGGCAGTTTTAGCGGCAGTGGTGGGAGCGGTAAGCGCCCATTTTCTCAATACTTGGAATTCCCGTCAAGGAACCTTTGATTCTAGTATTATTTTCTTGGCTTTTGTTTTAATTGGTGGTTCAAGAACTTTTGTCGGTCCGGTGGTGGGAGGCATTGTTTTAACTGCTTTGCCCGAAGTTTTACGCGCCCTCGGCGGCGTGAATGGTTTACCAATTTGGTTGGGGAATTTCTTGCGCGATGGTCGTTTGATTATTTTTGGAATTTTAATCGTTTTGGGAACAATTTTTTATCCCCAAGGCTTAATTACACCTGAATTAATCAAAAAAATAATGCCTTTTAAAAGACGTTCCTCTCTTAGTCAAGTTGATTCCTAATTACAGTGATCAGATTTTAGTTTTCAGTTCATTGATTACTGTTTACTGTTCACAGCAAAAAACTCCCCATCTCCCCACTCCTGTCTCCTAACCCACCCTGCTGATACGGATATCCCCCTTCTGGCTAATGTAAAGATAAGGCCGTGGGTTGGATTGAGCTATCATTATTGAGCAGGTATTACCAATCGGCTCAAAAGGCGAAACCCAACCAAGATTGTGAAAATATTCCGGGAAGTTGTTGGGTTTCCTTGCGTCAACCCAACCTACGAGTTTTACTCTAAACTTGGTCTGACTGAATAAAGGGGTGGCAATGGTCGTATTTTTAGAAGCAATTTAGCCAACTTTTGTGGTTTCTTTTCCGGTGGATTTAGAGGACTTCAGTTTACGCTTGAGGGTTGAGGCTGCGCCTAGAGTACCGAGGGCGATCAGTCCGAAGGTAGAGGAAGATTCAGGTATCGTCGTGACTGTCGTGTCAACTGTAACTCTCTCAATAACAAAACCATTTTGACCTGGGTTTTGACTATGAACAAAAGATAAAGAAGTGAAGGGTGAGGCACTTGTTACAGTCAAGATACCTTTGCCATTGTCCACTCCAGTTACTTGAGTGATTGTACTCCCATCAAACACAGTGTTCTGTAGGTTTACATAGCTTAATGCAGGCAAACCAGAGGAGATACTAAAGCTACCAATTGTCTCAACAGGAAGAGGACCATTTCCACTAAGAGCATCAAATTGAAATTCTGCTAAAGTAACTGACTGAGAAAATGTTAGCGTATAAACGCCTGATGCCGTTTGTGACTGGGAAATCCAAAGGCCTGCAAATTCACCAGAAGGTAGGCTTGAAAGCACTCCTCCAGACGATGCTGATGCTGAGAGTGTAAATCCTGGCTGTAACCAGGAGAATGATCCGTTCCCTAGAGTGGTATCGTTAAATGAAATTAAAGCTGCTTGTACAGGTTTAGAAGCTAAGGCACCAGAAACTACCGTAAGACCTAAGCTCAATATCAATGCTCGATTAAGTCTGTTCATTTTTACCTTTATCCTTTAAGGAGTTTGCTGCTTGCGTAGGTCGGGTTAAGCAATAGTCTTACCCAACCCTAAAATAGTATTAAAAGCAACGACACACACACTCCCCCCATAACAGTATCCTACGCTACATTTTACTAAATCTTTAGATTTTGCTCCCTGGCAGCGATTCACCTGGGACAATAGGGACATCCCCTCCTTCCGTCAGGAAACGCCTCCTCAACGCTCAGATGAGTTTGGAGTTACAGCACAACCCGAATAACGACCAATATCAACGGACGGGACTCAAATGCCCCAATTCGACGCTCACCGCATCAAAGCGATTGTCCCCAGGGCGATAGGAGAGAATTTCCAAGCCAATCGGCTCGCCACTGGTGGAATCCTTAATTAAAATCACCCCATCCCCCAGTTCAGTACAAATCTGCTCCTTTCTGGGGGATTGCCAGAAGACAGTGAGTAATTCCATTTCTGGTTCATAGAAAACTTTTACTTGAGCCATAGCGTTTTCCCTTAAGCAGAATTCACGCCGCCTCCAGTTCATAATGCAAGACCAGAAGCTCATCGCCTGGCAGAATAGCCATCGCATATTCCCGCCCCTGACTGTCAGAAAATTCCACTAAATATTGATAGCGCGAACCTTTTTCATACACCTCAACCACTGTTCCCACCTGTCCGCTTGGCAAGCTGGGGACAGCCTCATAATCTGGCTCAACCAAAGTCAATCGCTCCCGAGGGACGGAGTTGAGGATGGCAACCGGATCTAAAAGTTTGATGTCTTTCATGGTAGTTCACTGGATAAAGGCAGAAATTAGGCGAGGGTTGGGATTAATTAAGCCGATTTCCCAGATAGTTCGCAGTTGTGTTCCTTCCCGTTCTGGTATCGTCCAATCCACTTTAAACTGCTGGCCGAATTCCGTGACCGCTTGTTGCACAACTTACCCCTCCAGGGCAGCCTGTGAGATGAGCGATCGCAAAACCTCAGCGTTCTCGGCAGTTATTCCCAGACGAGAGCGAAAGACTCTGGCTTGATTTTTTCCTCTGGAATGTTCTGGATTTAAGCAATAGCCAATCAGTTTTTCCATCGAGATTTCTGCCAGTTCCCCGTTGGGTAATTTCATCTGCGGCACTCCGAACTTTCTGACTTCCCTCAGAGCAACTCGATTCGCAATTGGCGGCCCACCACAGAAGCCGCCCGTTGGATAGTATCGAGGGAAACGCCCGTCTTTTCGGGGTCGAGGAGGCGGTCAAGTTGCGCCCGACTGGTCTGCATCCGCGCCGCCATCTCCGTTTTCGTCAGAGAGATCCGTTTCATCTCCTCAGCCAACTGCCGCAACCGCACCCGTTTGAGTGCCACCGCACTACAGTCCTCCTCAAGACCTTCTTCTTTGAGAAAAGCATCGAAATCGGAGCCAGTATGGGGGTTAGCGGTCATATTTTTCCTGTTCCTTCTTGCGCTAGTAGGGGCGAACGGCCGTTCGCCCCTACTAGATTTCCCGTTTTGGGGTTTTTGGGACTTCGCCGATGTTGCCGTGCGGCAGAATCATCTCCCCTCGGCTGATGTAAAAGATGACCCGCGTGATGCGTCTGCCCGTAGGGGCAATTCATGAATTGCCCCTACTCCGCACCTCCCATAAGTCTTGATAACCGGAAAGTGAACGGCACAGGGGCAGCCGATGGGAAAGCTAAACTCTACGTCCTTGATATCGCTGCCAATAATCCGGCAATCTTCACGGCTGAGAGTTTTCCACCAATCTTTGACTGGCTCCGACCCACCTTCGGCTCGAAAAAACTTGGCTGGCAGCCTTTTCAATCCTTACCTTCTCAGTTATATGGTACATCAATCGGATTAACGAGATCGTCAACGGTCGCCCGGAAATCACTGGGAGTACCGCCCTTCGATTGGCGAAATATTGGCAAGTTTCCCCATATTTCCGGCTGAACCTGCAAATTCGTTACGATCATCTCCCCCCGCAAGGCGCACGAAGTGGTCTCCCCCCGCAAGGCGCACGAAGTGGTCTCCCCCCGCAACGCGCACGAAGTGGTCTCCCCACTCCCCCATCACCCCACTTCATAATTCATAATTCATAATTCATAATTCCCACTCCCCACTCCTGTCCCCTAACCCACCCTACTGATACGGATATCCCCCTTCCGGCTAATGTAAAGAAAACGTTACAGTAACAGATAAAGCCCAGTAGCCAGGAAGCCGTCGATCATGTTTGAATACTTTAACCAGAAAGCTATCAAAGCGGTGATGTTCGCCCAAGAGGAAGCCCGTCGTACCGGTCACAGTGTCGTGGGTACGGAGCATTTACTGTTAGGATTGATAGGAGAAGCCACCGCCACCGCAGCCTCAATTCTCAAGGATTTAAAAGTCACCCTGCACGAAAGTCGCCGCCTGATTGAAGGAATGACCGGCCGCGGCACCGGTTACAGTCCCGTTAATATCCCTTTTACCCCGAAAGCGAAAAAGATGTTCGAGCAAGCATTTCAGGAAGCTCGACAATTAGGGGAACAGGCGATCGCACCTGAACATCTATTACTCGCTATCACCACCGATCCCGAATCCCTAGCCGCTAAAATTTTAATTATGCAGGGTGTTGATTTGATCAAACTTCGCGGACTTTTAATTAAAAATGCCGGGGAAAAAGTCGCTAGTGGTCGCTTCACGGCAAAGAGTGACTATGAAGACCAGAAAAATGCTCCCCAAGGCGGGATTTTAGCCCAATATGGTCGCAATTTAAGCCAAGAGGTCAAAAATGGCAAAATTGACCCTGTAATCGGTAGAGAGCCAGAAATCGAGCGAGTTGTCCAAATTTTAGGCCGTCGTACCAAAAGTAACCCGATTTTACTCGGTGCGCCGGGGGTGGGGAAAACAGCGATCGCTGAAGGGTTAGCACAACGCATCCATAGTGGCGATATTCCCGAACTTTTGCAGGATAAACAGGTAATTGCCCTCGATATGGGGTCTTTACTGGCGGGAACCCGTTTTCGCGGCGATTTTGAAGAACGTTTAAAGGGTGTGGTGGAGGAAGTTCGCAAATCGGGCAGTATTATCCTGTTTATCGATGAAATTCACACTCTTGTGGGTGCTGGTAGCATGGGAGGAGCTATGGATGCTTCTAACTTGCTTAAACCTGCTTTAGCTCGCGGCGAGTTACAGTGTTTAGGGGCAACTACTCTCGATGAGTATAAACAGCATATTGAGCGAGATGCGGCTCTAGAAAGACGTTTTCAGCCAGTTATGGTGGGAGAACCAACTAAAGAGCAGGCGATCGAGATTTTACGCGGTTTAAAAGCCACCTACGAGGATTTCCATCAGGTAAAATACGATCAAAAAGCGATCGAAGCTGCCGTTAATCTATCCTCTCGCTATATCAATGATCGCTTTTTACCGGACAAAGCGATCGATCTTCTCGATGAAGCGGGATCCCGCACCCATCTACGCTATTCCCTACAAAGTAAAAGTCCTGCGGAGGTTAACGAAGAATCACCCCTAATTAACCCCGAATCTTTAATTCCGGTGGTGGATGCGGAGGAAATCGCCCAAATTGTCGCCGCTTGGACAGGTATTCCCGTTACCCAATTAACTGAAACTGAGTCGGAATCGCTCTTAAATCTGGAATGTCAACTGCACGAGCGGATTATTGGCCAACAGGAGGCAGTGAATGCCGTTTCTCGTGCTATTCGTCGAGCGCGAGTAAATTTAAAGAATCCTAACCGTCCGATTGCCTCGTTTATTTTTGCCGGTCCCACGGGAGTGGGTAAAACTGAATTAACGAAAGCCTTAGCTAAGTTACTCTTTGGCTCGGAATCCAGTATGATTCGCCTAGATATGTCGGAATTTATGGAATCCCACACGGTTTCTAAGTTAATTGGTGCGCCTCCCGGATACATCGGTTACAATGAAGGCGGTCAATTAACGGAAGCAGTGCGTCGTCAACCCTATAGAGTGGTTTTGTTTGACGAAATCGAGAAAGCACATCCCGATGTTTTTAATCTTCTCCTGCAACTGTTAGAAGATGGTCATTTGACCGATAGCCAAGGTCGTCGGGTGGACTTTAAGAATACCCTAATTATCATGACCTCAAATATTGGCTCAAAAGTCATCGAAAAAGGCGGTAAGAGCTTAGGATTCGAGATTGCTGACGATTTTGCTCAATCCCGTTACCAACAGATATCTAATCGGGTGACAGAGGAGTTAAAACAATATTTCCGTCCCGAATTTCTCAACCGTCTCGATGAAATTATCGTTTTCCGACAGTTAACTCGCGAAGAAGTTACCCAGATTGCTGATATTCTGATCGCAGATCTAGCCAAACAATTGACAGAAAAAGGCATTTCTGTGCAAGTTACCGCCGCTTTTAAGGATTTGGTCATCAATGAGGGTTATGATCCTAGCTACGGTGCGCGGCCTTTACGTCGTGCTTTAACTCGACGCTTAGAGGATAGTTTAGCGGTCGCGATGTTATCGGGAAAAGTCAATTCTGGAGACCATGCGATATTAGATGTAACTGCTGAAGCTGTGGTGACAGTCTCTAGTCATCAGCGCTCTGAGCAAAGCGATATTCTCTCGCAATTACAGTTACAACCAGTGGGTTAATCCCCTCAAAAATTGCTTTTTTCGGGGTTGAAAATGTTTCAACCCCGATTTTTATCATCTAGGAAAAATAACTTCTAGGGGAGCGGGAATCATCTCGCTACGAAAGTCAAGAATCTGAACTAGGATTAAATAGGGTCTGCTGAAAAAGTTTTTCCTAGGGGCAGGGTGTGGCCCCCCAACCCCCCCGACATCGGGGGGGCAGTAGGGCTGATTCATTCTCTCAAATGTCATTCTCTCAAATCCTTATCTGGCAAAGTTTTTAGTCGATTTCTCGGAAATATATATCTGAAAATTTTTAAAAACGTCGTGCTTTGCTTACCTGATAAGCGATTAAGGGTAACAAAAAAAAGAATTAGATTCGGAGAATGAAACGACCCTAGGGGGGGCAGGGGGGTTGTCGGGTTTTACCGATTTTGAGGGGGTCAATTACCTAATTTTCAGGGAAAAAGTAGCTGAATTTCCCCCTGATCACTCCCATATCTGGTACTTTTGGATTTCAAAAAAGTCTAAAACTCTTATCCAGCAAGGTTTTTAGATTTATTCAGCCAGCCCTATTTAGGCAACCAGCGTTCTTGAATTTGATTAATCGCCCAGCTTAAAATCGCCCCCGCAATTAAAATACTAATAGCAGGATTGAATAAGGGCAGCCAAAGACGCTGAAAAAGTTTAAATCCTAGGGGAATTCCCGTGGATTCACCGATAACAGCCACGGCAAACCAGAGAAAGCCCGCTATTACCAAAAACACATCAAATATTAAGATTCTATTCAACCACTTGACAAATTGCTCTTTCATTGCCTTAAAAACTTAGGTTATTTAACAGTTTATTCAGGAAAAATTATACCACTGTCACTTTAATCCCAAGCTCTCCAGAGCCAAGCTAGTCCGGCAGTAATGATTAAAACTTTAGTTAACCAATCTCCCCAGCGCACATATAAAGTCCTCGTGTCCCGTCGATAAATTGTTTCGCTATGGATTTGATATTTATCCAAATCCGATAGCCAAAGGTGATTACCGTGGGGATCGACAAAAGCAGAATAGCCTGTATTGGTGGCCCGGGCCATCCATCGATCGGTTTCGATCGCTCGCATGGTATCCTGAGCATGGTGTTGAGCGGGCATGGCGTGGCTATAATGGGCGTTATTAGAAGCAGTAATAATAAATTCGCCTCCTCTAGCAGTTTGACGGCGAAAATGTTCGGAAAAAGCCGACTCGTAACAAATGCCCACAATGGTTTTACCGAAAGGACTGTCAATAATTTGATCGGGATTTCCCTGGATTAAATGCGCTTGCAGAGGAGAAAGGCGATCAACAATTCCGCCCAAAATTTCCTGAAAAGGAACGTATTCGCCTAAAGGCACGAGAATTACTTTATCATACCGACTAATCACCTGTCCCTCGCCATCGATGGTCAAGAGACTATTGTTATAACCCTTGTCCACCTTGCCGAATGCACCCAACCAGATCGGCGTTTTTTTGGCTAAAATTGCCGAATAAATCGAGCTATTATTAACTAAGTTCTCCCAATAGTAGGGTAAGGCGGTTTCAGGAGTTAAGACGGCATCTACTCCTTGAGCGGCGAGAATTTGATAACCAGTGGTGTAACCTTCGAGGGCCTTTTGAAATCCTAGGGGCGAAAGTTTGATCGTGTTGGGAATATTGCCCTGAATTACGCCAATTTTTATCCCTAAATCCCTTGACTTTTCGATCGGTTTATGGTATGCGTTCCATCCCCAGAGATGGAGGCTAAAACAAATGAGGAGGGGTAAAGAGAGAAAAGCGAGATTTTGCCGCGATTGACGGATTAGGAGCAAGCTTTCAGCGATTAAACCATTAACTGCCACAATTGCCGCCGTTACCGTCGTAAAACCCGATAATTTGCCCAATTGCAGAATCAATAAATTATGGGGACTTTGGCTATAAGCAAGGGTAGTCCACCAGAGAGGGGATTGACTCCAGAGAGATTCTAACCCACACCAGAGGGCAGTGCCGATGAAAACCCGCAGGAGGGCATCCCTAAAAGATGACTGATTAACACTTTTGTTGACATAAAACATAACTAACGTCCAAGTTAGCACGATCGCCGTTCCCCAAAAAGCGATAAACAACCAACAAAACAGGGCAATTGACAAACTGGCTAACCAGGGGACACCCATCCACGTCATCGGGTGAATTCCCGTGATCCAGAATAAAGCCAGACCATGGTAGGCAAAACCCCAGCCAAAACCGTATAAAAGCTGTTTTTTTAGGGATTTTTCCCCTAATATCGCAACCATCCACAGGGGGACTAGAGAAATCCAAGCGAGTAACCACCAGGAAACCGGTGCTACTGTTATCCCCATCCCCACACCCCCCAAAATTGCCCAGAGAAAACGCACCATCTTTCACCCCAGTCAGGTTGAACTCCTCTGACCTACTAGATCTCAGAGTAGCTAGAGGGAAGACAAAAAACAAGAGACAGACAGAAGTTTTTCAGCACATATACAATAGAGCAGTTAACGAGCAACAAAAGCCCTTCCATGAGATGCTATGGCAAGCTATAGACTCAGACAAACAAGGAGATGGGGAATGTCACCCTCACCCTAAAAGCCTAAACTCGGACTGAATAAGTGATTGAATACATGGATAATTTTAACCCCAAAATAACGGCTCTGGCTCTGGTCTTGAATGTCGAGGAAAATCTCGAAGATATTTTTCGGAAAATAGCTAGTACAAGCGCGCAGCAATTGCGGGCGCAGCACTGTTCAATTATGTTAAGCTCTCCACAGGAATTAAAGGGGGAAATTACCGATTATCTAGAAGTTTTTGCCCATTATGATGGTCTCTCACCTTTGGGGGATCAAGAAATAATTAAACTCGATCAAGCTATTGCCGGCACTGTGGCAACTACAGGAAAACCTCTACTAATTAAGGATATCACTCGATCGCCATTGGCCAGTGCAGCCGGTTATACCAGAAAATCAAATAATAACAGTTTTATAGCCGCACCGATTATCCTAAACGAGCAGATAATCGGAGTAATTAATCTCAGTTTTCCCCTAGACAAAAAACATTTTGAACCATTCGATTTAGAAATCTTGCAGTTATTCGCTCAACAGGCATCCCAATCCCTGCAAATTTTTCATTTGCAAGGGATGTTAAAATCTCGTTTTGTGGCTATGGCAGTGACTAGAGAAATAGCAGAAATTCAGTGCGAACATTCGATCGCTGTCCATCCTTATCCCCCGAAATTAGCCAAAATTGTCGCCAAGGCTTTTTTTAAAGAATTAACTCAGGCCGGTTTTGGCACCCATGAAGTTATTGAGATTGCTAATGAGGTTTTGAATTTACTACAAAAGACTCTTAATAAACATAAAAATCGTCTGGAAGCAAAAGATTGAGTGCTAATCAAGGGTTAAAATCAACTAACTTGCCACTCCCGTACAGTCGGCAGCAGTAATTGAGATAGTTAACAGCTTAATTGACCGATGTTTACTGATTGCCGCTGCCGTCCTGCCGTCCTAATTCATAGACACCGGAGGCAACACAGGCGAGAATGCCGACACTAATCGGCCAACTTTTTCCTAAACTAATCTCGATTAACCAATCGGAGAAACCGCCGATAATGAGAAAGGGAATAATACTAAAGATAGAAGCATAAAAAGCATTTTGGGATTCTCTGGCGACGCGAGTTTTTTCAAACTCCTCTAGGGAAGTATAGAGGAAACGCTCGGCAAAATTAAACCAGCCATAGAAAATTTCTATAAACCAATTTCGCACCCCGGCTAATCCCAGATACAATGCTAAAGACCAGAGACAGCTACCGGCAATAAAGGCTGGGGAAATATTGATAGTGAAGGGCAGAAAGTCGATTACCATAGATGAGGGCCACAGAATTGGTAAATTTGAGCGAGCGGCTTGATCAATCTTAACAAGTCTTGACCCTGGCACCAAAAAAAGGTGATTTCCAAACCTGACCATTTGGGTTTCTGCTTGCGGTCCTTGGGGGTTTCCCAGCTGCCTTATGCCATTTTTCTTTATTCGTGGCAGACATCCTACTCCCCTCTCCCCCCCTTGCTCCCCCGACATCGGGGGGGTGGGGTGAAGGTAATTAACTATCTCTGCCATTACTTTAGAAAAATGCTATGACGTTCTGGCATATATCCTGTAAATGCGCTAGTATTTAACAGTAAATCCGACCTAGAACGGGGGGTTTCAGACCCAATTTTTTCGATGAAAAGTTTTTTTAAGAAACCTTATCGGTTGGGAATTTTGATGCTTGTATCGACAAGTTTAATGGCCTGTAGTTCCTTAAACTATAGCTCTTTTGCGGAACTCGTACCATCTTTCTCTCCCTCTCCTTCTCCCTCTCCTTTAGATGCGGCAACTTTACAGGTTTTAGAGAATAAAATCTATCAACAGGTCAATCGCTATCGTCAATCTCGCAATTTATCTCCCCTACTGTTAAATCGGGCAATTTCCCAACAGGCAAGATTACATAGCCAACGTATGGCTGCCGGTTTAGTTCCTTTTAGTCATCAAGATTTTGACCAAAGAGCGCAAACTATTGGCGTTTCCGTTCCCTATCAAGCGGTGGGGGAAAATCTGGCAGTTAATCAAGGTTATGATGACCCGGTAATGATTGCGGTGGATGGCTGGATTAAAAGTCAAGGTCATCGGGAAAATATCGAGGGTGATTTTGATAGTACCGGGATTGGAGTAGCGACGGATAATCAAGGAAAATTGTACTTTACTCAAATATTTTTAAAACGTCAATCCCCTGCCGTTTCTCCTAATCACCTTAGCTACGATCCTATCGGGAATCAATCTTTTTTCATTACCCTCGAAGAAAACACTAATTATCAAGTTAATCGCTACCGAATTTCTCAAAATTTACCGCCCCTACGTCTCGATGCTCGCATTAGTCATGAAGCTCGCTTATTTAGTCAAAAAATGGCCAATCAACAGGCTCCTTTTAGTCATGATGGTTTCGAGGGACGAGTCAAGGCAGTACAAAGGAAGATTCCTTTAGAAAAAATGGGCGAAAATTTGGCTTTTATGAAGGGATATACTGACCCCGTTAGTGTTGCCGTCAAGGGTTGGATTAATAGCCCCGGTCATCAAAAAAATATGGTTGGTGATTATAACCTCACCGGTATCGGTATCGCTAAAAATAATGCTGGTGAATATTATTTTACACAACTTTTTGTTAAAAAGCGTTGACAAAATTACACCGATGATACCTAAAATTAATTACCAGTCTTTAGCTATCAGCCTTTTCGGTGATCAGTTATCAGTTATCAGTGATCAGTGATCAGGGAAATAAAGGCACTCGTGCAATAGGCAAAAGCATTACAAATTTCCCTCCTGTCTCCTGTCTCCTGTCTCCTATCTGCTAACTATATGAACTTAGACAATTTTCAAGTGTGCGATCGAGATTTAAGCGATGACCTATTATCCCGTTATCTAGGGGTTAATTCGATCGCTGTAGATACAGAAACTATGGGATTAATACCGGGGCGCGATCGACTGTGTTTAATTCAACTCTGTGATCCCAGTGGTTTTGTCACCGCTATTCGCATTTTTAGGGGGCAAACAGAGGCTCCTAATCTCAAAAAGGTCATGGAAGATGAGCGGATAGAAAAAGTCTTTCATTTCGCCCGTTTTGATGTGGCTCAATTATTCCATACTTTTGCCATTGCCACGCAACCAATTTTCTGTACCAAAATCGCCAGTAAACTGGCTCGGACTTATACCAGCAGTCACGGTTTAAAAAGTCTCGTGCAGGAATTGGAAGGCATAGAATTAGACAAAACCGCTCAGAGTTCTGATTGGGGAAATGCCGCTAATCTTACCCCACAACAACTGAGTTACGCCGCTAACGATGTGCGCTATTTACTGTCAGTGCGAGATAAATTAATTGTGATGCTGCAAAGAGAAGAAAGATGGGAATTAGCCCAAAAATGCTTTAGTTGTATCCCCATCTTCACCGCTTTAGATTTACAGCAATACAAGGATATATTTGAGCATTAGTCGGCAAAATTTACGGTCTAGTTAATAAGTAAATAGAAGATAGATTTTGTCTTTAATCCTCCCTCACCCTGATCAGGTGGTGCCGCTCCCCCTTTAATCCCTCCTTAATAAAGGGGGTATCTGACAATTTTTAACACCCACCTACTTAGTCTGATTGACTGCCAATCGAACTTTAAAAACCCAGTTATGGATTGTTTCTCCCCACTCCCCACTTCCCCACTGGCCACTTCCAGCACTGGTTACTGATCACTGCCAATGCTCCCTAGGACCAAAAGCTGCCAAGATCACAAAAAAGACCGCTATGATCCAAAATAGAATTAATCGTCATTGGTAGAGAATAGGTAAAAAATCTATGACATCTTATGCGGCCTCCTCTGCACGAGCCGAAATGAGCGAACTTCGGCGCCTAAAAACCCTACTACCCCCAGAATTACAAAGTTGGGTAACGGTAGAAGGTTCCACAGAGATTAACCCCCCCCTGATCCGTTGTGAAGAAATTGGCAGAGACGAGGTAGAAATTCAGATAGATTTAGCCAAATGGGAGAATTTAGCCATCGATCAGCGTAATTTGCTCTTTTGGCATGAAGTGGCCAGGATTCAAAATGATAGTATTCCCCGGGAAGGCTGGGAAATGGCCGCCCTCGCTATCGGCCTAGGTGGTGCAGTGGGGGAATTATGGGTACAGGACGGGTTATTATTGCTTTTGGCCATGGGATTATGTGGGATTTCCGGTTATCGTCTCTGGCGCAAAAATAATGGCGATAAAATTCTCAAAGAAGCGATCGAAGCCGATGAAAAAGCGATCGCCTTGGCCACCCGTTTCGGTTATTCTCTCCCCAACGCCTACAAGAGCCTAGGCAGTGCCTTTAAAACCCTAATCGAACAAACACCTAACCGTCGTCTGCGTAAGCGTTATGAGACCCGTTTAGATGCCCTGAGAAAGAGTGCAGCCAAAGCGAAAGCCCAAACCCAAGGCCGTCCGCCCCTAGGCGAGATTCGTTAGCTGATCACAGGTAATCTCTGACATCACCCATTGGTATTTGGGGAAAAGTGTAGTAAACATTAGGTAGGTCAACAGGCCTTGTTCATCCATCAAATCATCTTTTTGTGTCGATGACTTCCCAAATTCCTGAAACACGTTTTCTGATCATTCCGATGGAGTATCCGGTTTTGCGGATGCCGGATCGCTTGACTGTCCTGGAAGCAGTACAGTTCAAAGATATCTTTCACCATCTCATCGTCCAAACACCCACTCCCGAAAAAGTCATTCTCGATCTCAATGCCACTCAATTTATGGATAGTAGTGGTGTGGGTGCTTTAGTGCATAATCTCAAAACGGCCAGGGCAAAAAATATCGAGTTAGTACTGGCTAACGTCCACCCCCCGGTGATGGGGGTTTTATCGATTACGGGACTAGATCAATTATTCACCTTCCAAACCTGTCCCCTAGCACCCCAAGAAAATGACTTTACTGCCACTGAAAACCATCTACCCGAAACCCATCCCTCGATTCGCAGTTGCTTAAAGCGCGGTCTTGACATTGTTGGTGGAATCGTGGGTTTATTAATTACGGGGCTTATTTTTATCCCCATTGCCATCGCTATTAAGTTAGACAGTCCAGGTCCAATTTTTTTCAGTCAAACCCGCTGCGGTTGGTTGGGAAAGGAATTTAAAATTCTCAAGTTTCGTTCCATGTGTGTGGATGCAGAAGCACTCAAGGATCAAATCCCCAATCAAGCGGAGGGAGCCTTTTTTAAGAATAAAAATGATCCCCGGATTACCCGAGTAGGAAAATTTTTACGTCGTACCAGCTTAGACGAATTCCCCCAGTTTTGGAATGTGATCACCGGTGAAATGAGTCTTGTCGGCACTCGTCCCCCCACACCCGATGAGGTGGAACGCTACGATGTTCCCCAATGGCAACGTTTAGATGTAAAACCAGGTATGACGGGGGAATGGCAGGTGAATGGTCGCTCTCGGGTGCGTAATTTTGAAGAGGTAATTCAACTAGATTTGCGCTATCAAGAAAATTGGAGTTTAGGCTACGATCTACAACTGATTTTTAAAACAATTTTGATTCTCTTTCAAAAAAACAGTGGTGCCTTCTGAAGTCTTAAATTCCCCTTCTTTCCCCCTCCAATTCCATCTACAAGTCCAGACGGAATTGGCAGCTTTAATCCCGGTCCTACAATGGTTTGAATCTCACGGCCGCTCTTTTCTACCCGACTCGGTGCTTTGGCAGTGTAAGGTGGCTTTAGCGGAAGGATTTACTAATGCTGTCCGTTACGCCCACAAACATTTACCACCGACTACACTGATCGAGCTAGAATTAACTTTACAGTACCATTCTCTAGAAATAAGAATATGGGACCGGGGTCAACCTTTTGATCTGCAAGCAAAACTTGATTCTCTACAACAACGTCCCCTCGCACCTTTGGAAATGGAAAGCACTCGCGGATTACTTTTCATGCGTTCTCTTACTGATACTTTACAATATATCCGCACTGGCGAAGGCAGAAATTGTTTAATTCTCCAGAAAAGTTTTTAAGCCAATTTATCCTTTGCTAGAAACTATGTCCATGGTACAGGTTTCCAGGCGAGAAAAAAGAATTATGCCACCACCCACACCCCACACAAGGGTGGGAAGATGTCCAGAGGGTGCTTTGAGAGAGAAAGTAATTTGATCGTAGTATAACCACTTGTTATTAACTCGCCAACCGACTTTTGACCCAAAATCGTTCCATTTTTGTTGATCATAATTACCGCTTCCTCCCAAACTTTCATAGATTCTTTTCTGAACAGATATACCGAATTTTCCCTGACTATATTTTAACCAAAGTTGATTTATAGTGGCTAAATCTTCACAGGGAAAGTTATCTATATCTTCTATCTTAAGATATTTTTCTTTAGTTCGATCGGCAACTTTTAAAAATAGATTAGCCGTTTCTTGATCTGCCTCTTGCCATTTTTCTTGCGCTAAGAAATCCCGTAGGTTAGTGTAATCAATTTCCTTGGCACTTTTGAGGTTAATTTCCTCCCTGGTGGCGGACGGAAAAACTGGCAAAATCGTTTCTTGAATTGTGACCTGTGATCGAGGTTTTGGCGGAATCACTACGGCTAATTTTACTGCTAACTCTTGCAGGACTTCCCCGGCTGATTGATAACGTTTTTTGGTGCCAAATTCAATTAATTTATCTAAAATTTCACCTAATTCAACAGTAACAGGATTATTAAATAGGTGCTGTCTCCATACCCATTCATGTTCACTCATATCGAATAATTGCAAGGAAGATATTCCCGTTAATAAATAGATACAAGTGACTCCCAAACTATATAAATCACTGCTATTAATCGCTTTGCCATTGCCTTGTTCTGGAGCGATATATCCCGCCGAACCGATCACTGTTCCTGTCAGGGAAAGATTAGCAATGGTCATAAATTTAGAGGCACCAAAATCCACTAAAATTATTTTATTATCGCTGCGTCTCCTAATTATATTAGCGGGTTTAACATCCCTATGAATGACTCTTTTAGCATGGATAAAATCAAGAATTGGCAAAATTTCTAATAAAAGATGTTTGATCTTTTCTTCATTAAAAACTCCCTCGCTTTGTAATTCTTGTTCTAGATTTTGTCCCTCAATATATTCTTGCACAAGATATTGTCGCCCATCATTGCTGGTAAAATAGGCATAGAGGGAGGGAATTTGTGGATGTTGACCGAGATTATCTAAACTAATCGCTTCTTCTTTGAATAATTCCGCTGCTTTCTTGAGGGCATTACTACCTTGAGCGCTAGGAAAAAATTGTTTAATCACACAATAAGGTTTAGAAGGTTTATCCTCATCAATTGCTTGAAAAGTTTTACCGAAACCTCCTTGACCAATTAATTTTATAGCACGATAACGATCTTTGAGTAATAATTGAAAGCAACATTTTTGACAGAATTTATCCGTAGGAGCATTGTTATGCAGACAATCGGGATTAAGACATAAACTCATGGCTGGTTTCAACAGGGATAGGGAAATCATAAATTATAAATTATAAATTATAAATTATGAAGTGGGGAGTGGGGAGTGGGGAGCTTTTTTTCAGTGATCAGTAAACTGATAACTGATAACTGATAACTGATAACTGATAACTGATAACTGATAACTGATAACTGATCAGTGATCACTGATCACTGATCACTGATCACTGATAACTGATAACTGATAACTGATAACTGATAACTGATAACTGATAACTGATAACTGATAACTGATAACTGATAGCTAAATCGAGGTTTCTTCCTCTGGCCAAAATTCTGGCTGTTGATTTAATAAAAGCTGGGCTGCCTCTAACATATCATCAACAATATCGCGCAAATCTTCCTTATTATCGATATAAGCTTTTAACGCCTCCATCGGATCTAATTGATTACCCACCCCTAATTCTGGTAAACGGGGACGGGTTAATTGACTAATTAACTCAGCCCGAATACTATAACTATGGGCAGGTTTTAACGCCTCATCAAGCTGATTGGTGTTGATTAGCTCTAATTGTTCACTGCGAATTTTATAAACTAAGCGGATAACTGCTTCCTGAATATCGTATTTTTTGAGAGCTTTCAGCAATTCTTTTTGGGGGTTTGCTGCCTGGGAAACATCCACCTCGATGGAACGGAAAGGACGCACAGGTAAAGGGCAAAATTGCCATTTAACCTCTCCTTTAGCCACTTCTATTAAAACATAGCCCTTATCTTCTTTTTCCTCGCTAAAATCTACTCGATCGATGCTCCCAGGATAGACAATAGGCGGATCATTGCTAGGATTAAGATTCTGGTGTTTGTGAACATGACCGAGGGCAACATACTCGAATTGTGGACGATTTAGCAACGATAAAGGCACGGTAAAACCTTTACCAACCGCTAAAAATCTTTCTGCTCCTAAACTAGCTCGATCAGCCATTAAATGGGCTAATAAAACTGTTGGTAAACTTGTATCTAATTGGCGAATTTCTCCTTCTAAAACTGGCTCCAAACGGTTAATTAATAATTCATTTACCCCACTCAAGGATAACCCCTCGGTTTCGGGACGGGTTAAGAGAGTGGCGCGGGTTAACCAGGGTAAAGTAATGACTTGGATATCGCCGTTGCGGGTGGCGATGCGATGGGTGGTTAGGCGATCGCCAACAATAAACCCCGGCACCGCTAGGGTACGATAGATGGAGAGACTGACACCGCCATTACCCTGAGAATGTTGATCGTGATTACCCACTAATAACACCGTCGGGATCTTAGCATCGGCAAGACGACGGAATTGACTGGCAAAAGCTTCGTGAACAAAAGGAGGAGGAGTGGCATCGGGAAAGGCATCTCCCCCAAAAAGCACTAGATCCACAGGGGAGGCAATAGCCCGATCGATACAGAGGCTTAAACTGCCCATAAAATCCTCTAAACGCGTGTTTAATCCCGTTTTTGGATTTAAACGACCATGGGAAAAACCGCTCCCCATGTGAATATCCGATAAGTGCAGTATTTTAATCATAAGTAGTAGGCAAAAGGCAAGAGGTGGTGAGATATGTCTAATTAATTGCGTCTAGCTACTTAAGACCTCCTGAAAAAGTAAGTTCTAGAACCGCTATCTAGTCAAAATATCTAAAAACTCAGATAAATCTGACATAATCTTAGGTTTTGTGGATAGCATAGTTGTTTCTTGTCTTTTTTATCCTCCTGTCTCGGATTATCCTATCGACCGTCTCCTCACCTAACGGAAGATTTTTGATTTTTGCAGGAAATCTATAGTAAAGGAAAAACAGGCGTAATTAAGTACACCTGTTCGGGATTATTTTCCTAATTTTTTATCGCCATCTTGGCGACGGCGATCGCGCCATTCTGTAGTCGTCAGGTAGAGAATGCCACCACTGACGATAACGAGGAGAATTAAGGCGACTAGAAAGAGAGTGTTGAGAATCAAGGATGTTTCCATGGTATCTATAGATTACCTAGAAACCGTTACGACCCCAAACCACCATGGCGATCGACCAAGTGAACAGGGCGAGAATGCTAACCCAACCAAGTGTCAAAATATCCATAATTGCCTTTGTTAAACGAATTACTTAGGAGTTGACACTCTCCGCACTTTTAGGGCGGAGATTCTTGGGCTGAATCTTGCCGCTACTAGCAAAGCTAATTTTGGTCTTACAGTTTCATGTCTAGTCCGACTACACCTACAAGGTAAGCACCCTTAAAGACTACTCCCCAAGCGTAAATTTCTGTGTGTCCCACAGTATTTAATTGTTTTTCGCTCTTACCATGTGGACTTAGGATGAAAGCTTTTGTACCAGTGATGGTTAGAGATTTAGGGATTACGGAGTGTCGCTTGTTTCCTGCGTTCCCAAAGTCAACGACTCAATTTAATGCTAACATAAAGTCGCCCTAAAGGGCGAGGTTTTCAACCCAAATTTTCGATAATACTCCATCAGTGACTCCGTTTTAGAGAGGCGATCGTGCAAATTACGCTCAAGGAAAGAATCGAATCCATACAGGTGGGGAGTATCTCGGCGCTGGCTTTCCTGGTTCCCTATCTGCTATTTTTAACTGTTGATCGACTATTTTTAGGGGAATCGCTCACAGTAATTGGCGCTTTTGTCAAGATATCCGGGGCGATAATTAGCGGATTTCTCTTCGGTGTCACCTATCGTTATGTCGTCCGTAACGATGATAATCCCCATCTCAAAGATGGTACAGTGGCAGCTTTTGCCCTAGTCCGCGGCCTAGTTCCCCTACAATTATCCACAGACTTGATCGCTGACGCTTGGCAATTAAGTCTCTTTCTGGGAGAGAGCTTTATCTGTTTTTTATCCTGTCGTCTGCTCTTAGAGTTGACTAAGCTGCGTCAATAACCGATCATCTTTTTGGCTATCGGGAGTCAGGAGTCAGGAGATTATTTTTATTTATTCTCCCTGCTCCGGCACTCCCCATCTCCCTACCTCGCAATTCATAATTCATAATTGATAATTTATAATTACCACACCCCATGGCTATTTGTATTCCCGTTAATTTACCTGATCGCTCCTATAATATTCTGATCGAGAAGGGCAGTTTAGCTAATCTCGGTGCAGAAATGAGCCAGTTAAGCTTAGGCAAAAAGGTTTTATTGGTTTCTAATCCCGAAATTTTTGACTATTACGGACATAAAGCCGTTAATTCCCTAGAAAAAGCGGGATTTGTCGTTTTTACTCATCTGATCCCCGCCGGCGAAAATTATAAAACCCTCGATGCGATCGCCCAAGTTTATGATAGCGCCCTCGCTCACCGGCTGGAACGTTCCTCGACTATGGTTGCCCTCGGTGGTGGTGTAATCGGTGATATGACGGGATTTGCGGCAGCCACATGGTTACGAGGCGTTAATTTTGTCCAAGTTCCCACCACTCTGTTAGCGATGGTGGACGCTTCCATCGGGGGTAAAACCGGTGTTAATCATCCCCAGGGCAAAAATCTGATCGGGGCGTTTTATCAACCGAAATTAGTTCTGATCGATCCTAGCGTGCTTAAAAGCCTACCCGTGCGAGAATTTCGGGCTGGAATGGCAGAAGTGATTAAATATGGTGTAATTTGGGATGCTGAGTTATTTCAACAGTTGGAAGACTCGGACAATTTAGCCAGTTTTTCTCAGATCGATGGCGAGCTATTGCAAACAATTATTACAAAGTCTTGCCAAGCTAAAGCAGATGTGGTAAGCAAAGACGAAAAAGAGGCGGGTTTGCGGGCGATCTTAAACTATGGTCACACGATCGCCCACGGCATTGAAAGTTTAACGGGATATACTAGGATTAACCACGGGGAAGCGGTGGCGATGGGGATGGTGGCGGCAGGAGCGATCGCTGTTAAACTGGGAATGTGGACCGCCGGGGAAAATCAACGTCAAACCGATTTAATCGAAAAAGCTGCCTTAGAAACCCGTATGCCGCCTTTAAATGCCGATGAGATGGTCAATGCTCTCACTGCCGATAAAAAGGTTAAAGATGGCAAGGTTAGATTTATTTTACCAACGGCAATCGGCCAAGTCACCATTAGCGATCGAGTCACCCCTACCCTGGTGCGGGAGGTGTTATCACCAACCGAATCCGGGCAGTAAAAGCTTTTTCAATTGTTGCATCGCTTGTTCCGTAACATCCCGGTATTTTAAATCTCCCACGAGAATACGTCCCATCAGTTGACCGGCGATCGGCCGTTTAACGGCGACATTGTAGGCGATTTGGGTAAATTGATAGAATAAACTGGCTAATTTGGCCGCTAAAGCCATATCTTCCCCCCATTCTTCCCGAATTATCCGACTATAGCTCGCCAAAGCCCGATTATCTCCGGCTAAAGCTCGATCGATCGCCTCGGCTGCCTTAACTCCCGTCAAAATTGCCGGACGGATACCCTCCCCGATGAGCGGATCGAGAATACCCGCCGCTTCTCCTGTAATTAGGGCATTTTGGGCGTGTAGCGGTTGATTTCCGTTCCAAAGGGCTAAAGCATACTCACTATAGCGATAATCCTCTAAATTCCAGCCCTTTTGACGGGCATAATTTAACAGTTGTTTTTTTAGCTCCTCGGATTTGATGCTGCCCTTAAAACAACCACCGCTAATTGTGTAACCATTAGACTTGGGAAAAGCCCAGATATAACCATTTTTTAGGGAACCAAAATCAAAAAAAGCTTTTTGGGGGGGAATAGTCACTTCTGCGTTAGTAATTTCGAGAGTAGCCCCGATCGCTTGGTTTTTCGCTGGTAATCCTAACCAGCGACTGGTATTGCCCTTAACACCATCGGCAGCAATCAGATATTTGCCTGAAAATGTTCCCTGGGATGTGGTAACTTGCCAGTGATCTTGAAGGAATTTGATCTGGGTAACTTCGCTGTTATCTTGGATGGTTGCCCCGACTGCGATCGCCTGTTGACCTAAAAAATCATCGAAACGATCCCTTTGTACCATCCACATCGGTTCTAGCATATTTAACTTAGTGGTGACGGTATCCCCCTGTTTCCAAGTAAACTGTACTTGCGTGACGGTATTCTCGATCACGGGGGTAAAGTCAAAATCAAACCACTGCTTAATTGCCGGGGATACCCCCCCACCACAGGGTTTATAACGGGGTAATTTCGCTTTATCAAGGATCAGGACAGATCGTCCCCTTTTAGCTAGATGATAACCCGCCGTCGTTCCTGCTGGTCCCGCACCGATGATAATACAGTCAAACATTTGTACTAATTTAAGTCGTTGAACAAATTTATAGACAATTTACGCTATTTTGGGCAACTTGTCTTGAGTCTGGTTTCTTGTCCCTTCTTCAGACGGTTGATCTGGCCTCTCTAGTTTCTAGCTGATTTATCCCCCCATGTCCAAGAGAGCCTAATCTCTGGCTTTTTTGACTAATTGATCAATTATCTTCACCTGATCAATCGTATAATCAAAAAAACTATAACGGCTCGATTATATCATGAAAATTGTTTCTATTAAAATAAAAAACTATCGTATGTTTAAAAACATACACATAAGAGATATTCCCCCTTTTTGTGTGATTATTGGAGCTAACGGCACGGGAAAATCTACTCTATTTGATATTTTTGTGTTTCTGCGAGATGCCCTCAAAAACAACATTCGCCAAGCCTTACAAATTCGCGGCGGTTATAGAGAAATTATCACTAGAGGTCAAGAACAGGAAGATATTGAAATCGAGCTGCAATTTCCCATGAAAATCTTAGATACAGAACGTCTGGTTACTTATCAAATCATAATTGGACAAAACAATAATCGCCCCGTTATCAAACGCGAAATACTTCGCTATAAACGGGGTGAACACGGTAAACCTTTTCATTTTTTAGATTTTAAACTTGGTCAAGGATATGCTATCACCAACGAAGAAGATTTTAGTAAACCAGATAAAGACCTTGATCGAGAAGAACAACAGCTAGAATCTAACGACATACTAGCGATCAAGGGAGTAGGACAATTTCAACGTTTTAAAGCCGCTACAGCCTTTCGTTCTCTGATTGAAAATTGGCACGTTTCTGACTTTCATATTAGCGAAGCTAGAGGAAGTAAAGAAATATCTTATGCTGAACACTTATCCCCCACTGGCGACAACATAGCTACAGTTGCTCAATATATTTATCAACAATATCCCGAAATTTTTCAGCAAATTCTCGAAAAAATGAAAGAACGAGTTCCGGGTATTTCCTCTGTAGAAGCCAAAGAAACCGAAGACGGTCGCTTGATTTTACGTTTTCAAGATCAGGCCTTCAAAGACCCTTTTATTGATCGCTATGTTTCTGACGGGACTATGAAAATGTTTGCCTATTTAATATTACTATTCGATCCCAATCCTCATCCCCTACTCTGTGTCGAAGAACCAGAAAACCAACTTTATCCTACTTTATTAAAAGAACTAGCCGAAGAATTCGCCCACTATAGCTATCGGGGGGGTCAGGTATTTATTTCTAGCCACTCCCCCGATTTTCTCAATGCGGTTCCACTAGCTAGTATTTTCTGGCTAATTAAATCCCAAGGTATCACCCAAATCCATAGGGCTGCCGATAGCGAAATCATCAAAAACTTAGTAGCGGAAGGCGATTTACCCGGCTATCTTTGGAATCAAGGCTGGTTTGAAGGAGTAGCACCATAATGAACTATGATATCGTATTTTTGCTAGAAGAGTCATCTATAGAAAATGTGTTAAACGAACTTTTGCCTAAACTTATTCCCCCAGAAATAAGGTATAAATGTATTAGTAATCAAGGCAAACAAGACCTAGCCAAATCTATTCCTATAAAACTCAAAGCTTTCAATAAATCTAGTCCCAATACCAAATTTATTATTGTCCACGATCAGGATTCCCACGACTGTCAAAAACTCAAAAAAGACCTAGGGCAAATTTGTCAAAATTCCAGTGATGCTCAAGTCTTAATTCGGATTATTTGCCATGAATTAGAATCTTGGTTTCTGGGAGATTTAGCAGCGGTGGCCAAGGCCTATAATTTAAATAGTCTCGGTCAAAAACAAAATAAAAGTAAATACAGAGAACCGGACCGGCTTAACTCGGCTAAACAAGAATTAAAAAAGCTAGTGAAAGAGTATTATGCAGGAACCCACTCTAAACAGATTGCCCCCCATCTTTCCCTAACTGAAAATAAATCCCGTAGGTTTCAAACTTTTATCCAAGGTATCAAAAATGTTGTGGAAATGATAGGCTCTTCTAGGTTCTGTGTGATCAGTTTAACTTACAATATGATCGATCAATCTTTGTGTCCTTTGTGTCTTTGTGGTTCGTTCCACTCACTCGCCAGCAGTACTGTATCCTAGAATACATTTTACCCACCAAACCTGGGAGAGCCAATGATACAACACCCGAATCCGAACCCGAACTAGAATAGACCTCGACCTAATATAATTAAAAGCCTATAAACTCCTAACTAGGGTAATAATTTCTCTGGGTGTCATTTTTAGTCCCAAAAATATTCCCCCCGGCAGAACCGAGGGGAAAATGGCAAAAAAACCTCTAGATTAGCAGTTTAAGGCTAAGTCTTGGGATTCTTTTTTCAAGAGATTAACCAGGGTTTCGTCACCATTGTCTTCAGCGATTTGTAAACGAAGTTCCAAACGACGACGAATATTGTTCAGATGGATGCTAGAAAGAGTTTCCTCTTGGACGACAATAGGGGGTTTGACAACGGGTAACGGACAAGTGTTCGGGATGACTTGCCCAGCAAGATGAGGACGGGTACTGTAGGCAACTCCGCGATACTGACGATGCAGTTTCGGTTCTAATTGGAGCATATGGCGAGGATAATGGTGATTCCAGTCTTGACCTCGGTATTTACCCCCGATATCTCCAGTCTTCATCTCCAAGGGGAGAGAATCCCTTTCGTACTTAACTCCTCGATAAACTAACGTCATATCACCGACTCCCTGCAATGCTTTAAAGTGACTTTAATCCCTCTTGTCGCCCCTATATAGGGACAACAAATGAAAAGATTTTATTTCTTATTCTGTATCTATTTTTACATTTTGCCCAGGAAATTGAAAAAACTTTATAAAAATTTAATATTTTCTAGCTGGCCATAGTATCCTTTTCCGGCTGGGTTTGGTCGCCTGCCAAACTAGCCTCTAGGGGTTTGAGGATTAATTTGGGTTGTTCGTCCTCATCGATGAGACGAATTTGAATTTGCGGGCCGGAGGCGGCTAAACGAACCACCATACCATCGACGACGGCGGTTTTCTCGATCAGTTTGCCATTGAGAAACGTCCCATTTGCCCCTAAATTTTCCAATTCCCAATCATTGCGATCATTACGGCGGATTTCTAAGTGCCGCCTCGAAACCACAGCACTATAGAGAACTACATGACTATCCAGCGCCCTGCCGATGAGAATGGTTGATTGATCATTGTCAAATTGCCAATGCTGTAGGGACGTGGCTTGACTGGGGTGTAAAAGAGTTAAAGTGATCACGGTGACTGTTGGCGGCACGATAGGGGCGGTGGACAGGATAAATCTTATTTGCTGTCAAGATTCGTCCTGGCCATTAAGTCTTCAGTCCTAGCAATGAATATCTCTAGTTAATTGACTCAGCCCTTTATTCCTATTGTCTCATACTTTCCCATTCCCTCGGAACCGACCTTGCCCAGAAAATCTAGCCAGTTCGCCCTAGTATTAATAAAACCGATGGGGGATGATTTCCAGATTTTGACCAAATCTTAACCTCTTCAGGGATAAGATAGTGCTTGTGTCCCCTAAACATCCATCTATGAGCGGCTTTATCATCAAAATAATCTTGATATCGGCTTTGATTTCCCTGGGAATTAAATATCTTGCCCCTTTATTATCGATCGCTCCTGGTCCTCTTAACACTTTAATTCTGGTTTTTACCCCTTTCCTGCTCACGGTTTTTGCCCTCTGGAGACGGACCATAACTGATTAGGAATTTTTCTCCTTACTCATCATGACTTTTGGCAGCAGCCTCGGTTTAGTCCTGTTAGTCTTTTGTCTGCTGATTCTCTGGCAGATTCGACAGATTCTCTTATTATTATTGATGGCGATTCTTCTGGCGCAGATTTTAAATTTGGCTGTGACTTGGTGGCAGCGTCATCACCTCAAGCGTTCCCATGCCCTAATTATCACCCTTTTAAGCTTCTTTATTGGTATTATCGGTATTTTTGTGGGGATTATACCCGCTTTAGTCCAACAATTTCGCCAATTATTTAGTTTACTGCCCCAAGCGGTAGAAAGACTCTGGGGACAAGTCCATAGTCTTGAGGATTATCTCGATCCTAGTCTGGCCAGTGTCTTCCCGGATTTTAAAACGCTGCTGGCTCAATTACAACCCCTGATTAACCAAATTGCTGGGCGGGGTTTAAGCATTTTTTACGGTACTTTCGGCATTATCCTCAGCTTACTGCTAATTGTTGCCCTGAGCTTGATGATTCTCGCCGATCCTGCCGCTTATCACCGTTGTTTTCTGCGTTTATTTCCCGCTTTCTACCGTCCTAGGGTACGATCGATCCTAGAAGATTGCGATCGAGATTTAAAAGCTTGGCTAAAAGGGATTTTCTGTCATATGTTGATTATGACCTTGGGCAGTTGTCTAGGTCTATCCCTGATCGGCATTCCCCTCGCTTTTTCCCAATCTATTCTGGCGGGATTTCTCACCTTTATCCCCAACCTTGGGCCGGTTTTAAGCACGATTTTACCCTTTTCTATCGCCCTTCTGGAAGCTCCTTGGCAACCCTGGGCGGTTTTACTACTCTACAGCAGTATTTATCTGTTAATTCAATATTTCGACCGTCATTCACCGCTGCCCATTTTAACAGTGCGGTCGCTCAAGCTCTTACCCGCTTTTACCCTGTTGGCCCAGTTGTTTTTTGCCTCGATTTTTGGCTTTTTAGGGCTATTTCTGGCGGTTCCCCTGACGCTTATCGGTCGTATTTGGCTAAAGGAAGCTTTGATCAAGGATATTCTCGACCATTGGCGGCTTAGGGATAAAAAATACTAAACTGGGGATCTAGGATTCGAACCTAGGAAATGGCGGGACCAAAACCCGCTGCCTTACCGCTTGGCTAATCCCCATTGCACAGACCTTTTTAATATTAGCATTTATCTCCCGGGTTTTGTCAAGAAGTTGATAAAAATTTTTTACTTAGGGTTTGCGGCAAAAAGTTTTTCGTGGGGGCAGGGTGTGGGGTTTGGGGTAGGGTTGATTCATGAATCAACCCTACTATGAATCAACCCTAGGGTTTGGGGATTAAGGAGAAAAATCTATGGATAATAGCCCACAAAACTGGTACATTGTCCGGGAAAATACCGGAATTTGTCAGATTATAGCCCTAGAAAAGGGAAAACCCCCAGTCAATGGTCAATACTGGGGTCCTTTTGCCGAACGGGGAGAAGCGATCGCCCGTCGGGTGGGTTTAATTCGAGCGGGCAAATGTCAACCTATTGTTTAGCGGTATTGGTGGGTTTTTTCTTGGCGTCTGCGATTTCTTGCTCGAGGATTTCAAAAGCCTTCTTGAATTGCGGATCTTGGAAGGTTCCCACCTGATCCCGCTCCTGTTGAAGATTTTTGCGATCTTCCTCGCTTAGTTCCGACTCCACATCGGGATGAATACCATCTTTATTGATGTCCCGTCCGTCGGGGGTGAGATACTTGGCAATCGTCACCGCTAATCCGGAACCGTCACTGAGACTGCGTACCGATTGCACTAATCCCTTACCAAAGGTTTTCGTACCGACAATAACCGCCCGATCATGATCCTGTAAAGCTCCGGAGAGAATTTCACTGGCGCTGGCGGAACCCCCATCGACGAGGACAACCAGAGGTTTATTAGTCAAAGCTTGATTGTTGGCCCGTTGACGTTCCGTCACCCCTTTGCGATCGACCGTAGAGACGATTAAACCATCGGGTATCCACATCCGAGCGATTTCGATGCTGGCGTAGAGTAAACCGCCGGGGTTAGAACGCAGATCGAGAATATAACCCTTCACCTCTTCGGCTTCTAATTCGCGAATCGCTTGACTCATATCCCCACTAGCCTGGGCGCTAAATTGATTGAGACGGACATAACCGATTTTACCGATCGGGGTGTTTTCCGTGCGGGCCCGGACTGGGTGAATTTCAATTTTGGCCCGGGTAAGAGTCAATTCTTTTTTCTCCTCACCCCGTTGAATCGTGATCTTAACACTTGTCCCCACTTTGCCGCGGATCATGCTCACCGCTTGCTCCAGTTCCATACCTTGGGTAGATTTACCATCGATAGCGATAATCACATCTTTGGGCAGCACACCGGCTTTAGAAGCAGGTGTATCCTCAATGGGTGAAACCACGACTAACTGCTTAGTTTTCTCATCTTTGGTCAGTTGAATCCCTACCCCAGTCAATTCTCCCGATGTATCGATCTTCATATTGTTAAACTCTTTGGGATCCATAAAACGGGTATAGGGATCATTGAGAGTTTTCAACATCTCGCGGATAGCGGTGTATGCTTCCTCTTGATTTTTGTAGGAACGATTTAAATACTCACTGCGGATGGCGTTCCAGTCCGATTGATTAAAAGTGCCATCTAAATAAGTGCGGTTGATGATCTGCCAAACCTCATCAACGGTTTCCTTGGGACTTTCCTGAAAAAAAGCTTGACTTTGGGAGAGACGGAATCCCGCCCCCGTGACGGCGACGGTAGACAGGACCACTGCTGTAGCACCGAGAACAAGTCCGCGTTTGTTGATAACCATAGGTAATTTTCAGATAAATTAGGCTGTTCTTGCCGGAACGCTCTTTCGGGCTGACCGTCGAAATATCTTGGCAAAAAGGAGCGTTTAGGTTTCTTGGAGACAGACAAAAGAACGCCTGTAGACTAATACTGTTATAACATTGATTATCTCTTTCTTTGTCAAACTGATTACTTGAGTGGCGATCGAGTTGCCAGCGGCCCACCTCGCGACCTAAGATAACAGCAAAACTGCCCGAGATTTTCCCCATGAGCGATCAAATCCTTTCTTCCCTCTCCCTGGAACAAAAACGACAAAACCTGCGCCACCAAAGGCGATCAAAGGTGTGGCAAGCCCTAGGTCGCTTTCTGGTGGTTAGTGGTTTAGCGGCGGGATTAGCTTGGGGGATGACTTCGCCCTATTGGACAATTAGCAAGGCCGGACAGGTGGAAATCGAAGGCACGGAATTAATGTCGCCCCAGTCGATTCGCGCTTGGCTGAAATTAAGCTATCCCCTGTCTCTCTGGGAATTACCCACCCATCAATTGCGAGCAAAACTAGCGGCTATTCCCGCTATTGCCGACGTTAAGATCGAGCGGCAATTATTACCCCCGAAAGTGATTGTTTCCATTCAAGAAAGAAAACCTGTTGCCCGTTGGCGTTCCCATCAACAGCAAGGCTTTTTAGATGCCTCGGGAACGATAATTCCTCAAAACTATTATGGTCGAACTCTACCCAAAAGCCAATTACCTAGCCTAGAAGTGCTTGGTTACGACCGACAATATCAACAACAGTGGCAGAAAATTTATCCTTTAATTGACAACTTATCGATTAAAGTTACCGCCATCGATTGGCGCAATCCTAGTAATCTTGTACTAAAAACTGAACTGGGGCAGGTCTATTTAGGTTTTTATAAGGATAGATTGCCCGAAAAGTTAACCGCTCTCGTACAATCACGGCAATTGTCATCCAAGATACCCCTAGCGCGAATTATCTACATTGACCTGAGCAATCCCGATGCTCCCACTGTACAATTAAAACCGCAGCCAGCCCCTATGGTTGCCAAAGTAACGGCAACTGGTCGAGATTAACTGGAATTGATCAGCAAAAAACCGCAATTATTCCCTTTAGGTATTGGCAAAAACCACAAATTATGATTTTCTGAAAAAGAAACTGATACTGTAGATACTGGAACAGACATAATATTAGTGATAGTGTTAACGGTGCATCTCTGATTCATCAAACCAATAACAGAATCTTGTACTAAGAGTGTTCCAATTCCAATGACATCGATTAATGAAATTGTTTCCATCTATCCCAATCTGAACAGTAACGATTATGCCAGTTCAGCTATGAGCGAAGATAATCATTACTCTCAGAATAATGCTGGAGTATTATTTACTCGTCCCCATGAATCACAGATGACACCCCGAGAAGAAAGTCGTAGCAATCGCATCGTGCCAAGCAATGTCGCCAAGATCAAGGTGATCGGGGTCGGCGGTGGGGGCTGTAACGCCGTTAACCGCATGATCGCCAGTGGCGTGACCGGAATCGAATTTTGGGCAATTAACACCGACGCGCAAGCCCTAGCCCATTCCTCCGCCCCCCAGAGGTTACAAATCGGGACAAAATTAACCCGCGGCCTAGGGGCGGGCGGCAATCCGGCCATCGGACAGAAAGCGGCGGAAGAATCCCGGGATGAAATCGCCCAGGCATTGGAAGGAACCGATCTAGTCTTTATTACCGCCGGCATGGGCGGCGGCACGGGAACGGGGGCCGCTCCAATTGTGGCCGAAATTGCCAAAGAAATCGGCTGTTTGACCGTGGGAGTTGTCACTCGTCCCTTTACCTTCGAGGGTCGTCGTCGCACTAATCAGGCCGATGAAGGGGTGGGCGGTTTACAAAGTCGGGTCGATACCCTGATTATTATCCCCAATAACCAGTTATTACAGGTAATACCCGCCGAAACTCCCCTACAGGAGGCTTTTCGGGTCGCCGATGATGTGCTGCGCCAAGGGGTACAGGGCATCTCGGATATTATCACTATCCCCGGTCTGGTGAATGTGGATTTCGCCGATGTGCGGGCAGTGATGGCCGATGCGGGTTCAGCCCTAATGGGCATCGGCATCGGTTCCGGAAAATCTCGGGCTAAGGAAGGAGCGATCGCGGCTATATCCTCACCGTTACTGGAATCCTCGATCGAAGGGGCGAAAGGTGTGGTCTTTAACATCACTGGTGGTCAAGACCTAACCCTACACGAAGTCAATGCCGCCGCTGAAATTATCTATGAGGTGGTTGATCCCAACGCTAATATCATCTTTGGGGCAGTAATTGACGAGAAAATGCAGGGAGAAGTCAGAATTACCGTCATTGCCACCGGTTTTTCCGGCGATTCCCCCTCTCGTCCCACCAGTAACAAGGTGGTGATTAATACCCCCGCACCCAGTCCGGCCCCGACTCCCGAACCAGCAAAACCCGCAGGATTAGATATCCCCGAATTCTTGCAACGTCGTCGTCCTTTTGATCGCTAACCTCCTATGACTGCCATTGCCCTCACCATCGCCGGTTCCGATAGTGGTGGCGGGGCGGGAATTCAAGCTGATTTGAAAACCTTCGCCTTCCACCGAGTTCACGGCACCAGCGCCCTTACCTGCATTACCGCCCAAAATACCCTAGGGGTCGAGCGCGTCGAGTCCCTAAGTCCAGAAATGGTAACGGCCCAAATCGATGCCGTGGTCAGGGATTTCGGTGTGTCAGCGGTCAAGACGGGAATGCTGTTCAGCAGCGAGATTATCGAAGCAGTGGCCGAGGCGATCGAGCGCTGGCGTTTAATCAGTTTAGTGGTGGATCCGGTTATGGTTTCGCGGGTAGGAGCCAAATTAATTGATGATCGGGCTATAGATAGTCTTTTTAATAGTTTAATTCCCCTAGCTTCGATTGTTACCCCTAATCGTTACGAAGCACAGCTTTTAAGTGGCATTGAGATCAATGATTTTGAGACGATGAAAGCGGCCGCCGAAATTATTTTCCAGAAGTCGGCCACACCGGTATTAGTGAAGGGGGGAGGCATGAAAGGTCGGCTGCGTGGGGTTGATATCTGCTTTGATGGACAGGAATGGGAAACTTTTCAGACCAGAAGCGTCGAAACCAATAACACTCACGGAACTGGTTGTACCCTATCGGCAGCGATCGCCGCTAACCTCGCTTTGGGTGATGACCTGAAAATAGCGGTGAAAAAAGCCAAGGAGTACGTTACTAACGCCCTTGAGCATTCCCTCGCCATCGGTCAAGGAACCGGTCCTGTGGGGCATTTTTACCGCTTAAAAGCCCTAAATTAGTCGATTCATGACCACTACGCCGCGTATTTCCCCCCAAAGACCCCAGGGTTTCACCGGTCGCCCCTCGGTTCCCCTCTCGGTCTATCGGGAATTAGTCAAAGAATTGCAGGCCACCCAGGCACGGGTGGAATTTCTAGAAGCACAAAACCAGCAACTTGTCAAGAGTAATCGGCAATTACGTCAGGAAATCGAGACAGTAGTTGATCAGGGAAGACGATTAGAAAAAGTGGTAAAGAGTTTTGAGAGGAATCCCGTCGAGGAACCCTCCTTCGTCATCCCGGTTCCTCCCCGTTTGGTTACACCCCCCTCTTCTTCGCTGCGGGTTAAGGAAGAAATCCCGGTCACTCGTCCCATCACCGTTACTGCTTCAAAACAGCCATTTTCTAAAAATAGTTGGTTATTGGTCGGGTCAATTATTGTCGTGGTTCTTACCTCCGGTTTAGGGGCTTTTTGGCTTATTTCTGCCTCTAGAAACCCGGGTTCGACCGACTGATTGACTACCACCTCGGCATTTTAAGCTTAATTTCTTGCCCTTAGTCGGTTTTAACAGTCAGGGAAGTGGCTCTTCTGGGTTCTGTGTGATAAGTTTAACTTACAATATGATCGATCAATCTTTGTGTCCTTTGTGTCTTTGTGGTTCGTTCCACCCCCTCGCTAGAAGGAATGTATCTTAGAATACATTTTACCCACCAAATCCAAGAGAGCCTGGAAGTTACCCCCCTGACAATTCTCTTAAACTCGGTTTCAGTTCCCATCTGTTGCCCCTAGGCTTTCTGTTCCTGTTTAGATTTATGTAGGGGATCCATATAAATCTCTAAGCGCTTAAATACCACGGAGGAAAGGGTAGTTAAAACCAAATAAACTAAAGCAACAGCGATATAAATCTCGAAAGCTTTATAGGTAGTGGCTACCATTAACTGACCTTGCCGGAATAATTCTTCAAAACCGATTACTGCCGCTAAACTGGTATCTTTAATTAGGGTGATAAATTCATTCCCCAAGGGGGGCAACATCCGGCGAAAAGCTTGGGGAAAAATCACCTCGCGCATGGTTTGCACTGGGGACATTCCTAGACTAGAACAAGCTTCCCATTGACCATTATCGATCGATTGAATACCGCCGCGCATAATTTCAGCTAAATAGGCCGCTACATTTAAACTTAGGGCAAATAGGGCCGCCGGTAAACGATCTAAGTCGATATTTAAGCCAATTTCTCGGAACAACCCTGGCAAACCAAAATAGATCAAGAATAATTGCACCAGCATCGGTGTTCCCCGAAAGAAATCCACATAGATGCGGCAAATTATTTTTAACCATTTGTAGGGAGAAATCAGGGCAATGGCCACTAAAGTTCCGCCGATTAACCCGAACAGAAAAGACAGAACCGTTAACAGAATTGTCCAGGGAACCCCTTTGAAAATCAGGTTATAGAATAATTCTCCCCAGTTAAAACTCGATTCCTGTAAATTCTTTAAAGCTGGGGCAACTAAGGGTAATTCTGGCGGTTTTTCTCCAAACCATTGCCGAAAAATAGCATCGTACCGACCACTTTCTATGACTCGACCGAGAGCATCATTAATTAACTGGAGATAGGGGGAATTTTGGGGTAAAGCAATCCCGTAGAATTCCTCTGTTAATAATTCTCCGACTACTTTTACTCCCCTTAAACCCGCTTGTTTAATTGCATACAAAGTCACGGGTTTATCGTTAACTACCGCCTCAACTCGACCATTAATTAATTCCTGCAAAGCTAAGGCCGCCGAGTCAAATTGACTAACTGTTGCCCCCGGTATTTTTGTCGCTTCTAAGGCTCCCGTTGTGCCAATTTGGACGGCAATTCTTTTGCCTTTTAAGTCTTCAAAATTTTTAATCGTCTTATTATCTTCCCGAACAGCGATCGCTAAACCAGCCCTAAAATAAGGTCGAGAAAAAGAAATCGCTTGGGCCCGTTCGGCGGTGATGGTCATGCCACTAATAGCGGCTTCCACTGTTCTCGCTTGTAGAGCCGGAATAATGCCATCAAAGGGTAAATTTCTAAAGTCAATATTGAGATCAGCTTCCTCTCCAATCGCTCGCATTAAATCGATATCAAATCCGGTTAATTGTCCCCCTTGTTGAAATTCAAAGGGTGGAAAAGTTGCTTCTGTGGCGACTCGAAAAGGATTAGGAGGAGTCTGGGAAAAAGCGGGAATAACACTTAATCCAAGCACCAAGACTAATCCTAACAAGGCAAAGATAACTCTCTGTACCGCCCGCCCTCGCCAAAATTTAATCATTTTTTAATTTTTTCTCCTTGATTTTTTTACTCAATTAAGTTAAGGATTTCGCCCTACTTGCCACCTAAGACAGATGTAGAGAGACTATTTGAGTATTATGATTATTCCTCTTGATAAAATGTCGTCAAGGATACAATCTAGCAGAAACTAATCTGGATACTTTTATACAGAATGTAAAATTTTTTACGAGAGGACATCATGACCACTACCACCCCTGTGATTGTTAGTGAAGGTTTACGCAAAAGTTACGGCTCTTTAGAGGTACTCAAAGGAGTTACAGGCACTCTTTATCAAGGGGACGTGGTATCGGTAATCGGTCCCTCTGGCTGCGGCAAAAGTACCTTTTTACGCTGTCTCAATCGTTTGGAAACAATTAACGGCGGCCGCTTGGAGGTGATGGGAATTGACATCTCTTCCCCGAAGTTAAATCAATCAGTCCTCCGCAAGTTACGCAGCCGGGTAAGTATGGTGTTTCAACACTTTAATCTTTTTCCCCATCTCACCGTTTTGCAAAACTTGATGTTAGCGCCCAAGCAAGTGTTACACCATCCGGAAAATGAGGCTAAGGATACGGCTATTCATTATCTGGAAAAGGTGGGATTAGCACCAAAAGCCGATGTTTATCCCGACCAATTATCGGGAGGACAAAAACAACGGGTGGCGATCGCTCGCAGTCTCTGCATGAAACCAGAGGTGATTTTATTTGATGAACCCACTTCGGCCCTGGATCCGGAATTAGTCGGGGAAGTGTTAAACGTTATGCGTCAATTGGCCGATGAGGGGATGACTATGGTAGTCGTCACCCACGAAATGCAGTTCGCCAAGGAAGTCTCTAACAAGGTTTTGTTCTTTAATCAAGGTGTCATCGAAGAAGCAGGTGATCCCGACACTTTCTTTAATAATCCCCACAGCGAGCGCTTACAAGCCTTTTTAAGTCGTATCAATAGTAATTAGGGTTTGCTCAATTCAGGAGACAGGAGACAGGTTTTAGGTGTTGGGGGTTGGGGTTTTAGGGTTTTAGGGTTTTAGGGTTTTGGGGTTTTGGGGTTTTAGTTCAATTTCCCCACTTCCCCACCCCCCCACCTCCCCACTTCATAATTCATAATTCATAATTCATAATTCCCCCTCCCCACTTCATAATTCATAATTCATAATTCATAATTCCCCCTCCCCACTTCCCCAACAATTGTAAAGAAATATTACAATTATGCCGTTATAACAGCTTACCATCTTGACAGGAGGGAAAGACAGTGGTTATAGTAGGGACACATACCCGGGTAAACCAATTTAGTGATATGCAAGACAAGCAAAAAGTCACACTGTACCTTCCCCCTGGAGTCCATCGTCAACTAAAAATAAGGGCCGCAATCGATGAAGAATCGATGTCAGGGCTGGTGGAGAAAGCGATCGCTTTCTACCTAAAATACCCCGAAAAGGTAGAAGAAATCGAAGCCGCCGCCTATGGCAAAACCTATCAGGTTCATGTCTGTCCCGAGTGTGATGCCGCGTTAGTAATGAAAGAAGATCGGCTAAGGTCGATCAAACGCCAGCCCGCAATAGTGGGCGACGACTTCCCGCTCGAAGTTCCCGAACCCGTTGGCGCTCAAGGAACCGCCGAAGGAGAAGCGGCCTTAGTTCCCTGCTAAACTCTCAGTAGCCGAACAAGGCATCCACAGCCATCAGCCGCCCAAGGTCAAAACCGTTACCACAAATAGGGTCGATGTTATGAAAGAAGAGCTAGGAATTCTCGTCAAGGCTCAGTATCCCCTGATTTACCTCGTCACCTCCGAGGAGGAAAGGGCGGAAGAAGCCATCAGCAAAATAGCCCAACTAAATACACAACATCGACGGGTGTTTGTCTGGACTGTTACCCACGGCATGATCGAACTGGGTCAACCGCGCCAAACCAGTCAACATAATACCGTGTCGCCAGAAGCGGCGATCGAATGGGTAGTGCGTCAACGGGAAGCGGGCATCTACATCTTCAAAGACCTGCATCCGTTCATCACTTCCGCTCCGGTCAATCGCTGGTTAAGAGATGCGATCGCCAGCTTTAAAGGAACCGAAAAAATCATTATTTTAATGTCTCCCCTGCAAGAAGTCCCCATAGAACTAGAGAAAGACGTAGTAGTTATAGATTTTCCCCTGCCGGACATGGGAGAGTTAGATACAGTTCTCTCGCAACACCTAGGCAAAAATCAAAATCGTCGTACCACCACAGAGGTCCGGGAAAAACTCCTGAAAGCGGCCTTAGGCTTAACCAAAGATGAAGCCGAAAAAGTTTACCGCAAAGCCTATGTAAAAGCGAACAAACTCACGGAAGACGAGGTAGAAATCGTCCTCTCCGAGAAAAAACAACTGATTCGCCGCAACGGAATTTTAGAATACGTTGAAGAAGACGAGACCATCAATGCCGTCGGCGGTCTGGAAGAACTAAAAAAATGGTTAAAACAGCGCTCAAATGCCTTTACAGAAAGAGCCAGAGGTTACGGACTCCCCCAACCGAAAGGAATGCTAATTTTAGGAGTACCGGGCTGTGGTAAGTCCTTAATTGCTAAAACCACCTCGCGCCTCTGGGGTTTACCGCTCCTGCGCTTAGATATGGGAAGGGTTTACGATGGTTCCATGGTGGGACGGTCTGAGGCTAACCTGCGTAATGCCCTAAAAACTGCTGAATCCATCTCTCCGGCCATTCTTTTCATCGATGAATTAGATAAAGCTTTTGCCGGTGGCACAGGATCCGCCGATTCCGATGGGGGAACCTCTAGCCGCATCTTCGGCTCCTTCCTGACTTGGATGCAGGAAAAAACCTCGCCCGTCTTCGTCATGGCCACAGCTAACCGGATTGAACGGCTACCCGGGGAATTTCTCCGCAAGGGGCGCTTCGATGAAATCTTCTTTGTCGATTTACCCAATTCCGAAGAAAGACAAGATATCTTTAATATTCACCTGACTAAACGACGCTCCGACATTTCTCGCTTCGATTTGGAGCAGTTAGCCAAGGTATCCGATGGGTTTTCCGGTGCGGAAATAGAACAGGCGCTGATTGCCGCCATGTATGAGGCCTTCGCCCAAGATCGCGAATTCACGCAATTGGACATTATTGCGGCGATTAAGGCGACTCTGCCCCTATCTCGCACCATGACCGAACAGGTGACGGCCCTGCGTGATTGGGCCAGACAACGCGCCCGACCTGCTTCGGCCTCCGTCGCTGAGTACCAGCGATTGGAGTTCTAACAGACTTTCGCCCGCTCCCAACGGGATGAAAGGCTAGTTCTCAGGGACTAGCAATGCCTCGAAAAGCCGCTTGGCGGCACTCTTTAACTCTCAATCTGTTGTTGTTGATTCTTATCTACAAAGAGGAAATTCCAATGTCTCATTTTAGCACTCTCCGGACCAAAATCACCGATGCCGAAATCCTCAAAGCTTCTCTCCGCGACCTCGGCATTAGCGTAAAAACCGAAGCTGATGTTCGTGGTTACAACGGTCAACGGGTTCGCTCCGACATCGTTGCTGTTCTCGATGGCGAATATGATCTCGGTTGGTCCCGCAATACCGACGGCAGTTTCGATTTAATCGCTGACCTCTGGGGTGTAGCCAAAAAACACAATCAAACCGAATTGATCAACTCGATCAACCAAAAATACGCTGTGAACAAAACCCTATCCGAAGTGAAACAGCGCGGTCTGCAAAACGCTAACGTTAAGCTAGTCGTTCAAAGCTAAGATTTACAGCGCGTTCCCAAGCCTAGGGGTTGACCAGTTCGGTTAACCCTTTTTTCTGTCTCTGGGGTATGTTAAGAATAGTAAAATTAACTTGACAAAAATGCTCCGACCCGAAGAAAGAACTAAACTCGATCCGACCAAAGACAGCGATTTTTATGCTTTTCCCCGCTTCGTCACCCACGTGGATGAGGGTTTTATCGATCGATTAACCGCTCTCTACCGAGAGATCTTATCGCCGAATACGCGCATTTTAGACCTGATGAGCAGCTGGGTGTCCCATTTACCGGAGGAGATGGAATTTGAGCATATCGAAGGTCACGGGATGAATGGGGAGGAGTTAGCCAAAAATCCCCGCTTGCATAGTTATTTTGTCCAGGACCTCAATGCACAGCCAAAATTGCCCCTAGGGGATAGTTCTTTTGATGCGGTGTTAATCACGGTGTCGGTGCAGTATTTGCAGTATCCAGAGGCGATTTTTGCGGAACTGTATCGCATTTTAAAGCCTAATGGTCTGGTGGTGGTCAGTTTTTCCAATCGGATGTTTTACCAAAAAGCGATCGCTGCTTGGCGCGATAATAGCGATTTAGGCCGGGTGGCCCTAGTGAAATCCTATTTTAAATCGGTGGCGGGATTTAGGGAAGTACAGGCGATCGTTCGTCCTGCTACTACCCCCAGTTTCCTGCAAATGTTAGGAATTATGGTTGCTGATCCCTTCTATGCAGTGATAGGAAAAAAAGAATCCTCTCTAGGATTATAGTCACCGTTAACACTCAGAGGGTGTAGGTCTAACGTTGCCCATCACCCGCCGCCAATGACTTGGGATGATTTAGATAACTTTAGCATAAGGTCGGGTGCAGTGATTTGTTAGATCGCTTCTAATTCTTACCTAGAATCTTGTCATACTCGGAGTGCGATCCAACCCAGAACCAAACTATCTTTTCTTCCTCTGAATTCTTAATCCCTAATGCTCGCCATCCAATGCCGACTCTGACTGACCAGATTTTTTCTCTTGGTTTCACCTCTTTGAACTCTAGGCTGGGGTGAAATGGATTTTCTTTCCAAATCTGGTAATTTTTCTTGGCTGTTTCTTGTACCCTTTGCGGCAAACTTAGAAAAAGTTGACGAAACCTCTTGGTTCTGGATGACTTCATTCTTCCCCAAAGCCTTTATCTTCTGTTCTCCCCTCTTGTTCTTCTATCAGAGCTTCCTGTGCCATTGTTATTAAAGCTCCCAATTCCAGATCCTCGTTGGAAAGGCTTTTCTGCCATTTTAATTCACCTTCAATATCTTCCAGCAATTGTTGAGCAAGTTCATCTTGAAGATGCTCTGGCAGTTTCTGGATTTCTGTGAATGCTTTTTGCAATAGAGTAGTCATGTTTTGTTCATGTTTTACGGGTATTGAACTATTTTACTACTTTTTCTACTCTTGCAATCTAACGGTTTAAGTTTGTCTAAGTAGGTGGGTGGAATTAAATATAAAATGAACGTAGGTTGGGTTGAAGCATGAAACCCAACGCCCGCATGGGTTACGCTACCGCTAACCCATCCTACAAATAATTGTGCCTACCTACTTATAGCTTTATTGTCAACGACTTTAGGGAATAACGGGCTTCAATAAAAGGGCTTCTGAGGGCTGCTCAAGCATTAATAAGCTGTTCGTAATTTAAATTGCTTGTTGAGACGAGGCAAGAGGCAACAGTAAAGGAATTGGAGGAGATTCGGCTAATCTAAGAATAAGCAGTTTAAATAGGGTTTGCTGAATAAATGTGAAATGTAGGCAAGGTAGGGGTTTTGTGGCTTTACGAGCGAAACAGGTGCAAGATTTTTGCGTCTTCATCGGCCCGCGTCCTGTAGGGGCGAAGCATTCGGGCAATAACCTATCGGTGAAACCGGAGATTTTCTATCCGAATGCTTCGCCCGTACTTTTTGCCGCAAACCCTAAATATGTCTTAGCTTACCAGCGCGTCCGCTTCGCTCTAATCTCAATCCTGTTGTGGCAACGATATCAGAGTTTTGTTTTTTACTTTTTGAACAGTCAACCAAACATTTAAACCGTCCACAACTGCTGTTGCCGTTGTGCTAGAATGGCGAAAAATTCTCGCAATTGATAATTATGTTAGCCGAATTAGCCGCCGCCGAAATCGCTAAAATCGCCTTTGAAGCTGTTATCGGTAAATTAACGGAAGGAGCAATGGATAAAGGTGTAGAATTGTGGCAAAAAATTAAGCAAAAGTTACAAAAGGAACCCACCGCCGCTCAGGTTTTAGCGGCAGCCGAACAAACCAAATCCGAGGCGATGATTGAACAGCAAGTGGTTCCTTTTTTACAGGTAGAAATGCTCAAAGATCCCAATTTTGCCCAAGAAATCCAAACCCTAGCACAACAAATTAAACAAGTTATCAACAGTGGCAATCAAGAAAATATCGCCATGAATGCCACAGCTTATGATAATAGTACCGTTAAAATGGTAGGAAAAATTGAGGCTGATACAGTTAGTTTCTAAATCCTAATGGCTCTCTTGGGTTAGTTGGGTAAAATGTATCACTGAATACATTTTATTATTCCCTATTTGCCAGAAGAGAAGGATGAACCACAAAGGCACAAAGGACACAAAGAGTAACTAGCGATCGATTAATCAAACTTATCACAGGAAAGACAAGAGAGCCATCCTAATTTTTATCTCAAGAAAACCCCCAATTTTTCTCATGACTTCAGAAACTAATTCCAACGAGATTAATCTATCGGCAACGGCACAGGCTCAATCTAAAGTAAATTTAATTGGCAAAATCGAGACTAAAAATCTAATACTTTCCGAGGAACTTTTAAACCGATTGGAAACTCCATCGGGGGGTATTTTCAAGGGAGGAGATGCTCGAAAAAGTCTCGTCCATTGGCAGGGAAGGGAGGAGGAAATCACCCAAATTAAGCAGTGGTTTAATGATCAAAATGTTGCGATGATTGGCATCAAAGGAGTTGGAGGAATTGGAAAATCTACCCTAGCCAGTAAAATTTTTGAGGAGGAAATTACCCTCGATCCTTCCCTAGGGGACGATGAAGATTTATTCCCAAAACGCTTTTGGTGGGAAGCGGGAAATCTGGGGGGATTTAGTGGTTTAGCTCGCCAATTCCTGACGGAATTTGGTTATCCCGTCCCCAAAGAAGAAATAGATTTACAGGAAGCTTTAATCAGACAATTGCAACGCCATCGCCACCTAATTATTATCGATAATCTAGAGAGTTTATTAGGGGAAGATGGTTCTTGGAATAATGAATTTTATCAGCAGTTTTTCACTGCTTGGATAGAAAAAGGTGACACCAGCAAAATTATAGTCACCACCAGAGAAAAGCCAAAAACTAGGGGTTTTAACCGTTGGATTGAGCTAAAAGGTTTGAAACCTCCTGAAGGGGCGCAATTGTTAGCGGAATCGCAAATAACAGGGGATCTAGAGAACTTTTCTCGACGGGTGGATGGTCATCCATTACTCCTGCGATTGGTGGCGGATTTAATCTTAGCAGAATTTCCGCAAAACCCCAGTTTAGAAAGGTTAGAGGATTTAGGATTAGGAAATTTATCGCAACTTTTGAGCGATCCGCAGGTGGTGGGGAGTCATCGTCAAGAGACAGTGGGAATTGCTTTAGTTTTAGATGCTAGTTTTCAGCGACTTAGCCAAAGACAGCAGGAATTATTCACTAAAACCAGCATTTATCGCCGAGAATTTGATTCTCTGGCAGCCAAAGCGGTGATGGATAATTACCCAGAGATCGCACTATCCGAGATCACGGCAGATCTGCGAGAATTACAGCGACGATCATTATTAGAAGAAAAAGAGGAAAATCGCCAGCGAATTTTTAGTTTTCAGCCTTTAGTTTGGGAATATGCACAATACAAAGCCGGCGATCAAAGGGAATTACACCAAAAAGCGATCGCCTATTATCTTTCTATTGCTCAACCCGACTCCTGGGAAATCCTCAACGATGTGCAACCTTACCTAGAAATTTTCTATCATCGCTATCAGTTAACCGAGTACGACAATGCTTTTGATATTCTCCGTGCTATCGAGGATTTTCTCACCCGACGGGGGTATTATCAAACCCGGGCCGATTATTACCTTGAATTAGTCACTGTTTACCAACAACAGGAGGAGCAAACCAACTGGAAATATACCGCATCCCTCACCAGTTTAGGCAATGTTTACTATTCCCTAGGAGAATACCAAAAAGCGATCGAGTTTCATCAACAATCCTTAGCAATCGATCGGGAAATCGGTGATCGGGGGGGTGAAGCGGTATCCTACAATAATTTAGGCA
>NZ_CAIP01000422.1 GCF_000297435.1 Microcystis sp. T1-4 | reverse complement strand
GATGCTCCCGGTACATTATCGATGTTGAAAAGCTTAATCAGCAAAAGTTTAAATGTACCACACAGGTGTGACAAACGCTATAATCTCCCGACTATTGACTACTGACTCCTGACTCCTGACTACTGATAGCTCTTAATTGGTTGGACTGGCAGCGCATTTGATTAAGTTCAGCTGCCGACATTCGATCGAGATGACCTAAAATCATATTAACTCGACCTTGGGATTTTAATTTTTCTCGATGTCGTGCCAAAAAATCCCAGTAAAGAAAGTTAAAAGGACAGGCAAACTCCCCGACTCGTTCATTTTTTTTATACAGACAACCCCGACAATAATCACTCATTTTATCAATATAGTTGGCCGAGGCGGCGTAGGGTTTGGAAGCGAGAATTCCCCCATCGGCAAATTGTCCCATTCCCAACACATTAGTCTGCATTACCCAATCGTAGGCATCGATAAAAACACTATGAAACCAGTTTTCAATCTCTTGGGGAGAGCAACCAAAAATTAAGGCAAAATTGCTCAAAATCATTAATCTTTGAATATGATGGGCATAACCGGTATTTTCCACCTGTGATAATACTTGTTTGAGGCAATTCATCTCGGTTTGGTTACTATCCCAAAAGAAAGCTGGTAAGGGTTGTTGATGCTCAAACCAATTACCATTAGCGTAATCTTCTCCCAGATAATGATAAATTCCCTGCATATATTCCCGCCATCCCAACACCTGACGGATAAATCCTTCGATGCTATTTAGGGCTAAATTATCTTTTTTATAGGCAATTTCTGCTCCTTGAATCACTTCCAACGGCGTTAGTAATCCTAGATTTAGATAGGGGGATAATAGGGAATGCCAGAGGGTTTCTTTTCCCGTTATCATCGCATCTTGGTATGATCCAAAGTTGGGCAGACAATTAGTAATAAAATGCTCTAATACCTGTAAAGCTTGTCGGCGGGTTACTGCCCAGCGAAAAGGTTTGATTTTTCCATATTTAGGAATATCTAAAGCTTCCACATCAGCGATAACCTGAAGGGTAATTTCATCGGGTTCAAACCAAAGAGGATCAGTTGTTTTTAATCCATCCTTGGGCGGTTTGCGGTTTTGTTTATCAAAGTTCCATTGTCCTCCTATGGGTTGATTATTTTCCATTAAAATCTGCCATTTTTTGCGACTTTCTCGATAGAAATCCTCTAGTAATAGTCTTTTACGAGATTTAGCCCAATTATTAAAATCTGTCCTTGTCCAGAGAAAGTGATTATTATCAATTAGGGTTATAGCACAGTCTAAATTGAGATTTTTAATTAATCTAAGAAAGGGCAAATCATTAGGCATCATTATCTGTAATTCTTTAATGCCTAATCGTTTAATCCAAGCAGATAAAATTGGTTCAAAATCTTCAGTAACTTCGTAGGTTACAGACCATCCTAAAGTTTTTAATTCTTCGGCAAAATGACGCATCGCCGACCAGATTAAAACTAATTTTTGCTGATGATAGGGTCTTTGTCGAATATGATTGTGGGATTCAATTAAAATAACTGGTGTTTCCTGTGAATAGGCTTGACGATTAGCTAAGGCCGCTTGTCCTGTCCATAATTGATCCCCTAAAATCCAAATGCCAATGGTCATAATTATCTCATGGCCTCTACTATTCCCCCGTATTTTTTAGCCATAATATCCGCCATTTCCCGAGCAGAAAATTTACTGGCTTTGTCCATGCTAGGTGTAAATGTCCCCGTAGAGGTTAAATAATGGGTAAATACACCGACTTTTTTGCTAATAATCCACATATTTCTTGAAGTCAAAAATCAAAAAGGGGATGGGAAGTGGGGTGTGGGGTGTGGGGTGTGGGGTGTGGGGTGTGGGGAGTTTTCTCAGTGAACTGATAACTGATAACTGATAACTGATAACTGATTAGGTTTTTGTCCTGAGACTTTGGGCGCTTAGATAAAGTTGCGTCCATTCTTTGACCACTTGCGTGCGTTTACAGTTTAATTCGCCAGCGATTTCCTCAAGGGTTTTACCCGCTTTTAAGCCCTCGATAACGCTTTTACCCGTGGGAGAAAGGCCAGCATAGTAACTTTGCCATTGACTGAGAGTTAAGCCAAAATTATGCTCTTTCGGGCTGATTTGTAACCATTCAGCGATTAATTCTCTCTCTTCCTTGAGGGCAAAAACCTTAATCGCATGATAGCCAACTTTTTCCCGGAGACGATAGATCTGTTGGATGGGAATATTCATCTCTTTGGCGATCGCATCTTGGCTTTCGCCCCCTAGATAGAGGTTAAACCAAGTCACCGCCTCCCGACTAACATTTTCCTCTAGATACCTAGCAAAACTCTCTTGAACTTTTGCTCGGAGAATTTGCGCTTCTTGACAAGTGCGTTGATCTTCGTAGGTGGCAATCGCATTTTGATCCAGTAAACTTAAGCTAGTTTCCCCCTCATCACCACTAATTTCATCGGAGAGAATCCTGATCATTTCTTGCCGCGGCACATTAGTGATACCGCTTCTCGATTGACGACGGAGATAATTAACAAAACGATAGGCTAACAGGGGTTGATTGCGGATCGGACGCAGAGCATATTCCTCTAGGGTGGCTAACAGAAGCCGATCGCGAGTAGCTTGATCGTTGGTACAACGAGAGATCCATGTTAACTGGGATTGCAGATAGCGATCGCTATTTAACATTTCTTGAATAATTTCTTGCAAGACATCGGCCACCGCTTGCCGACGATCGCGACTTAAGGAAACCCAAGTGCGAATTTTTTGCCGGAGAGTGACACAAGCGCCGAGACGATCAATCAGGTTACGATAGGCGCGGGTGGGACTAACCTTGAGATAGCGTTGCCGCAGAATTTGCCAAAGATAGACTAATCCCCGTTTAGCGATTTCTAGCTCTCTCTCATCTAAATTTTCCCAACGTTGGCTATCTTCACCGAGTAACCAATTGATAATGGTATCCCTTTGGCGATCGGTTAAGGAATCCTCTGTTTGAGAGAGGCGATCTTGCCATTGTTGCCTTAACTCGTCGATTATTGTCGTCATCGAAAAATTGAGTTCCAAACCCCGTCTTTTGAGGACGGCTTTAGTTTGAATATTAGCGCATTTACACGATATATGCTAGAACCTGAGCCATCGAGAAAGCCTATCGCTACCGATTTTACCCCACACCCGACTAGAACGAACTAATCAATTAAGTCTTTTGCCAGATAAGGATTTGGGGCGCACGCATCGCTTCCTAGGGTGCGTTTCCCTGAAAACATGACAATTTCAAGGTTAACCAATATTTGGGAATGCACCACCCCTACCATTTATAATTCGGGAACATTTTCCTGTTCATAGTTTTCTATTAATATTCCCAAAATTTCCATTAAAGAAGCAAGAGGATGATTTTCATTTTCTCCTATTTCATCTATCAAATTATCTAACATAATTACTAATTGTTCATATTCTGATTCGCTACGAGGAATAAAGAGTATTGGCTTTAAGTTTGTCCAGGCTTGCCGTGTTTTCTCTAGATCTATCGTCGGCATTTTTTTACTCCTTCCATTTATTTTTGTCCTATTCAGCATGAGCCTGTAGGGTGCGTTCCCTCAAACCATTGTGGCTTTAACATTAATTTGTATTTGGGAACGCACCACCCCCAACGTTTACTCCCTATTGGGTTTCACTATCATTCAACCCAACCCACAATTGAAGGGTGATTATTCTTTTAATTGTCAGCATCAGGATTTTCAGGCTTGGGGGACTTTCAGGATGGTTTAGTTGAGGGCTGTGATTGATTTGCTGCTCAAAACCTAGGGCTATAGGTGAGAATTTTATTAATCAGTCCCGAAAATATTCCCGTTAATTAGCTTTAACTTTCTGCCCGATCGTATCGGCAGTGGTAGTAGAAACCATGGCCGCCATAACTTGTTCGGGGGAAACCGTAAAAGGCAGACGATGAATGTCTGAATTAGGCTGACAGGCAATTGCGGCCGCGTGGCGCAACTGGGCAAGGGAAACATCTCTTAATCCTAAATCCTCTAGGGATTTCGGTAAACCAATTTGTTCATAAAACTGGATTAGTTGCCCCCGGGCCGATACTGCCAATTGATTACCCAAAACTATTTCCTCTAGACGCAATTGGGCGAGGATGCCGTAGGCGACTTTTTCCCCGTGGAGCGCGTGATGGCAAGCGGGAATATGGGTTAAACCATTATGAATTGCATGGGCGCCCACGGTACGACAATTAGCGCCCCCTAAACCACCAATTACTCCGGCTAATAAAACGGTGGCATCTACCACCTGTTTCCAGTCCTCCCCGCCGATATTTTCCAGGGCTGCCGGGGATTTTTGGAAAAGAATATCCCGCAAAACCCGGGCCTGTTGGACAGCGGCAATGATCAGGGTTTCTGTGGAATGACCGCTACTGACGGAAGCTTCGTACCATTTAGCGATCGCATCGCCAATACCAGCGATTAAGGTTCTTTTCGGGGCAGTTTGGATAATACCGTAATCGAGAATTAATAAATCCGGGCAACGGGCTAGGGACAGATCGTAAAGAAACGCCCCCGCGTCAGAATAGATGTTAGATAGGGCTGTCCAAGCGGCACAGGTGGCCGCGGAGGTGGGAATCGTGGCGATCGGCAAATGGCACTGATGGGCGAGTAATTTGGCCGTATCGAGGGCCTTGCCGCCACCCACACCGATGATAAAATCTGCCTCATGACTCTTGACAGATGCCTTTAAATATGCTAGGGAATTTTCCGAACAATCGGGGGCGTAACTGTGATAGCTAGGAGTGAGATTTTTCAGGGGAGATGACAAAAAAGCTAAATTGCGATCGCCGCCCACCACGAGGGGACGTTTACCCAAATCCGCTAATTTGCCGGTGGATTCTTCTAGGGCATTGTCACCCCGAATCACTTGTGCGGGGGCGATTAACAGGGGCAAAACAGCGACAGCATTGGACATTTTTTGACAACCTCAAGGATTATTGGCTAATTTTAGCGAAACTTTCGGGAAAAAGCTGTAGTTCGGGTGTATTATCCCCCGGGGCGGAGAAGGATTTTTTAATCTGCCCTAAGTACAAAGGAGCAGATAAACCGGGCTGAGGATGAACGAGAGTGCGAGCGCTAATGATAAATTGATTATTACCGCCAGCACCGGCGCGACCAGAGGAAAACAAGTCACTAGCGGCTTGTTTTAGGGTTGCTTCCACCTGATCGGGAGTAACAGTACTGGGCAGGGAGATAACAGCTTGATTTGCTCCGTTATCATAGACAAGGGAGAATCTCACCGCTCCCGGAATTTCGGTACGGGTAAATAATCCTAACCCAAGACCGAAAATCCCCACCGTCAACACAGCCATAAAGCTAGTGATACCGACGAGACGAAAGCGGATTCCCCAACCGACGAGAAAAGCGATAATCGTAAGTACCAAAAAAACCAGCGTGGCAATGCCAGACCATTGGGTGTATTTGGCGAAGTTCAGGGGAATGTCCATATTTTCTATAATACTAATTCTATGAAAACGGTTAGCATAAACCATTGTACCTATCCTGTGGTCGAAACTTTCCATTCCGTGCAGGGCGAGGGCTTTTGGACGGGAAGCAATGCTTTTTTCCTCCGTTTGGGAGGTTGCGATGTCTATTGTCCTTGGTGCGACCAAAAAGAGTCTTGGAATGCCCACCGTTATCCCCAAAAATCCCTGGGGGAATTGGTAGAGATGGCAAAAGGGGCTAACCCCGCTATGGTGGTGATTACTGGGGGTGAACCTTTGATGCACAATCTTGATCCTTTAACCAAGGAATTAAAAAATCAGGGTTTACGGGTACATTTAGAAACTTCTGGCGCTCATCCTTTTACTGGGGTTTTTGATTGGGTGACTTTTTCTCCTAAAACTTATAAAATGCCCGATCCTAGTATTTATACACGGGTGAATGAGTTAAAAATTGTCGTGGCTCATCCAGAGGATTTAGACTGGGCAGCTATGCAGGAAAGTAAGTTATCGGAAGGGGTGATCAAATATCTACAACCCGAATGGAATACAGCAGAAACCAAAGAGTTAGTCTTTAATTATGTTCTCCAGCATCCCCAATGGCGTCTCAGTCTCCAAACCCATAAGTTTTTAGGAGTCCGCTAGTCAGTTATCAGTTATCAGTTATCAGTTATCAGTTATCAGTTATCAGTTATCAGTTATCAGTTATCAGTTATCAGTTATCAGTT
>NZ_CAIP01000423.1 GCF_000297435.1 Microcystis sp. T1-4 | reverse complement strand
TTTGATTTAGCATAAAGAGTAACGAAGAACCCAAAAAACTAAAATCAACAATCGGTCGTAACGCACCAATTTTATTCGTGAGCGCCACCCGTAGAAGAAGATACAATGCTCTTTTAGGGGAACAATCGCTACTGTCACCACCAAGCGTTAAACCCAGCGGAAAAGGCAGTCCGAGAGAGATTATACTAAATCCGTTGAGTAGACCTCTTGCAAAAGTCTTAAGTCGATCCTTGTACAGCAACATTTTTGAAGATTATCAACTACTAATAAATAATTAACTGAAAGTCCCTCCCATTATTGTTTCTATCGTTTGTTTTCGGATCTATGCAAGAGGTCTAGTATAGGCTACATATCAGGACAGGCAAAAAACAGCAGGGAAAAGGCAAAAGGGGAAATAAATAATCAGTCTTTAATAACTGGATTTAGTATGATACCTTGATCGCCCCGCAGCCAGAATTCCCTTAGAAGAACCTCTAACCCCTCACTGAATCGCCTGTTTTAAACTGCGGCAGAATTCTTCAAGGGATTTTAAACCATCGCCAGGGGAATTATCGGCCAGACGTTTAACCATGGCACTGCCGACAATTACCGCATCAGCACCCCAGTTTTTCACCTGTAGCGCCTGTGTCGGGTCGGAAATGCCAAATCCTACCCCCACGGGTTTATCGGTGACAGAACGGATAGAATCGAGCAATTCCTCCACTCTGGTGGCCACTTGGTTCCGCATTCCCGTCACTCCCGTGACACTAACCAGATAAATAAAACCTTGAGATTGCAGGGCGATCGCTTGTATTCGTTCCGGGGGACTGGTAGGCGCTACCAATAAAATCACTTCAATTCCCTTAGCGGCAGCCGGTTGTAGCAAACTTTCCGCTTCCTCTAGTGGTAAATCGGGAACCACCAAACCACTCACCCCGGCTGCTTTAATTTGGTCTAAAAAGACATCTATCCCGCGATGATAGATGGGATTATAGTAACTAAAGAGAATAATGGGAGCTTTCACCTCTCCCTGCGCATTTTTGACGATTTCTAGCACATCCTCCAACTTGACACCCCGATTTAAAGCGCGGGTGGCCGCCGCTTGAATAACCGGACCATCCGCAAGAGGATCGGAATAGGGAACCCCCAATTCGATCAGATCGGCCCCTGCCCGGTCTAAAATGCGTAAAGCTTGGGCAGTAGTAGATAAATCGGGATCACCGGCAGTAATAAAGGGAATCAAGGCACAATTCCCCTGGGAACGGAGAGAACGAAAACACTCGGAAACAGCAGTCATCGAAAATTACTGGAGACATAAAGCACCGTCTATTATCTCATGGCGGGGAATAGCTCCTTGCTGGTCGCCGCAAGCTCAGGTAAGGAATTTTTCAAGTAATACTTAAGGAATATTGACAAAAGGGCGATCAAGGGTAGAATAAGCGCAGTCTGATAGTTTTGAGAAAATCTCTTCTATAAACTGGTTTTCATTCCGCTTTTTCTGGTAGACAATAGGACTACCGCCTGATCGGGTTTCGTATAATCAAACACCATATATCTATGTTTTCCATTTACATTCTCACCCATAACGAAGAAATTGATATTGCCGCCTGCGTAGAATCGGCACTTCTATCCGATGATGTGATTGTGGTTGACTCCTACAGTAGCGATCGCACTGTTGAGATCGCTTCTCGTTATCCAGTCCGCGTGATTCAGCATCAATTCGAGAGCCACGGTAAACAAAGAACTTGGATGCTAGAAAATATCGAGACTAAATACGATTGGGTTTATATTCTCGAAGCAGATGAACGGATGACACCCCCACTCTACGCAGAATGTCTGCGCGCCACTCAACAGAAAGAATTTACTGGTTTTTATGTGGCCGAAAGAGTTATGTTTATGGGGACGTGGATCCGTCGCAGCACCCAGTATCCTCGTTATCAAATGCGTCTATTTAGAAAAGATCAAGTCTGGTTTAGCGATTATGGTCACACGGAAAGGGAAGAATGTCAGGGAAAAACTTCTTTTTTACAAGAAACCTATCCCCACTATACCTGTAGTAAAGGTTTAAGTCGTTGGATTGAAAAACATAATCGTTATTCTAGCGATGAAGCGGCAGAAACTCTACATCAGTTGGCTAACGGTGATGTTAGTTGGAAAAATTTATTTTTTGGTCAAACCGAAGTAGATAGACGGAGAGCTTTAAAAGATTTATCTCTAAGATTGCCTTTCCGTCCCCTACTTCGTTGGTTTTATATGTATTTTATCTTGGCGGGAATTCTCGATGGTAAAGCTGGTTTTGCTTGGTGTACTCTGCAAGCTTTTTATGAGTATTTGATCCTCTTAAAAGTAGCGGAAATGAAACAGGGTTTACCCACTCCTACCGAAGCAAGAAATACTTTTCATCCCCAGCAAAATGGTAACAATAGTAATTCCCAAAGGTCTGATTTTGTCTCCCTGAAAGGAAAAGTCGATTAGCATTCAATCATTATTAATCAGTCAGTAATGACCTAAAAATAACCTAGAAACAAAAAACAATCCCGATCCATTTTTCAAAAGTAATAGACCTCTTGCAAAAATCCGAAAACCAACGATAGAAACAATAATGGGAGGGACTTTCAGTTAATTATTTATTAGTAGTTGATAATCTTCAAAAATGTTGCTGTACAAGGATCGACTTAAGACTTTTGCAAGAGGTCTAATGACAGAGATGGTTATGCCCAGTACATCTCAATTTTCGATCAACTGGCTGACCACGGTGCGCCCCTACCATTGGCGCAATAATATTATTGTAGGGGCGAATTGCATTCCATTCGTGTCAACTTAAGCAAGAAGCTTAATTATAAAAAGTAGCTGATTATCCAAGAGGAAGGAAGTAAAAAATGGTAAAATAAGGCGGAGAAGTCAGAGGTGGGTCAGTGAAAAAGCGCTCTAAGCAACGACCGAGAAAACAGGGGAATCCAGATTTGCGGCGACCACATCAATGCCCAAGCCCAGAAATCCCACAAGTAATAGAAGAACTTAAAAAATATCTAGAGCCAAGATTATTTACGCCGCTAAAATATATGCGAGGAAATCATGAAAAAATCATGAGAGATAGATTATTAACCTTACCCGTGGTGGTCGCCTTATTGGTAAGCTTAGTCTATCGTCAGATAGCGGGATTAAGTGAAGCTGTAAGAGTCTTAAAAGAGGAAGGATTACTCTGGGTAGAACCTCTAAAAGTAAGTAAGCAAGCTGTATCCAAAAGATTGATGAGCTTACCTACGGAAATCTTTGTATTGCTGCTGAGAAATATTTTAGAAAAAAGAAAAGAAATGTCAGGTAAAATTACTGACAGGGGGACAAGCTGGCTGAACTCCTTACAGCACAAGCTTTTTGGGGTGTTCGAGCGAAAAAGTTCGATGCAGCTCACCCCCCGTTGTTGATAAAGATTTCTAGTAAGCTCGCCCAAATCCCTGATTCTCTCGTTAGCTTTTTGGCTGAAAGCGATGTATCTGTTTGTAACTGAGGAGCCTCAAAACCTTTGTGGACAATGCTTTGAGAGGTCTTGTCCCCCTGTCAGGTAAAATTAGCATAGCTTCAAAATGGCAAAAGGTGAGAGAAAAATTCAGTGTTATTTGGATAGCCGATGGCTCAACCCTAGAGCAGCTGAGGAAAAGGCTGAAAGCTTCCGAGAAGAAATCTGGGAAATTAGCTGGAAGAATAATGATGATTGTTGAGGCATTTACGCAAGTACCTGTGACAGTATGGTATCAGAAAAATGAGAAATGTAACGATAAAGTATGGGCAGAACAATTAATAAATGAGCTACCTACATCAGGCCTGCTAGTCGTTGACCTAGGCTTTTTTAGTTTTCCGTGGTTTGACCAATTTACTGAGGAAGGAAAATATTTTCTTACCCGCATGAGGGGAAAAACATCTTACCAAATAAAGCAAGTTTTGTCCGCAGGAAAACTTTACCGAGATGAGATTATTACCCTCGGTCAGTATCGCTCTAATCCTTGCCATTCGACCGTCAGATTAGTCTCAGTTCTTTGGGGAAATACTTGGTATGATTATTTGACAAACGTGCTTGATTCTGAACAACTATCCGCTGAAGAAGTTTGTGATTTGTCTAGAAGAAGATGGCAGATAGAAGAAGCTTTTCTCTTAACCAAGCGACTCTTAGGACTGGCCTATTTATGGGTTGGACACACTAACGGCGTACAAATCCAAATTCTCACTACCTTGATTTTCTATACTGTTCTCATTCAGATAGTTCAAGATGTGGCTGTAGCTCTCCATCAACCGCAAGAAAAAATTTCTGTCGAGATGGTTTTTAGAAGCCTTTACTATGTAGCGAAGGCTTTCTGGAGGGGCGAAAACCCAGATGTAATCAGCTATTTAGCCGAACGCGCTCAACTTTTTGGACTGATTAGATCTCTTGCAAAAGT
>NZ_CAIP01000424.1 GCF_000297435.1 Microcystis sp. T1-4 | reverse complement strand
AATTATCAGTGACTCTTAAATTAGTACAAAAATATGAACAATCGCGTGTAAGCATCTGACAGTTAACCTAATGCGCGGGGGGTTTGGGGGCGGCGCCACGCCCCCAACGGGGGGTTTGGGGGGTAGAACCCCCCAAAAGCTTGGATTGAGTGATAAAACCGAAAGTAACGCCCAATTTTAGGAGAAAGTTTCCCCTTAAAAATCCCAAATTAGTAGATTTACAAAAATGAGATGCACCCGCCGAAATCTATCTCATCTTCTCATCACTGTCTTCAATTTCTTGATCATCTTGATTGATTTCTTCTTTAAATCCCCGTAAAGTTTTCCCCAAAGCTGCCCCAAATTCGGGTATTTTTTTCGGTCCAAATATCAGGAGAACAACTACAGCAATAATTACTATTTCTGGCCAACCTAATCCAAACATAATCTTTAAAGTAAAAAGTAAAAAAAGAGAAAGGAGTCAGAATTCAGGAGTCGGAAACTTGGAGAATTGCCAGATTCTGTCTTTTGCACGAGTGCCTGTTGCCTCTTGCCTTCAGAAGCTGATCACTTGATCACTGATCACTGATAACTAATAACTGATAACTGACTCTATGCTGCCACTTCAGCGCGTTTATAAGCTTCGTCGAGGACTTCTGAGAGAGTCGGATGGGTGTGGATGCGGAAAGCGAGTTCATGGACGGATTTACGTTCAGCGATCGCATTGGCCGCTTCTTGAATTAAATCCGATGCGTGGATACCGATAATATGAACACCGAGTAATTCCCCCGTATCCTGACGATAAACGACTTTAGCGATGCCTTCCGTTTCTCCTTCCGCTAAAGCTTTAGAATTTCCCTTAAAATAGGTCTTGACAGCAGCGACTTTATACCCTTCTTGCTGTGCCAAAACTTCTGCTTGCGGTTCCGTTAAACCCACATAACTAATCTCGGGGTGGGTAAAAGCAGCAGCGGGAATACTGCGATAATCGATGGTTTTTGGGCGATTACAGATATTTTCAATGGCTATTACCCCTTGACCCGAAGCAGCGTGAGCTAACATCATTTTACCCGTAGCATCACCCACGGCCCAGAGATGGGGAATCGGTTCACCGTCCTGAATTACCTGCATTTTGTCATTAACGGCAATAAAACCGCGTTTATCCAGTTCTACCCCCACAAATTCCAATCCGAGATTCTTGGTTGCGGGGATTCTTCCTGTAGCGACTAAACAAGCATCTACTTCTAAAATTTCGATCGCTTCTTTGCTTTTTGCGTCCACCAGTTCAATGGCCACGGGATTCCCCGGTTTAATACTTTTTGCCAAAACTCCCACATAAGTCTCGATGTCTCTAGGTTTAATCAGAACTCTTTCCGCGATTTTCGAGATTTCTGGGTCAAATCCAGGCATGAGACTATCTAAAGCTTCGATCATCGTTACTTCACAACCCAAAGCGGTGTATATATCCGAAAATTCCAGACCGATATAACCACTACCGATAATTGCAATCCACTTGGGTAAAGTTTCTAATCTAACGGCCTCATCACTGGTAAAAACCGTTTTATGATCGATCTCGATCCCCGGTGGGACAAAGGGAACCGACCCCGGACAGAGCATAATATCCTTAGCGGTGTAGATTTTTTCGCCACTATCCCCGATGACGCTGACTTTTTGCGGGCCGGCGATTTTTCCCCAACCGTGGATAGTATCAACCTTGAGACGTTTAAGACTATTAGTGAGATCGCCTCTAATTTTACTAACAAGGTTGTTAGCATGATTAGCAATTGTCGGACGGTCAAAATTAACGCCACCGATGGCAATACCTAGACTTTTCAGATGGTCACTATCGGCCAATTCGCGCACTCGTCCCGAGGCTGCCAGCAAAGCTTTAGAAGGAATACAACCGCGATTAACACAGGTTCCTCCCATATCTTTGGCTTCAATAATAGCTGTTTTTAGCCCACATTTGACTGCGTGTAGGGCTGCCCCGTGGCCACCAACTCCAGCACCGATAATAATTAAATCGTAGTCGAATTCACTCATAGTCTCTCTGACTCTCAAAGTTAGCATTATCCCATTTTACGATCCACTGCGATCAAGCGGTGCTATCCCGGTCAAAAACTGGAGCCAGTTTTTAGCCATCAGGCTCTTGTGCATTGAAACTGGGTATTGGCAATTTTAGGACAAGTCGTTACTAGACCTCTGGTAAAAATCAAAAATTGTTGTTAGGGTTAGGAGTCGGTCATCAGTAGTCGGGAGAATTGAGAATGAATAATAATGGTCTATTCACAGATTTTATGCAATTTAATCCTTATTTTTGCCGTTTTTGAATCCTCAAAAATTAATTATGCTTTCCTGAATCAAAATATGAATACTAATCGTGCATCCTATCCATAAGTTAGTCTAGTGCTAGGTTGTAAAAATTAGACCTCCCGCCAATACTTTGCTAGATGAAGGAACCATCTTTCTCCTACCATAATTTAGGCTCGAAACCAGAATCATTAATGATTTCTACCGTTTCTCCCGATGGTTTAATTACAAATAAACCTTGTTTATAGGCATAACGATCTACTCCTTCATCTATTTCTATTCCCGCCACTGCACCATAAGCTTGATAGTTTTTATAATGGGGAAATGCTTGTTTAAATCGACTTAATTTTTCTAAAAACTCGTTGACATCATCTTTCGATAAACGAGACTTACATTCTACTAAAACTACCTCGGTTTCATCGACGGCTAAAATGTCAATCTCCATGGCTATTCCTTGCCGTTTTACCCTGGCACGACTGTAGGTTTCTTTGACATCGATACCTTTGGCACGAAATAGGCTAATAACAGCAGGTTCGACTAATTCCTCGACAAATCTTCCCCAGCGAGTGGTTAAACTATCCACAGCACGACTGGTATTAGCCACTGTTTTCTCTAGCTTGGCTAAACGGCGATCGGCTTCAGCAGCCCGGCGATCGGCTTCGGCGGCCCAGCGATCGGCTTCGGCCTTGGCTTCAGCAGCCCGGCGATCGGCTTCGGCCTTAGCTTCAGCAGCCCGGCGATCGGCTTCGGCCTTAGCTTCAGCAGCCCGGCGATCGTATTCTTGGCGTGATTGTTCAAACTTTTCGTTAGTTTTCTCGAAAAGTTTATAGATATCTTCGATGGTAATCGGTTGAGACATGGTTATTTGTTTTAATCTTTCTTAGTTTAATATAATTGTACTACCAAAGTACAAGTCATTTTGGGGACGGGTGTTAATTCAGCAAGTCAATAGTTACAGCGGTTCTCCTCAAGATCAAGTATGACGGTATTGGGCATCGACCAGCTACTGTTCCGCAGTTCCGGCGTTCCCTAAAATCGGAGACTTCCTACCTCACCATGAAGATAACTGCTCTCGATAAAAAACAACCCCTAACCTCTCGGCTAGGAGTTATGGATCAAGGTAGTTGTTTGGTCAAAATTAAAGATAAAGATGAGTTGAAAAACTAGGCAAGAGGATCTACACCCATGTCCACTACAGCATTGCGTAAAACGGTGATTTGTTGGCTAAAGTCCAGTCTTTGCAGAGCGGTGAGGACGATATTTGCCTCGCGAGTCATTTTGTAGTTAGCGGGGACGGGAACCACAGTTCCTTCCTTCATCATTTCCGCTAATTGATACCAGAAAGCTAGTTTGGTGTTAACACTGAGAACACCGTAGGAGCGGGTAATCGGATTGCTGACTTTTTTAACCAAATCGCGCATGGTTTCTAATTGTTCAGAGTGGGACATGGCTTTAATTTGGCTCAGTAGTCCCTCGGCAAATTGTAAACGAGCGGCTCCCGGTGCGGCGGGGGTAATAGAGCGACCCATTTCCGTATAGGCGAACCAGAGAACGGCTAGTTTATCATCGGTGTTCAAACTTTTGTATTGAGCGGTGGTGCTAGGAACATCGAGCGCCAAAGTGTTGAATGCAGATGCAGTGTAAACCATAATAAGCCTCAGAGGTGATTGTTCATTTAATTTAGAGACCTGCTTACTGCCTTATCTCTTTACCTGCCCATTATGTAACAAAAAATTTAGGATTGCAAATAATTGTTACAAATACTTGACTTAAGATATTTCTATGGTGACAGAAACACAAATCAAAGAAAAAGCGCTAGAGTTGGGCTTCCATGGGGTCGGTATTGCCTCTGTGGACAGCCAAGACTCGGCGGTATCCCATCTAAAAAGCTGGTTAGAGCGGGGTTATCACGCTGATATGGATTGGATGACTAACCCGAAACGACAGGATATCAAAACTCTTTGGCCAGAAGTGCGATCGCTAATTTGTCTTGCCATTAACTACTACACCCCCCAGCAACAGAGTCAAGAACAAAACCACGGCAAAATTTCTCGTTATGCTTGGGGAAGGGATTATCACAAAGTATTAAGTAAAAAATTAAAAGCCCTCAGTCAATGGTTAGAAAGTCAGGGGGAGCAAATTCAAACCCGTTACTATGTGGATACGGGACCTGTACAGGATAAAGTTTGGGCGCAAAGAGCAGGGATCGGCTGGATTGCCAAGAATGGCAACTTAATTACCCGCAATTACGGCAGTTGGGTGTTTTTGTCCGAAATATTAACTAATTTACCTTTAGAACCCGATCGACCCCATAGCGCCCATTGTGGCACCTGTAGCCGTTGTTTAAGCGCTTGTCCCACCCAAGCAATAGTTAGTCCCTATGTGGTGGATGCTAATCGCTGTATTGCTTATCATACTATCGAAAATCGTGCTGTCACTTTGCCTACAGAAATTGCCAAGAATTTACAAGGTTGGGTAGCCGGCTGCGATATCTGTCAAGATGTCTGTCCTTGGAATCAACGTTTTGCCCAAGTTACCGACGTGGAGGATTTTCAACCTCGTCCCGAAAACCTCTCGCCAAGGTTGGATGAATTAGCTAATCTAACTATAGAGGAGTGGGATCGTCGTTTCATCTCGTCAGCCCTACGTCGGATTAAACCCCAGCAGTGGCGACGTAATGCCCAAGCTAATTTAGCTCATTCCCTTAACCCCGCACAAGATGACAATTAAAGTAGTCCTGTTCGATTTTGATGGTACTATCGCCGATACCCACGATACCTTCGTGGAGATTGTCAATCGTTTGGCTAAAAATTTTGGTTATCAACCCATCAACGAGGAAGATTTGGCCAGACTAAAAAACCTTAGTTCCCAAGAAATTGTTAAACAATCCCAAGTTTCCCTCGTTAAAATCCCTTTTTTACTCCATCGAGTTAAACGGGAATTAAATAAACAAATTGAATGTCTGAAACCCTTCCATGGCTGGCATCACTGCCTCGCCACTCTTAAAGCAAGAGGCTATAGATTAGGAATCATAACTTCTAATACCAAAGAAAATGTCACCATATTTTTAGGTAATAATCAACTCTTAAATTTATTTGATTTTATCTGTTCGGGAACGCCTTTATTCGGCAAACACAAAATTCTCAATCGCCTGCTCCGACAAAATAAATTCTGTCCCGATGAAATGATTTATGTCGGCGATGAAACTAGGGATATTACTGCTGCCCAAAAAAGTCAAGTGCAAGTGGTGGCAGTCGCTTGGGGCTTTAATTCCCCTCAAATTCTCACTCAATTTAACCCCGATCATCTTATTCATCATCCCCTAGAATTATTGGATATTTTAGATAGGGCTGGCTGAAAAAGTTTTTTCTGGGGGCAGGGAGAGGAAGTCTGGGCATTTGTACTAAAATACCCAATACTCAGTTTAAATATAGACTTTCGATGGATGGGGGCAGAGAGACTCGAACTCTCACGAGCTTATAAGGCTCAACGGATTTTAAGTCCGTAGCGTCTACCATTCCGCCACGCCCCCGTTATTTGACCGACAATTTTTTATCATATCATAAATGATTTAATTAGCAAGAGTATTTTCAGTAAATTATTTTAGCCTGCCAATTCGATCGCCACAAAAGGGGAAAGACAGGGTAAAATAATTAGCAGGTGAATTGCCGTTCGCCGACAGCTATTGAGAAAAATATATCCTTATGCAATCAATTCTGACGCAAGAAACCATTATCATCGCCCTGATCTATCTATCTCTCAGTGTCTTGTATTTGCTCGTCATTCCCGCCGTTATCTACTACTACCTCAATACGCGCTGGTATGTGGCATCTTCTTGGGAAAGAGGGTTTATGTACTTTCTGATGAGCTTTTTCTTCCCCGGTATGTTGTTGTTAAGTCCTTTCCTTAACTTCCGTCCCCAACGTCGTACCCTCAAAGCTTAAGTTATCAACCAAAAAAACCCATGAGACGCATAGATGTCATCGGGATCGGTATAGGGATGTTTGCTATGGGCGGCATCCTCTACATTGTCCTGCAAAAAACCGGTTTAGATAGTGCTTCGGCGGGAATTTGGAGTCAAGCGGTGTTGGTGGGTGGTGTCATCGGTTGGATTTTTACCTATCTGTTTCGAGTCGCCACCGATAATATGACCTACGGCAAACAGCGCAAGGATTACGAAGATGCCGTCTTTAAAAAACGCCTGGAAGCGATGACTCCTGAAGAAATCGCCCAAATGCAGCGGGAAATCGAAGAGGAAAAAACTAAATAGATAGATGAAACCCGATAAAATCATCATTGGTTGGCGAGAATGGCTAGATTTACCTGATTTAGGCATTACCAAAATTAAAGCCAAGATTGATACAGGCGCTCGCTCCTCGTCCCTACACGCTTTTCATCTACATCGTTTTCCCGATGGCGATCGCAGTTTGCTGCGCTTTCAAGTGCATCCCTACCAAAAAGATAGTCGCCACACTGTCACCACCACCGCAGAAATCCTCGAATGGCGACGGGTAAAAAATTCCGGGGGTCAAAGTCAACTACGTCCAGTAATTAGAACAAGTGTATTACTAGGCGGTCATCAATGGGCGATCGAATTAACCTTGACTAATCGCGATGTCATGGGTTTTCGGATGTTATTAGGACGAGAGGCCTTGAAAAAAGGCTTTCTTGTCCATCCGAATAAGTCTTTTTTACTGAGTTAAGTTATATTTAGGGTTTGCGGCAAAAAGTTTTTCGGTGGTGGCAGGGTGTGGCCCCCAACCCCCCCGACATCGGGGGGGCAGGGTGGGTGTAGGGTTTTACCGATTTTCAGGTGGTCAACTACCTAATTTTCAGGGAAAAAGTACCTGAATTTTCCCCCTGATCACTCCCAGGCCAGGCACTTTTGGATTTCAAAAAAATCTAAAGATATAATCCAACAAGGTTTTTAGATTTATTCAGCCAACCCTAAGTAGCGGGTAAATCTTGGTATTCAGCCAAAGCATTTATAAAAAAGAGGTCTCCCCAAATTAAACCGGTATCATAGATTTGGCCGGGTTGAATTGCGGCGGGATGATGATAACAACCATGACGCAATAGACTCATCTCTGGGGCGGTTTCGTCGGGAAAATAGGCAAAAGAAGTCAAATTCAAGAGAGTATTATCGATCGCCTCTCGATAGGTTCCATAACTAGGATCATTGCTGGGTAAAGCCTTTAATAAGCGAATCATCCCCGACACTGCGATGGCCGCTGCCGAAGAATCCCTTTCCGTAGCGGCATTTTTTTGCAAGGCATAATCAAAATCCCAAGGGGGGATAAAATCTCCAGCGCGTCTTTGTCCACCGGGCCAGCGATCGGGCAAATTGTCCAGATAATAATTAATGGCATCCTTAGCAATGGTTAACATTTCCGCATCGCTGGTGTAAATATAGGCCGTCGTGGCACTATAAATAAACCAAGCTTGACCCCGAGACCAAGTGCTATCATCGCGCCAGCCCTGTTTCCCCTCATTAAATAAGAAATTTCTATAGGTGGGAGAGTTGACATTTTGATCAAAATACCCTCTTTGCCAAGTTCCCGTTTTACCCGGGCGACGGTTAGCCCCAAAGGTGCGGCTAAGGGTGCGGATGTGGGAAAGGGCCTTTTCTTGCCAATCCTTTGCTTCCTTGGGGTCAGGATTGTGGAGACTTGCCCAGAGCAGTTGTTCTATATTGATCGTATGGTCGATAAAAACCTGCCAATGTTCTTGCTGATCGGTGCGATCGGCCTTGCGTAACCAGCCAAAAGTCCCGATATCGCTGTGATAACTCCCCTTGCCATCCTGAAAAGGTTGGGCTAGTTGTCTGGCCCCTCGTAAAGTTATCTCTAAAGCTTGCTGTTTTTCCTTGCCCTGCCCTGACTCAAACCAAGGAGCAAACACCAGTAAATTATTAAGACCGACGTCTTTGTTCTTCAAACTGGCTTCTTTTAAGGGATCGCCCCATTTTTTCGCAGCAGCTGCCCAAAAGCCGCCATACATAGGGTCTGATTCTAAATCAGCCATTTTCCATAACAAAGCAGGAAAAGCCCCAGCCGCCCAAAAATCGGCGTTTTCTAGCTTCCAAGTGCCTGGCGTGGGACTATTGAGCCTCCGTCGCCAATTGAAGAAATTCAAACCCGATGGCTCTGGATGGGTAAAATAGGGATAAACAATGCCAAGATAGGCATAACTATCGAGATAGTCGATCGTCGTGGTTAGTTTCGTCCTAGCCAGATCGAGACAGAGCTTAATTCTTGCAGCCAGGGGCATTTTGTCCCGTAATTCCGCCGCCGATCGGGGACGATGGATAATCAGGGAGGCCACCCCACCGATCGCCGCCCCCGTACCCATAATAATTAGCGTTCGTCGCTTCAAATTCCCGACTCCTAAGCTGGATAGATGCGAATACGGCGATTCGGTTCCTCTCCGAAGCTATCGGATTGGAGACGGTAATGTTCCACCAATTCGTGCTGCATTTTCCGCACTTTCGCCGATCGCGGCAGTAACTCCACCGGTTGACCAGTAGGAATAACGATTTGTTCCACCGCTAACCGGGCCTCCTCCAGAGCTTCGATCTCGTCATCGCTACCGCTGCGGGCAAATAAACGCAAATCCGCGCCCTCCTGATTCATCGGGTCATCAATGCCCAAAATCCGCTTTAAACCGCGAGAGATTTGGGGCAGGGTATTGGATTTGATGCCGTGGATGGGAATTTGTCTTACTTTGGCAATTTGACGCAATTTTGACTGATTTTTAACGTGGGAACGCAGGGCTAGCACCGCGTCGGCCCCCTGTAAATCTTTGGTCAACATGATCGGCAAATCTAGGGCCTGTACTACCTGTTCGATCGGGGCGCGACTGACTCCGTAGGGATAGACATAAACTGGCCAATCTTCGCCATTGGGACCGGGGATGCGGACTTTTTCCGTTTCTAGTTCCTCCTGTAGCCAGGATTGTTCGAGGAGGCGATCGAAATCGTTTTCCCGGTTGAGCGGTCCGGCAGGGAAACGGGCCACGGGAGTCATCCGGCCATCGGCCCGCCATCCCTTGGGTTTATCCATTTCTGGCAGATAATTGCCGCGCAAAGGGGTCAACTTTTCCGGTTTTGGCTCTTCCTGAGCGACCTGTACTTTTCCCTCCTCGTCCACCCAACGGATTTGGGCAATTGCTTCCCGTCCCCGCAGCAGTTGGTCGATAGTGGTGGATACGTCCTCGTGAATGACCCAGCGCTGACGTTCCAACATTTCGATGGCAATGTCAAAGGTGGGGGGTGCTTTGCGTTCTAAAACGGTTTTCTGAGAACCCCGGCGGCGCGCTTCTTCGTCTCCGAGAGTTACTGCTTGAATTCCCCCGACTAAATCCGATAAAGTCGGGTTTTTAATTAAATTTTCCAGTTGATTGCCGTGGGCGGTTCCCACTAACTGCACCCCGCGTTCGGCGATCGTGCGAGCGGCCAGAGCTTCTAATTCCGTACCGATCTCATCAATCACGATTACCTCCGGCATATGGTTTTCCACCGCTTCGATCATGACTTGATGCTGCAATTCCGGACGGGCCACCTGCATCCGACGAGCGCGACCGATGGCCGGATGGGGAATATCTCCATCTCCAGCGATTTCGTTGGAGGTGTCGATAATCACTACCCGTTTATTGAGGTCATCGGCTAAAACTCGAGCTATTTCCCGCAAGGCCGTGGTTTTCCCCACCCCCGGACGACCGAGCAGCAGCAGGGATTTACCAGTTTCCACTAGGTCGTTAATTAGGGTGATCGTACCGAAAACAGCCCGACCAATACGACAGGTTAAACCGATAATTTCCCCGTCTCGATTGCGAATGGCACTGATGCGGTGCAGGGTGCGTTCAATCCCGGCGCGATTATCGCCGCTAAAACTGCCCACCCGGGCGATCGAATACTGGATTTCTTCTTTTGAGATCGGTTCGTCCCCCAGATCGATCGCCCCATCGGGAAAACGCGCTTCTGGTATGCGTCCCAAATCCATAACTACTTCGATCAGTTGATGCTGCCGCGGGTGTTCCTCGATCTTGCCGCGAATTCGAGCAGGTAGAATTGCCAAGAGTTTGTTTAAGTCGTCGGTCACTGGCATCCGAGAGGAGGGTAGGGTTTCTGGCATTAAATTAATAGTAAAAGGTTTTGGCGATAATTGGCTGTTTTGATTTCCAAGATTTTCTTGGGGTCTAACACATTTACCGGTTAGTTGTCAATTAAAAAAATATTATAGTTTGTTGACCAAGGCTCGGCTTTTAATTGAGCAACCCCCATAGAAGCGGCTTTAAGGGCTTCTTGGTAAGCTTGGGGGTCATTTTCAAGGTTAGGCTGGTCTAAATGCTCTAAAATTGGCAAAATCAATGAACGGGCGTAACTTCCATAGGCAATACCAGCGATTTTTTCTCTCAGTCCCAGTTGCTCTAATTTGGTCACGGTGTGGTCATTGGTTCCCCCAGCTAACTGCACAAATCCAGCTAGATTGCTGGAAAGAACTTTTTTGGCCATATTAATGGCCGGGTGGGTGGTTCCTTTGCCGATATCGCCGCTCATCGGTCGGCCGTCCGTCTGCCAAATCAGAGGACAGCTTAGGGGTGAAATAGTTTCTTGCAGATAGTGGAGGTAATTAATGATATATTCGTGATCTTGGCAACTTATGGCCAGGATTTTTAGGTTTTTCGTTAAAGGTGCGATCGCTTGCCAGAGTCGAGCAAATTCCTCTCCGTGTCCGACTTGGGTATGAATTTCGATCGCATCTACTCCCATTTCGATAATTAAGGGGATAATTTCTGCGGGTTGACAGACACGGGATCTTGTCTCGATTATCTGCTCTGGACAAACGGGTAAGCAGCGACCGCAACCATAACAGCGCTGTTCAATCACTCCCCCCCGATCAATAGCATAAGCGGGACAGATTTTTTCGCAGGGACGGGGACAATCGACCGGACAGATTTGCGGGTTAAAGACAGCTTTGCGAAAGTGGGGATCTTCCCCGTCATTGAGACTGACCATTAACCAAGGTCGTTGATTGGGGGGGAATCCGGCGATTTTGGCAGCGGTTTCCATGCCTTCGCGGGCCGCAAGGATCACGGCTCGATCGGCAGCCACATCAATACAATCGGCCCCGGCGATAGTATAGGCCAGGGCGAGGTTGCGAATCGTGGGCAAATCTTGGTAACTAGCTCCACAGATGAGCTTGAACCAGTGACCCGCCACTAAGGACTGTAAGGGAGGGGAGTTTTTATCTAGCACTTTTTCATCCTATCGCGCCCAGCCCCTAAATGTCCAGCAATTCTCATTTTAAGGTTTCATGACATAAAAAGCCTTATAACAAGAGGGTTGTACAATTCTTAACAATTTTAGTGATCGCTGAAACGGCGCAAAATCGTTCTGAATTTATTTTTGCTGCTAAATGTCAGCCCTGTGCTGCTCTGATTCTGACTAAAGACTGATTATTGATTCTTTTTGGACATACTAAGCCACAAACGGTAAGTAAAACCGATTTACTCAACAACTTCATTGTCTTTTTACCAGTAAGTCACCGAAGGGCGGTCGTCTTTCTTTATATTCTTGATGTATAATGATAGTTATATAATGTCAACAGTATTTTTAGATGATTTTTGAGATATAGTGACGGATAGGGAACTAGGACAGCGTATGCAGAAATTACGGGAGAACGCTGGGTTAACTCAAAGAAAACTAGCGGAACGGTTAGGTGTGACAGTGCAAACCGTAAGCAATTGGGAAACAGGCTACAGGGAACCGAGAATGAACCCATCTCAAACATTAAAGCTATGTCAATCCCTTAACTGCTCACTTGCACAACTAGCTGGAGCGATCGCACCATATCGAGACAACTGACATATCTAGGTATCCCCAATCTCACCAGCGATCGCAATTAAAGAAAATATAGGAGACAGAAAATGGCTAACGAAACCGTTACTTATTCCCTAGAAGCTGTTCTGACAAGGATCGAGGGGAAAATAGACTCCCTACAAAGAGATGTCAATCAAAAATTCGACAAAATCGATGAACGGTTAACCAAAGTAGAAATAGGACAATCGGAGATCAGAGGGGACATTAAAGCTTTAGATGAGCGACTAACTACAGAAATTAAAGGACTAACGACACGGGTTGCTTATCAGGAATTTACCAACCGGGGAATTTTTATCGCCCTAGTTGTCGCCATTTTAGGAGGGGCTGCTAAACTTTTTGGTTTTTTACCCAATCCCTGACAGCGATCGCTGTCGTTTAGGCCGCGGTTGACACTAAAGACTTAATGTAAATTCTAAAATCCAGTTCCTTGCTTTTAGGTCTTCAAGGGTTAAGGCGATCGGTTTTCTTCCCCCGACCGATATAGTGTAAAAAGGTGATTCTGGTACATTAGGTACGGAAAATTTAAATGTGCAAGTCCACAACGAAGAATCTTGACTTTGATTAAATCTCCCTTCTCCTAGTTTACCGATCGCCACGATGGTATCGTTAGCATTTCTAATCACGACTGACTGCCCATCATAGATATCTTTAAAAGCTCGATCAGTTGCACAAAGATTACCGTATTGCCAGCGTTGACCAGAAGGCACAGAAGTAAGCACTCGCAACCCTTCCCAAACCTCGATCGATCCTGTTAATGTGTAAGGTTGGGAGACAGCACTAGGCGCGATCGCTGTTAGTTGTGCGGCAATCAGGACAGTCGATGATAAAAATTTAATCATACGTTTTTAAATGTAAGCGGTCATTTTTTATCCTATTGATTCTTCTTGAACGAATGCCATCGGCCTCTACATTCAACTATAAACCCAAACGCCGCTTTTGACGGGCTTTATAGGAAGCTAACAGCCAAATAGAGGCAGAAATCAAAGAAGGAGCAAGGACAAAAAAAGTGGCCATGGTTACGGGATGTTCCCAGGCCTAGACCCAATAAATCATCACGGCAAAAATCAAGCCACAGTAAGCTAGTCCTAGAAAGGGGATGCCAATGAGTAAAATGGCGAATCGAGTATCTTTATCCATAAAATATGGGGATGGCAGCGAAGATTTAGCTGATGGGTTCCGCTTGCCCCTCTCTTTACTTATAAAATCCCGAAAGATATACTGTGACTAGATTGATCAAAAATTTTGCCAGGCGGATTTGGTAAGATCGTGTAATTATTCGAGTTCATCAAACAAAAGTTCCTCTAGAATAGGTCCCATACCGTCATCATCGGGGGAAACTAATTCCACTTTCCCTTCCCCGTCACCGACGGCTAAGAATAACAAAGGAGCTAGGGGAGTGTAAATCGAGTATTTTTGGTCTTCCGAAAAGAAACTGGCGAGAAATTGCAATTCTTCCGGCTCTGATGACGAGGAGGGTTCATCGCCATCAATTTCTAAACTGAGAACATTATCTTCTTCCAGGGGCGGTAATTCACCACTAACAGTTAAGGTGTGAGCAGTGGACTTGAGCAATAGGTCTAATTCTGCTAAAACCGCTTTAGCATCGGCAAAAACCCGCTCGATTTCCTCGCTATCTTCGATTAAGAAGGCATCGGATTCTTCTTCCTCCGATTCCTCATCCCAAGCAAGAATCATCACCGGGGTATCGACGGGGATAAGAAGCATATAGGTGAGATCATCGGTTTCATAGGCATTCTCAATATAACAGTCCAGCGATCGACCTTGCTCATCCCAGATGGTTATGATATCCGCTTCTTCGAGTTCGTTTTCTTGAAAATTAAATTGAGATGGGGACATAGGCTCTCAAACGCTACTGATTGAATCAGAATATCATGAGATGATCCTCAATCAAACCAAGAATTTCGGTGCAAATGTTGGAAGCCTTGCACATCAGTTAAATTGTATTGTAGGGGCGTGATGGTGATAAAATTCTCGCTGATAGCGCGCACATCTGTAGGCACTTCTGGGGGTAAATGGCTGTAGTCCGGTTGTTCGATATCTTCCACCACTTCCCCAATTAACCAGTAATAACTTTTACCCCTAGGATCCAGTCTTTTCTCGAAGGTTTCTTCGTAGCGTCGCAATCCTTGCCTAGTGATTTTCACCCCCTTGATTTCGGCACTACTGACCGGAGGGACATTGACATTGAGTAAAGTGGGAACAGGAAAAGGGTTAAGGGCAACTTTTCTGACTAAAGTGAGGGCAAAATCGGCGGCCGGTTGGAAATCACAGGCTTGAAAACTAGCCAGACTAAAAGCAATACTGGGAATACCTTCGATTAAGCCCTCCATGGCTGCGGAAACCGTGCCAGAATAGAGGATATCGGTGCCGAGATTAGATCCATGGTTAATGCCGGCTAAAACTAAATCGGGACGCTCTTTCAGGACGGCACTAAGGGCAAATTTCACCGAATCGGCGGGAGTTCCCGAGCAGGACCAAGCAATCACATCGGGATGAAAAATTCCTTCCACCTGTTCGGCCCGGATGGGATGGTGTAGGGTTAAGCCATGACCAGTAGCAGAACGCTCGCCGTCGGGACAAACTACGGTGATTTGATGACCGACGGCAGCGAGGGTGTTGGCAAGGGTGCGGACTCCTAGGGCGGAAATGCCGTCATCATTACTAATCAGTAGTTTTAAGGGGCGATCGCTAGTCATAGGAATTTCTGATCTACTGCGTCGGCTAGTGGTATAATATGATAGTATTTTATTTGATTGTGGGTACGTAGCTCAGAGGATAGAGCACCAGGTTCCGGTCCTGGGTGTCGGGGGTTCGACTCCCTCCGTACTCGTTCAGAAATCAGGGGTCGGTATTCCCCCAGTTCTGCTGCTCCCCGCTCGCCCCTACATTTTAAGGGGATTTAGTATCATTGCAACTCCCCTGTGGGGGAAAACTTTCATTGCTTAAGCTACAAGCTTTGATCTACTTAGTTTCTAACCTTCTTTTTAGGTAGGAGAATGGCCAGATTCTTTTTGCTGTTCCTTGCTTTCAGAAGCTGATAACTGATAAGTAGGGTTTGCTGAAAAAGTTTGTTGGTGGGGTTAGGAGTAAGGAGTCAGGAGCCGGTCGTTTCAGGCTTTGTTGTCCTCTTTTTTTGTACCAATGTGTGTACTAAAAGAAGGATAATGCAAGGTTTTTGGGCTCTTCAGAAATTGTTATGCAAATAATTAGGGTCTGCTGAATAAATCTAAAAACCTTGTTGGATAAGACTTTTGGACTTTTTTCCCCTCAAAAAGTGCCAGCCATTGCGGGGATCGGGGGGAAAATTCAGGTACTTTTTCCCTGAAAATTAGGTAGTTGACCACCTGAAAATCGATAAAACCCCACACCCCACACCCTGCCCCCCACACCCTGCCACCACCGAAAAGTTTTTTCAGCAAACCCTAATTAACTTAAAATAAAATTCGATGAGAGCACCTACGCTCAAAAGTAGCTGAAATCCATACAGGGAAAGACTTAAGGCACAAATAGGTTAATACCAAAAGATAGACAATCGAGTTAAGATTTAATATAATTGCCAAAAACGAGATTATTTTACTTATGATACTTGACAAATTTTTGAACCTAGAAGGAACCTGTATTCAAGGCTATCGACACCTAGAAAATATCGGTATAGTTTGCCGAATCGAATCGAAAAATAAAAAAGCGTCCTGTCCTTGTTGTGGGTTAGAGAGCGATAAGCTCCACCAAAATCATCGACATTTAGTCAAAGATTTACCGC